>NZ_JBKFAX010000017.1:0-178661 GCF_053345865.1 Mycobacterium sp. C31M | reverse complement strand
TCCGAGAGGGTTGGTGCGTTCCTAGACAGCTCGCACTTCACTCGGAGGTCTTCTTCATGTCACCACGCCACGCCGTACCTAACGTCTGTGGTCAGTACAACTAGCGCTCAGATCAGGTTGGACAGGTTGTTGCCCAGCGTCCATGCACCGGCGGCCAGCAGGCCGGCCAGGGTGATGACCAGGATGACCCAGCACGCCAGCACCCGCCGCGACCGTTGCCGCGCCCAGACGAACTCTTCGAGGTCGACACCGGCGAATTGCCCGGCCACCGGCTGATATTCGGCCTCCTCGGCACCGGGGCCCGGCTCGTCGGGAACCGCGACGGCCGGGAGTTGGCGGGTGGGTCGGTACGGGGCCGGCGGGCGCACATCGGTGGTGCCGTCCTCGGTGTGTACCCGGCTGTGGAAGGCGGTGGCGGCGCGGTGCTGCGCCGACTGCCGCGGGGCCGGGACACGGAAGGCGGGCAGTCCGAGTTCGTCGATGATGTCGGCCAACGCATCACCGAGTTCACCGGCATCGGCGAAGCGAGCCTGCGGATCCCGGGCGGTGGCGCGGCGCACCAGGGCGTCGAACTCCGGTGGCACCCCGGCGATCGCCGCACTCGGCGCCGGGACGTCGTTGTCCATCCGCTGGTAGGCCACCGACAGCGCGGTGTCCCCGGTGAAAGGTGTTCGCCCGGTGAGCAATTCGTAGGCCAGCACGCCGACTGCGTAGACATCGCTGCGTGGTCCGCTGTCCCCGGTGCCCACCTGCTCGGGAGACAGGTAGGCGGCGGTTCCCAGGATGACGCTGGTCGAGGTGATGCCCGCCTCGGCGACGGCCCGGACCAGACCGAAATCGGCTATCTTCACCTCGCCGTCATCGGAGATCAGCACGTTTTCCGGTTTCACATCGCGGTGCACCAGGCCGGCCGCGTGCGCGACCGCCAGTCCGCGGCAGATCGGGGCCAGCACGGCCGCGGCCGCATGCGGTGGCATCGGTCCGCGTTCGCGTAGCAGTTCACGCAGCGTGCCGCCGTCGACCAGTTCCATCACCAGATAGGGCGGCGGACCGTCCGGTCCGCCGCCACCCTGGTCGTGCACCGCCACCAGGCCGTCACCCTTGAGCCGGGCCACGGTGCGGGCCTCCCGCTGGAAGCGGAACAGGAACGCCTCGTCGCGGGAGTACCGCGCATCCATCACCTTGACCGCCACCGGCCGGTCCAACCGGGTGTCCAGGCCGCGGTACACCGTCGACATGCCGCCGGTGGCGATGATCGCCTCGATCAGGTAACGCCCGTCCAGCAGGCTGCCGACGAGCGGGTCGGTGCGCTGGTAGGTATCCATCGCAGCCATCGTACGGTTCAGGTTTCTGGTATCAGGTCCTCGCCCGTGGCCCTAAACTCGGTCCGGTGAGCATTCCGGCGTCCGATGACATCCTCGATCCCGACGAAGCCGTGCTGGACCTGGCGGAAGTGTCCAACCTGCTGGGCGTCTCGGTCAGCAAGGTCAATCAGCATCTGCGCGACGGGCATCTGGTCGGTGTGCGCCGCAACGGATCCGTGGTGGTGCCCAAGGTGTTCTTCGACGACCACGGTCACGTGGTGAAGCCGCTACCGGGGCTGCTGGTGGTCCTGCGGGACGGCGGGTTCGACGTCACCGAATCGATGCGCTGGCTGTTCACCCCGGATCCGTCGCTGACACTGAGCCGCGACGGCAGCACCGAGAAGCAGACCAATGCGCGACCGGTGGACGCCCTGCGCTCGCATCAGGCGCGCGAGGTCATCCGGCGGGCGCAGGCTATGGCCTACTAAGCCGGGCGCGGGACCGAACTCTCCGGGGCCCGCGACAGTGAGTACCAGGCGGCCACCGCACACGCGATCGCCAACCCGACATGGATCACCGAGTACATCCCGTGTGATCCGTCGGGTTTGAAGATCACCATGATCCAGGTCGAGAACCCGGCGATCAACGCCACCGCGGCCCGGCTCTGCCATAGCGGTGCCAGCGTGGCCAGCGGCCAGGTGTAGTACCACGGCAGTGCCGCAGGCACGAACAGCACCACCACGCCGAGGGCGAGCGTCGTGCCGGTCAGCGCATCCCGGTCGGTGTGCCGAAAACGCCACCACAGCAACGGGAGTGCGATCGCGATGGTGGCGATCCCGATGATCCGGGTGATCTCCAGGACCGCGTAGAAATTGACCGGCACGATCAGACCGACCACCGAGTTGACCAGGTTGGCCACCGCGGTCGGCAAGGTCAGCCAGTTGATGATCTTCACCGAACCGGCCAGTGCGGTCAGCCAGCCCAGGCCCACCCCGGCCAGCCAGGACAGCACCGCGAACACCGCGACGAAGATCAGCGCCGATGCCGCCGTGGCGAACGCGAACGCCGGCACCGGTCGATAGCCGCGGGTGTCGCGCAGTCGTCGCATCCAGACCCAGACCATGAAGGGCAGCGCGATACCGGCGGTGGCCTTCACCGCCACCGCGGTGGCGATGAACGCCACCCCGATGATGGGTCGGCCCCCGAAGGTCAGGGCGACCGCGGCCATCATCAGACCGACCATCAGCATCTCGTTGTGCACCCCACCCATCAGGTGGATGATCACCAACGGGTTGAGTACGCAGATCCACAGCGCGGCAGCCGAGTTGGTGTTCAGGTGGCGGGCCACCCGCGGCGTCGCCCAGATCAGCAGCGCCAGCCCCGGCAACATGCACAACCGCAGCAGCATGGTGCCTTCGATGACGTTGTCGCCGACCACCATGGTGACGAATTTGGCCACCAGGATGAAGGCCGGTCCGTACGGGGCGGTGGTGGTCGTCCAGATCGGACTCACGTTGTCCAGCAACGAGTTCACGTTCTCGACCGGACCCACCACGTACGGATCGAAACCGTCACGCAGCAGCGCGCCCTGAGCGAGATAGGAGTACGTGTCCCGGCTGAACACCGGCACGCTGAGCAGCAGCGGTGCCAACCAGAAACCGGTGGTGGCCAACATGGTGTATTCGCTCGCGGTGCGGTCGACGACCCGTCGGCCCAGCCACAGCCAGGCCGACAGCATCAGCGCCACACCGCCCCACAACAGCACCGAGGACAGCACCAGGCCGTGCCCGAACCGCAGCCACGACATGTGCAGCGCTTCCAGCAGCGGATCGTGTAACCGGGTGCTGCCCGCACCCAGGCCACCAGCGGCGATCAGCACCGCGCCCAGGAAACCCAGCCGGGCCGGCCGCGCCTCGGGGGAGACGGCGAACGCCCACAGTCGGGTGAGGTGACCACCCGTGGCGGGCGCGTCCGATACCGGTGTGGTCATGTCCTCAGGCGGACCGGTTCGACGCCAGACCGGCCAGCTCGGCGAGACCGATCTTGGCCTGCGGGTCGATATCGGCGGCCTCGAGGGCATCGATTGCGCGCCGGTGCAGCAGTTCGATGCGGCTCTCGACGGCGGCCAGCGCACCGACCGACTCGATCGCCATGCAGACCTCCTTGACCGCGACATCGGTCAGCTCGGTACCGATCGACTCGCCCAGCAGCTTGGCCGCGGCCGGGTCGGTCTTCTGGGCAAGTTCGACCGCTTCTGCCAGCAGCACGGTCCGTTTGCCGGAGCGCAGGTCGTCACCGGAGGGCTTACCGGTCACCACCGGGTCGCCGAACACGCCGAGGACATCGTCGCGCAGCTGGAATGCGACGCCCAGATCGGTGCCGATCTGATGGAACACCGCCTGCACGTCCGGCCGGTCCGCGGCAGCCGCGGCACCGAGCTGCAATGGGCGCGACACCGTGTACGACGCGGTCTTGTAGGTGTTGACGTTCATGGCCGAGGCCACCGAGTCGGCGCCACTGGCCTCGGCGACGATGTCCAGATACTGGCCGCCGAGCACCTCGGTGCGGATATCGGCCCATACCCGGTGCACCCGCAGGTGCGCATCGGCGGGTAGATCGGCGGTGGCCACGATGTCGTCGGCCCACACCAGCGACAGATCGCCGAGCAGGATCGCCGAGGACAGACCGAACTGTTCGGGGGAGCCGTGCCAGTTGTTCGCGCGGTGCATCTCGGCGAAGTGCCGGTGCACGGTCGGCAATCCACGTCGGGTCGCCGAAGCGTCGATGACGTCGTCGTGGGCCAGCGCACAGGCGTGCAGGAACTCCAGCGCGGAGAACAGCCGCAGCGCATGGGAGTCCGAGGGCCGGTCCTGTCCGGCCACCGCGCGCCAACCCCAGTAGGCAAAGAGCGGGCGGATGCGTTTGCCGCCGCGCAGCACGAACTCCTCGAGCGCCGCGGTCAGCTCGGCATACTCGGGGCCGATATAGGCACAATCCCGGCGGCGTTCAGCGAGGTACTGACGCAGTTCCTCGACGACGGAGTTGACCAACTCGACGGCTGACGGTGCCGCTGTATCGACGCTCAGCGGACGCCCCTTTCTGGATTCGCTTGCTCAACCTGATTCGCTTACCCCCGGGTCCTTCAGCGTAGAGCGTCCCGGCCGCCGGTTGGTCGGCAGGCACGCTGACAACCTCGCAATTATGAATCGGCAGTCTCGCCGGCGCGAGGTGAGCGGTCCCTGCTCACCCATGCCACCGAGCCGAGAACCCCCGCCACGATGAACGACGCGACGGTCAGCCAGATGGCCGCACCGGTGAACGAGCGGGCGCTCGGGTCGGTGTAGCGGGCCTGGGCGTTCATCGTCGTCACGACGCCGGGCTTGAGCTTCCACTCGACGACCTCGCCGGACACCTGATCGCCGTTGGTGGAGGTCACCTCACCGGGGAACGCAACACTGAGCGTGACGTCGGCTTCCGGGTCCGACAGTGTCGTCAGGTCCACCCGGCCCTCCAGGATGACCAGGTCACCGGCCCGCCGCAACGAGATGTCGACACCGGCGGCATCACGATTCATGTTCGCCAGCTGGGGCAGCTCGGCGAAGGTCAGGTCGGAGAACACCGCCTGCGAGCCGACATAGTCCCCGCGCTCGTACTGCGAGACCGCCACCTTGTTGCTGAACGGCAGCGAGTTGAGCAGCTGCGGTCCTTTGTCCGCGTCGTCACGCGGCTTGGACGCGGCGACGATCTGGCCGGAGACGCGATCGTCGGGGGACACCGTGATCGACGCGCGCACCCGCACGCAGCCGACGGCAAACGGGACGACGATCAGCAGCAGCAGGACCAGGCCGGCGAGTCGGCGGTGTCGGGGGCGGGCGTGCACCTGCGTCATGGTGCCAGACCGGGCTGGTCAAGGGGGAGCGTGCGGCCCAGGATGGCGAACGCCCGGGGGTCCCCGGCGAAGTGGTAGTCGCGGATCACGTCAGCGAAGCCGAGCCGCCGGTACAGCCGCCAGGCGCGGTTGGACTCGCCGTTGATCTCCGGGGTCGACAGCAGCACGTGTGCCTCGGTGCGGTCGGCCAGCAGCCGCCTGGCCAGCGCCTCACCCAGGCCCTGCCCCTGGGCGTGCGGGTGGATGTGCAGTTCGGTGAGCTCGAAGTAGTCCGACAGCACCGCGGTGTCGGTCTGACGACCGTCGGCCTCGCGGCGGCGCAGACCGTGCATGACCTGCTGCTGCCACCACTGGTCGGGTGCACCGCTGTATCCGTAGGCGACGCCGAGCATCTCGGCCGAGTCCAGCACACCGGCCTCGTCGGGGCCGTGATCGGTGGACACCGACGGGGTACTCAGCGCCGCGACACCCTTCCAGCCGGCCCGACGGGTGTGCTCCAGCCACATCGAGGCGCGCTGCTCCTCGGTGCCCCGCGGGTACTGCATCGCCTGCACGTACACCGCGAGCGCTTCGCGGAGCCGTTGGCGCATGATCTCCGCCGACAGGTCCACCAGATAAGTCGCCAACGGGATCCTTCGCGGTGTCATCGGTGCGCACGGTCAGGAGTCATTATCGGTCCCTGCCGCGCTCAGAGGTCCACGTGGGTGAGGTGACGGCGGTCTTTGGTGGCAGAGGTCATACAATCGTGGGCGAAGTAGGTGGTACGGCTCAGATTGACCTCGTATCATGGGATCAGACGCTCGTAAAATCGCGGGCGCCAGATAGGTTTTCCAGATTTCGGCTCCGCGGAGCCCACGGCGCGTACCAGGAGGGACGGATGCCACTCTCCGACCACGAGCAGCGCATGCTCGACCAGATCGAAAGCGCGCTGTACGCGGAGGACCCCAAGTTCGCTTCCAGCGTTCGCGGCGGTAATCTGCGTGCCCCGTCGGCCCGACGCCGGCTGCAGGGCATCGCCCTCTTCGTGGTGGGGATCGCCATGCTGGTCTGCGGGGTCGCGATCAAGGCGACCATGATCGGCAGTTTCCCGATCCTCTCGGTCATCGGCTTCATCGTGATGTTCGGTGGTGTGGTCTTCGCGATCACCGGCCCGCGTGTCGCCGGCGGCGCCGCGGACAAGGGTGCGCCCGCCGGTGGTTCGGCCAAGACCGGTAAGCGCGGTAAATCCACCGGTGGTGGTTCGTTCACCAGCCGCATGGAGGACCGCTTCCGCCGTCGCTTCGACGAGTGACGCCGATTCCCCACTGATCTCCACGCAGGGGTAGCTCCGGTCCGGAGCTACCCCCTTTTTTGTGCGTTGACGTGGTTTTGCTCCCGCAAACCGCGCGGCGTGTCGGGAAAATCAGGGTGACGGCCCCACATTCCCCCCACCTCCACCCACTTGACCCCCGTTGTGGGTATCGGGAGCTTTGAGCTGGGATTTCTTGCTGTTTCTGAGTGTCTGGCGGCGCGTTTGTGGCATCCGCAGGGGCACAAATGCGGCCAAAGTGGCGAGTGGGGCCAACTTGGTGGCAGCAAATGGAGCTAAGTGGGGGATTGTGGGGTAAAGTGGCTGACAACGGAGCAACCGGAGCTCCGTCCGGCGGGTGAAGCGCAGCGACTCGGAATCCGAGTGGTTGGAGGTGGCGGGATGTTTCTCGGCACCTACACGCCCAAACTCGACGACAAGGGGCGGCTCACACTGCCCGCAAGGTTCCGCGACGCACTGGCAGGAGGGTTGATGGTCACCAAGAGTCAAGATCACAGCCTTGCCGTGTACCCGCGGGCCGAATTCGAGACCATGATCACCGAGAAGTACGCGAAGGCCGAGCGCGGTAACCCCGAGGCTCGTGCCTACCTGCGCAACCTGGCCGCCGCGACAGATGAACAGCATCCCGACGCACAAGGCCGCATCACGCTGTCGGCCGACCACCGGCGCTACGCGAACCTCAGCAAGGAATGCGTGGTGATCGGCAACTTCAAGTTCCTGGAGATCTGGGACGCTCAGGCCTGGCAGGACTACCAGAACACCCACGAAGAGAACTTCTCAGCGGCTTCCGATGAAGCTCTTCGCGACATCATCTGAGCCCGAAGCCCGTGCAACGAGGCCTCTGTCCGAACCGGCCCTGGCGTACTTCCCCGACGCCAGGTCCGCCTCGGACAGGGACCCCGGTGCAGGGGTGCGGATTCTCGACAGGGGAGTCGCAGTGCCTGACGAAACTCCAGAACCCGGCGGAACCCCAGAACCCGGCAGAACCCCTAAATCCGGCGAACACGGCCACGTTCCCGTCCTGCTCGACCGCTGCGTCGAGCTGCTGACCCCGGCCCTGACCCGCCGCAACGCCGACGGCACCGGCGCCGTTCTGGTCGATGGCACCCTCGGTGCCGGCGGGCACACCGAACGGTTCCTGAGCGATCTGCCCGGCCTGCGCGTCATCGGCCTGGACCGCGACCCGAACGCATTGCGCATCGCCGGCGAGCGGCTGGCCCCCTTCGGTGACCGGTTCCGAGCGGTCCGCACCCGGTACGACGGCTACTGGGACGACCGCGACGAGGTCACGGTCGACGGGGTCCTCTTCGATCTCGGGGTGTCCTCGATGCAGCTCGATCTGATCGACCGCGGGTTCTCCTACGCCCACGACGCGCCGCTGGACATGCGGATGGACCCGGACGCCCCACTGACGGCGGCCGAGATCCTCAACACCTATGACGAGCGGGCTATCACCCGGCTGCTGCGCGAGTACGGCGACGAGCGGTTCGCCAACCGGATCGCCGCGCGGGTTGTGCGCCGCCGCGCCCGGCAACCGTTCGTCAGCACCGGCGAGCTGGTCGAGGTGCTCTACGAGGCCATCCCGGCGGCCACCCGGCGCACCGGCGGGCACCCGGCCAAGCGGACCTTCCAGGCGTTGCGCATTGCGGTCAACGGTGAGCTCGATTCGCTGCGCGAGGCCCTGCCCGCGGCGCTGGCGGCGCTGTCGGGCGGGGGCCGGATCGTGGTGATGGCCTATCAGTCCCTGGAGGACAAGATCGTCAAGAGCCTGTTCGCCGCGGCGACCGCATCGCGCACCCCGCCCGGGCTGCCGATGGAGCTGCCCGGTTACGAGGCCGAATTCGTATCACTGACCCGAGGCGCCGAACAGGCCGACGCCGACGAGATCGAGCTCAATCCGCGGAGTGCTCCGGTACGGCTGCGGGCACTGGAAAAGGTTGCCGGAAAGGATGACTCATGAAGGGAAAGCGATCCGCACCGGGGCGCAGCACCGACGAGCGTCGACGCGGCAGCACCCCGGAGGCCAGAGCCGTCCAGCGGCGCCAACCCGAGGCGCCGGCACGTAAACGCCGCGGCGCGCCGGAGCAGCGGCCGCAGCGGTCCGGTCCCAAGACCACCCCGGTGCGGCGCCCGGTCGACGGACCGGCCCGGCCGAAGAATGCCAGCCAGGCCAAGGCGCGGGCCAAGGCGCGTAAGGCCAAGGCCCCCAAGGTCGTCCGCCCGCCGCTGCGGGAACGGCTGATCGCCCGGCTGGCCACCATCGAGCTGAACCCGCGGACGCTGGCCGCCCGGGTGCCGTTCGTCGTGCTGGTCATCGCCGCACTCGGTATCGGCCTCGGCGTCACGCTGTGGTTGTCCACCGACGCCGCCAGCCGTTCCTATGAGCTCGGGCATGCCCGCGATCTGAATCAGGCCCTGCTGCAGCAGAAGGAGGCGCTCGAGCGTGATGTGCTGGAGGCCCAGGCGCCGCCGGCGCTGGCCGAGGCCGCCCGCGGGCTGGGCATGATCCCGTCCCGCGACACCGCGCATCTGGTGCAGGACCCCACGGGTGCCTGGATGGTGGTCGGTACCCCGAAGCCGGCCGAGGGGGCGCCGCCGCCACCGCTGAACACCCCGCTGCCCGAGGAACGCCCGGCCGCGCCGGCGGCCCCGGCCCGGCCCGCGGGGGGGCCGCCGGCACCGCGGGTGGTGGACCCGCGTGAGGTGGTGGTCCGGGTGCCACCGCGCACCGCGCCGCAGAATGCGCCCGCGGCGGCACCGTTGAATTCCCCGGCGCCCGCACCCGAGGTCGCTGCGATTCCCGCTGCGCCACCGGCTGATCCGGCCCAGCTACCGCCCGCCGCCCCGCTGACGGCCGGTGAACCGTTGGTCGTGCCGATGCCCGGGATGCCCGCGCCGGTTCCCGTCGAGGGGCTGCCGGGGTTGCCGCATCTGGCGACTCCGCAGCTGCCCGCGCAGCCCGGACCGGTCGGCGGTCTGGAGCACCTGCCGCAGGCGCCGGCCGCGGTGGCGCCCGCTCCCGAGGCGCCCGTCGAGGTCCCGGTCGAGGTTCCCGTCCCTGGTGCCCCGGCATGACGCGCGACCGCAACCAGGAACACTCCGCCACCGATCGGCGCATCCGCCGCCCGCAGCAGCAGGCGCAGAGTGGTTTGCGCAGTTCGTCTTTCGTGTTCCGGCACCGGGCCGGCAATGTGGTGATCTTCCTGGTGCTGGTGGTCGCGGCCGCGCAGCTGTTCAACCTGCAGATCTCCAATGCGGCCGGCCTGCGCGCCGAGGCCGCCGGTCAGCTCAAGGTCACCGACGTCCAGCAGGCCGTCCGCGGCAGCATCGTCGACCGCAACAACGACAAGCTGGCCTTCACCATCGAGGCCCGGGCGCTGACCTTCCAGCCGGTGCGTATCCGTAAGCAGCTGGAAGAGGAGCAGGCCAAGAACCCCGAGGACGCCCCGGATCCCGACGCTCGGCTGCGTGAGATCGCCGCCGATATCGCGACCCGGCTGAACAACCGGCCCGATGCCAAGACACTGCTGGCCAAGCTCACCAGCAAGGACACCTTCGCCTACCTGGCGCGTGCCGTCGACCCGGCCATCGCCGATGCCATCACCACCAAGTTCCCCGAGGTCGGCTCCGAGCGGCAGGACATCCGGCAGTACCCGGGTGGCTCGCTGGCGGCCAATATCGTCGGCGGTATCGACTGGGATGGGCACGGCCTGCTCGGCCTGGAGGACTCGCTGGACGCCAAGCTGGCGGGCACCGACGGGTCGGTCACCTACGACCGCGGCTCCGACGGTGTGATGATCCCGGGCAGCATGCGCAACCGGCACGAGGCCGTCGACGGCGCGACAATACAACTGACCCTCGACGACGACATCCAGTTCTACGTCCAGCAGCAGGTGCAGCAGGCCAAGGACCTGTCCGGGGCGGGCAACGTGTCGGCCGTCGTCCTGGACGCCAAAACCGGTGAGGTGCTGGCGATGTCGAACGACAACACGTTCGACCCCTCGCAGGACGTCGGCCGCCAGGGCAACCGGCAGATGGGCAACCCGGCGGTGTCCTCGCCGTTCGAACCGGGCTCGGTGAACAAGATCGTCACCGCGGCGACGGCCATCGAGATGGGCCTGACCAATCCCGACGAGGTGCTGTCGGTACCGGGTTCGATCGACATGGGCGGTGTCACCGTGAAGGACGCCTGGAACCATGGCGTCGACCAGTACACCACCACCGGCGTGTTCGGTAAGTCCTCCAACGTCGGCACCCTGATGCTGGCGCAGCGGTTCGGCCCGGAGAAGTTCGCCGAGATGCTGGAGAAGTTCGGCCTCGGCGCGCGCACCGGTATCGAACTTCCCGGCGAGAGTGCGGGACTGGTCCCACCGATGGATCAGTGGTCGGGCAGCTCGTTCGCGAACCTTCCCATCGGGCAGGGCCTTTCGATGACACTGCTGCAGATGACCGGGATGTTCCAGGCCATCGCCAACGACGGGGTGCGGATGCCGCCGCGGATCATCAAGTCCACCATCGCCGCCGACGGCACCGAGACCGCCGAGGAGGCCCCCGAGGGTATCCGGGTGGTATCGGCCGACACCGCGGCCAAGGTGCGTAACCTGTTGCGCGCCACCGTGCAGCGCGACCCGCGGGGAGTGCAGCAGGGCACCGGTTGGCAGGCCGCGGTCGACGGCTACCAGATCGCCGGCAAGACCGGGACAGCGCAGCAGATCAACCCGAACTGCGGTTGCTACTACGACGATCACTATTGGATCACCTTCGCCGGGATGGCTCCGTCGGACAACCCGCGTTATGTCATCGGCATCATGGCCGACAACCCGGCGCGCACCGCAGACGGGCTGCCGGGCACCAGCATGGCCCCGCTGTTCCACCACATCGCGTCCTGGCTGCTGCAGCGGGAGAATGTGCCGCTGTCCGCCGACCCGGGTCCGCCGTTGACACTGCAGGCGGAGTGAGCCGGAATCCGTCCCAGATGGCCCCCGGTACTGTGGCAAGGCCATGAAACTGCGTCCCTCGAATCCCGCCGGTGCATTGCTGGGGCCATTGGCCGACGGCATCGGCGCCGCGGGGGCGCCCGGCCCGGGTATCCGGGTCACCGGCGTGACACTGCGCAGCCAGGATGTCCGGCCCGGTGACCTGTTCGCCGCGCTGCCCGGCGGGCGCGCCCACGGTGCCGCCTACGCATCCGACGCGATCGCCGCCGGTGCCGTCGCCGTGCTGACCGATCCGGCCGGGGCCGAACTGCTCTCCGAGGTGTCCGTACCGGTGCTGGTGCACCCGCAACCGCGCGCCGTGCTCGGTGGAGTGGCCGCCGATGTATACGGAAACCCGTCGCAGGCCCTGCGGGTCATCGGGGTCACCGGCACCTCCGGCAAAACCACCACCACCTATCTCGTCGAGGCCGGGTTGCGCGCCGCCGGCCGGACGGCGGGCCTGATAGGCACCGTCGGCATCCGCATCGACGGACGTGACGAGCCCAGCGCGTTGACCACACCGGAGGCGCCGGATCTGCAGGCACTGCTCGCGGTGATGGTCGAACGCGGCGTCGACACCGTCGTCATGGAGGTCTCCAGCCACGCCCTGACCCTGGGTCGCGTGGACGGCACCGCGTTCGAGGCGGGCGGTTTCACCAATCTGTCGCGTGATCATCTGGATTTCCACCCGACCATGGCCGACTATCTGGACGCCAAGGCGCGACTGTTCGAGCCGGACTCGCCCAACCACGCGGCGCGCGCGGTGGTGTGCGTCGACGACGAGGCAGGCCGCGAGATCGCCGCCAGGGCCGACCGTCCGGTGCGGGTGGCCACCACCGGGGCCGACGCCGACTGGCGCATCGAATCAGCGCACGCGATCGAGCAGGGCGTCCAGGAGTTCGTGGCCGTCGACCCGGCCGGGGTGCACCACACGCTGCGGATTGCGCTGCCCGGTCGCTACAACATCGCCAATGCGCTGCTGGCGATCGCGCTGCTCGACGCGGTCGGGGTATCCCCGGAGCAGAGCGGGCCGGGGCTGCGCGCGGCCGCGGTACCGGGCCGGCTGGAGGCGATCGATTGCGGGCAGCCGTTCCTGGCGCTCGTCGACTACGCGCACAAACCCGGTGCGCTGGCCGCGGTGCTGCAGACCCTGCGCGACCAGGCCCGGGGCCGGCTGGCCGTGGTGTTCGGCGCGGGCGGCAACCGTGATGCCGGCAAGCGCGAGCCGATGGGCCGGATCGCGGCCGAGATCGCCGATCTGGTGGTGATCACCGACGACAATCCGCGCGATGAGGATCCCGCGTCGATCCGGTCGGCGATCCGCGCCGGTGTGACCGGGTCGCGCGCCGAGGTCATCGAGATCGGGGACCGGCGTACCGCCATCGATCACGCCGTGGCCTGGGCGCAGGCCGACGATGTTGTGCTGATCGCCGGCAAGGGCCACGAATCCGGGCAGACCGCGGCGGGTGTCACCCGGCCGTTCGACGACCGCATCGAGTTGGCCGCCGCGCTGACCGCGCTCAAGGACCGCCGATGATCGAGATGACCCTGGCCCGGGTCGCCGAGATCGTGGGCGGCGAACTGGCCGATATCGATGCCGCCGCGGCGGCCGAGACCGTGGTGACCGGGACCGTCGAATTCGACTCGCGGGCCGTCACCGCGGGCGGACTGTTCCTGGCACTCCCGGGCGCCCGCAGCGACGGACATGATTTCGCCGCCACGGCGATCGCGGCCGGTGCGGTCGCGGTGCTGGCCGCGCGGCCGGTCGGGGTGCCCGCGATCGTCGTCACGCCTGCCGGTGCCACCGATACCGGCTCCGGTGCCCTCGAACATGACGATGCCGCGGGCTCGGGTGCCGCGGTGCTCGCGGCGCTGGCCCGGCTGGCCGCCGCGGTCGCCGCCGAGCTGACGGCGGCCGGGCTGCGGATCATCGGCGTGACCGGGTCGTCGGGCAAGACGTCGACCAAGGATCTGCTGGCTGCGGTGCTCGCCCCACTGGGTGAGGTGGTGGCCCCGCCCGGGTCGTTCAACAACGAGCTCGGCCATCCGTGGACGGTGCTGCGCGCCACCCCGGCGACCGACTTCCTGATCCTGGAGATGTCGGCACGGCATCCCGGCAATATCGCCGCGCTGGCCGCCATCGCGACCCCGTCGATCGGGGTGGTGCTCAACGTCGGGACCGCCCACCTGGGTGAGTTCGGCTCCCGTGAGATCATCGCCGCCACCAAATCCGAACTCGCGCAATCAGTTCCATCGACAGGTGTGGTGATCCTGAATGTCGATGACACCGCGGTGGCGGCCATGGCACAGGTGACCGCGGCGCGGGTGGTGCGGGTCTCGCGTGGGCCCGGTGCTGACATCTGGTCTTCCGGCGAGACGCTGGACGAACTGGCCCGTCCCGGGTTCACGCTGCACGCCGGTGATCAGCAGATCGCGGTGGCACTGGCCGTGCACGGCGAGCATCAGGTGTCCAACGCGCTGTCCGCGGTGGCGGTCGCCCTGGAGTGTGGCGCGAGCCTGCCGCAGGTGGCCGACGCACTGGCGGGTGCCGGCCCGGTCTCGGCGCGGCGGATGCAGGTGCACACCCGGGCCGACGGCGTCACCGTCATCAACGATGCGTACAACGCCAATCCCGACTCGATGACGGCAGGATTGAAGGCGCTGGCGTGGATGGCGCGCTCCGGAGCCCAGGGCAGGCGCCGCAGTTGGGCGGTTCTGGGCGAGATGGCCGAGCTCGGCGATGACGCGATATCCGAGCACGATCGCATCGGCCGGTTCGCCGTGCGCTTAGATGTGTCTCGATTGATAGTCGTGGGAACCGGGAGATCGATGAGCGCCATGCATCAGGGGGCGGTGATGGAAGGGTCGTGGGGCAGTGAGTCCGTACTCGTGCCCGATGCCGACGCCGCACTGGCGCTGTTGCAGGACGAACTTTCTCCTGGCGACGTGGTGCTGGTGAAGGCGTCCAATGCGGCCGGGCTCGGTGCGCTGGCCGATCGCCTCGCCGAGCAGGGGGACGGGCACCGATGAAGCAGATCCTGGTGGCGGTCGCCATCGCGCTGGCGGTGTCGATCGTGCTGACACCCGTGCTGATCCGGCTGTTCACCAAGCAGGGGTTCGGGCAGGAGATCCGGGAGGACGGCCCGGCCAGCCATCAGAAGAAGCGTGGCACCCCATCGATGGGTGGCGTCGCCATCATGGCCGGCATCTGGGCCGGTTACCTGGGCACCCATCTGTTCGGGTTGCCGTTCGGCGGCGAGGGGCCGTCGGCCTCGGGCCTGCTGGTGCTCGGGCTGGCCACTGCACTGGCCATCGTCGGCTTCATCGACGACCTGATCAAGATCCGTCGCTCCCGCAACCTGGGCCTGAACAAACGCGCCAAGACCATCGGCCAGCTGACCGCGGCCGTGTTGTTCGGCGTCCTCGTGCTGCAGTTCAGCAATGCCGAGGGGCTGACCCCGGGTAGCGCGCAGCTGTCCTATGTCCGCGAGATCGCCACCGTGACGCTGGCGCCGACGGTTTTTGTGCTGTTCGTGGTGATCCTGGTCAGCGCCTGGTCCAACGCGGTCAACCTGACCGACGGGCTGGACGGCCTGGCCGCCGGCGCGATGGCGATGGTCAGCGCCGCCTACGTGCTGATCACCTTCTGGCAGTACCGCAACGACTGCGCCACCGGCCCCAGCCTGGGCTGCTACAACGTGCGGGACCCGCTCGACCTGGCCTTGGTGGCCGCCGCGACGGCGGGTGCCTGTATCGGGTTCCTCTGGTGGAACGCCGCACCGGCCAAGATCTTCATGGGCGACACCGGTTCGCTGGCACTAGGTGGCATCATCGCCGGGCTGTCGGTGACCAGCCGCACCGAGATCCTGGCCGTCGTGCTGGGCGCGCTGTTCGTCGCCGAGGTGACCTCGGTGGTGGTGCAGATCCTGGCCTTCCGTACGACGGGCCGCCGGGTGTTCCGGATGGCGCCCTTCCATCACCACTTCGAACTGGTCGGCTGGGCCGAGACGACGGTGATCATCCGGTTCTGGCTGCTGACCGCGATCGCCTGTGGGCTGGGTGTCGCGTTGTTCTACGGCGAATGGCTGAGTGTCGTCGGCGCGTAGGCGCCGCGAGACAGAGGTCGTCGGCGCGTAGGCCGAACACATTCGCCGAGACACGCGCTTCTGGGGTATTTCGGGGCTCTGTCACCCCAGGTGCGCGGGTTTCGGCATTAGCTGGCGGGCCCGCGCCTGCGACACGCGCACCTGATATCCGCCACCGCGCGCCTGTGACGGGGGAGGATTCTGGGGTGCAAGAGACTAGTGGGGCGGGCGTTAAGCCTGTGACTCTTGCGAGTGGCCGGTGAGGAATCCGCTCGCGGGGGTGCGGGCAAAGCTGCGGCGGTCGGACAAAACCGACACCGGTACCGCGGACGACGGCACCCCGAAATCCTCGGTGGTCGCCGCGCCGCGCACCCGGTTCGGCCAGTGGCTGAGCCGGCCGATGACATCGTTCCACCTGATCATCGCGGTCTCGTCGATCCTGGTGACACTCGGCCTCATCATGGTGCTCTCGGCATCCGGCGTGTACTCGTACGACTCGGGTGGTTCACCGTGGACCGTCTTCGCCAAGCAGGCGTTGTGGACCGGCGTCGGCCTGATCGCCTTCTATCTGGCGCTGCGGATGCCGGTATCGCTGATGCGACGGCTGGCCCTGCCCGGTTTCTGCATCACCATCGTCCTGCTGATCCTGGTGCTGATCCCCGGTATCGGAAAGATCGCCAACGGGTCCCGCGGCTGGTTCGTCTTCGGTGGCTTCTCCATGCAGCCCTCGGAGTTGGCCAAGATCGCGTTCGCCATCTGGGGCGCCCACCTGCTGGCCACCCGCCGCCTGGAACAGGCCTCGCTACGCGAGATGCTGGTGCCGCTGGTCCCGGCCGCCGGGCTGGCGCTGACGCTGATCGTGCTGCAGCCCGACCTCGGGCAGACGGTGACCATGAGCATCATCCTGTTGGGCCTGCTCTGGTACGCAGGTCTGCCGTTGCGGGTGTTCATCAGCTCGCTGTCGGCCATGGCGATCGCAGCCGGTGTGCTCGCGGTCTCGGCCGGTTACCGCTCCAACCGGGTGCAGTCCTGGCTCAATCCGGGTGCCGATCCGGGTGGTGCCGGTTATCAGGCGCGCCAGGCCCGGTACGCGCTGGCCAACGGCGGCCTGTTCGGCAACGGCCTGGGCCAGGGCACCGCCAAGTACAACTATCTGCCGAACGCCCACAACGACTTCATCTTCGCGATCATCGGCGAGGAGCTCGGTTATGTCGGCGCCGCCGGCCTGCTCTGCCTGTTCGGTCTGTTCGCCTACACCGGCATGCGCATCGCCCGCCGCTCGGCCGATCCGTTCCTGCGGCTGCTGACGGCGACGGTGACGCTGTGGGTGATCGGCCAGGCGTTCATCAACGTCGGTTACGTCGTCGGCCTGCTGCCCGTCACCGGCCTGCAGCTGCCGCTGATCTCGGCGGGCGGCACCTCGACGGCCACCACCATGCTGATCCTGGGCGTCATCACCAACGCCGCGCGGCACGAACCCGAGGCGGTCGCCGCGCTGCGCGCCGGCCGCGACGACCGGGTCAACCGGTTGCTGCGGCTGCCGCTGCCCGAGCCCTATGTACCCAGCCGACTCGACGTGGCGCGCGACCGGTTGCGCACCAAGGACGGTAAGCCCGGCAAGGCCGTGGCGAAGAAGCCCGCACCCAAGAAGACCAGGAGTCAGCCTCCCGCCAAGAAGCCCCGCAAGGCTCCGGCGGTCGACGCTCGCCGTACCGCGCACCGGGATGGCCAACCGGGCGACCGGGCGGCGCGGGCAACAGGGCATCATGGTGACCGTCGACGCGCGAGTCAGCGAGGTCGGGTGGAGGAGGGCCGGCGGCCCCGGTCATTGGAAGGTCAGCGTTACGGGTGAGCACGATATCGGTCGTCCTGGCCGGCGGCGGAACGGCAGGTCATGTGGAACCTGCGATGGCCGTGGCCGATGCGCTGACCGAGCTGGATCCACGGGTACGGATCACCGCACTGGGCACCCAGCGCGGTCTGGAGACCCGACTCGTCCCTGAACGCGGCTACGACCTGGAGCTCATCACCCCGGTTCCGCTGCCGCGCAAACCGTCGGCGGATCTGGCCCGGTTGCCGTTTCGGGTGCGCACCGCGATCCGGCAGACCCGGTCGGTGTTCGACGCCGTCGACGTCGACGTGGTGATCGGCTTCGGTGGGTACGTGTCGGTCCCGGCCTACCTGGCGGCCCGGCGCGGTGTGCGCAGGCCGGCGGTGCCGGTGGTGATCCATGAGGCCAACGCCAGTGCGGGCTGGGCCAACAAGCTCGGCGCCCGCTCGGCGCGGCGGGTGCTCGCCGCGGTGCCCGATCCGGGGCTCGGTGCCGTCGAGGTGGTCGGAGTGCCGGTGCGGGCCAGCATCACCGCACTGGATCGCGCCGCGTTGCGGGCGCAGGCCCGGGCGGCCTTCGGCTTCGCCGACGATGCGCTGGTGCTGCTGGTGTTCGGCGGTTCCCAGGGCGCGCAGTCCATCAACCGCGCCGTCGCCGGTGCCGCCGGTGACCTTGCCGCCAAGGGTATTTCGGTGCTGCACGCGCACGGCCCGAAGAACACCCTGGAACTGCCTGCGCCATCCGGGCCGCCGTACGTGGCCGTGCCGTACCTGGACCGGATGGATCTGGCCTATGCCGCAGCAGATCTGGCGATCTGCCGGTCCGGGGCGATGACGGTCGCCGAGGTCAGCGCCGTCGGACTGCCCGCGGTCTACGTCCCGCTGCCCATCGGCAACGGCGAACAGCGCCTCAACGCGCTGCCGGTGGTGCAGGCCGGTGGCGGTCTGCTCGTCGAGGACGCCGACCTGTCCCCGGCGCTGGTCGCCGAGACCGTGGTGGGCGTGCTCGCCGATCGCACCCGCCTGCGGCAGATGACCGAGGCGGCCGCGCTGGCCGGGCACCGTGACGCCGCCCGCCGGGTGGCCGAGGTCGCACTCGAGGTGGCCCGGACGAACCGGAAGTCGTCGCGGTGAAGGGGCTGCCGCCGGAACTGGCGCGGGTGCACATGGTCGGCATCGGTGGTGCCGGGATGTCCGGGATCGCGCGCATCCTGCTCGACCGTGGGGGACAGGTCTCCGGCTCGGACGCCAAGGAATCCCGCGGGATCGCCGCGCTGCGCGCCCGCGGTGCACAGATCCGGATCGGTCACGACGCTTCGGCACTGGACATGCTCGAGGGCGGCCCGACTGCGGTGGTCACCACCCATGCGGCCATCCCCAAGACCAATCCCGAACTCGTGGCGGCGCGGCAGCGGGGCGTCCCTGTGATCCTGCGGCCGGTGGTGCTGGCCAAACTGATGGCCGGTGACACCACGCTGATGGTCACCGGCACCGCAGGCAAGACCACCACCACCTCGATGCTCATCGTGGCGCTGCAGCACAGCGGATTCGACCCGTCCTTCGCCGTCGGCGGTGACCTGGGCGCGGCCGGCACCAACGCCCATCACGGCAGCGGTGCGTACTTTGTCGCCGAGGCCGACGAGAGCGACGGTTCGCTGGTGCAATACCGGCCGAACATCGCGGTGGTGACCAATATCGAGGCCGACCACCTGGACCACTTCGGTACCGAGCAGGCCTATGTCGACGTGTTCGATGCCTTCATGGAGCATCTGCAACCGGGTGGGGCGGTCGTGGTGTGCGTCGATGACCCCGGTGCCGCCGCGTTCGCCGAACGCACGGCCGCCCTGGGAATCCGGGTGCTGCGCTACGGGTCTTCGGGGCCGGATCTGGCCGGTGCGCTGTTGGACTGGCAGCAGCGGGGCACCACCGCGGTGGCGACCGTGCAACTGGCGGGGGAGAGCAATCCGCGCACCATGCGGCTGTCGGTGCCCGGCCGGCACATGGCACTCAATGCACTCGCCGCGCTGCTGGCCGCTGTCGAGGCCGGGGCGACACCCGAGGCTGTGCTCGACGCGCTGGCCGAATTCGAGGGGGTGCGCCGCCGGTTCGAGTTGGTCGGAATAGCGGCGGGTATCAAGGTTTTCGATGACTACGCCCATCACCCGACCAAGGTGGCCGCCGCGCTGACCGCGGTGCACACCCTGTCCCGGGAGTCCGAAGGTCGGGCGATCGTCGTCTTCCAACCTCATCTGTATTCGCGCACACAGGCTTTCGCCAAGGAGTTCGGAGCCGCACTGAGCGCCGCCGACGAGGTCTTCGTGCTCGACGTCTACGCGGCACGTGAGCAGCCGATCGCCGGGGTGAGCGGGCGCAGCATCGCCGAGCACATCACGGTGCCGGTGCACTATGTCCCGGACTTCTCCGCGGTCGCCGACCGTGTCGCGGCAGTGGCCGCACCGGGGGACGTGGTGGTGACGATGGGCGCCGGCGATGTGACCCTGCTGGGCCGCGAGATCCTCGACGCGGTGGGCAGGCGCGCCGACCGGACGGCAAGGTGATGACCCAACCGCCGGAATCCTCCGATCAGTCCGAAACGGCCGAGCCACCGGAGTCGGTGGATCCGGAGCGCATCGACGAGCCGACCGACGAGCCGGCCGCCGAAGCCGAAGCTGCCGGGGATGTCGAGGGCCCGCGCCGGCGGGCCCGCCGGGAACGCGAGGAACGCCGTGCCGCCCAGGCCCGCGCCACCGCGATCGAGGAGGCACGCCGGGAGGCCAAGCGCCGGGCCTTCGGCCGCGCCGAGGAGAAGCCACAGGCCGCACCGCGCGGCGTGATCCGTGGTCTGAAGGTGCTGATGTGGTCGGCGGTGCTCGCGGTGCTCGCCGTCGGCGTCGGGTTGCTGCTGTACTTCACCCCGATCATGTCGGCGCGCGCCACCGTCATCACGGGTCTGACGGCGCTCACCGAGGACGAGGTGCGCCAGGTCGCCGCCGTCGCGCCGGGAACCCCGCTGCTGCAGATCAACACCGACGCGGTGGCCGAACGGGTCGCGTCGATCCGTCGGGTGGCCAGCGCCCGGGTACAGCGTGAATACCCGTCGACCCTGCGGATCACCGTCGAGGAACGAGTGCCGTTGGTGGTCAAGGACTATCCCGACGGTCCGCACCTGTTCGACCGCGACGGCGTGGATTTCGTGACCGGGCCCCCGCCGCCGGGTCTGCCCTATATCGACACAGCGTCGCCGGGACCCCGCGACCCGGCGACGCTTGCCGGCCTCGAAGTGCTCACCTCCCTCCCCCTGGAGGTCTCCGGACAGGTGAGCAGAGTCGAGGCGCCCTCGGTCGCGGCCATCACCCTGATCCTGTTCGACGGTCGAAAGGTGGTGTGGGGCACCACCGACCGCACCCAGGAGAAGGCGCTCAAACTGGCTGCGCTGTTGACCCAACCTGGACAGACCTACGATGTGTCCAGTCCGGATCTGCCGACGGTCAAGTAGAACCGGTGCTCGGCACCGGTGGTGTGCAGTCCTTCCACCGACCGTCCTCGTAGGCCGCCGGGGCGCGCGCGATGAAGGCATCGGCCAGGTCCAACAGCGATCGGCGGGTCGCGCCGACGTACTCGGCGCCCAGTTCCTGGCGTTCCAACCGGGCGAGCGCGTCGACCGGCATCACCTCCATCGGCGGTACCGGTACCTCGTTGATGCCCTCGGCGGGGATGTCCGCGATCGCGATATCGCGGTACTTGGTGCAAGTGAAGGCCGCGACCCGGTCGACGTCGAACGTCAGGTAACCCTCGACGACCTGTTCGAGCGCATAGCGGATCTGTTCGGCCACCGGCGCCGCCGGCGTTCCCGCGGAGACGGTGGTGGCGCAACCTGATATCGGCGCAACGGTGAGCGAGCAGGCGGTGATCGCTGTGACCAGTCGATAGCAGTGGTTCATGGTGCCCCTCCCTTCCATATCGCCGAGAGTGGCACTGTGTGCTGTCCCACACCAGATTTGGGCGGTGCGGCGCGGGTTTTTCTGGCGTGATCCTCAGATTCTCCGGATCCGGGGCGCGACAAGAAGAAATTGTCGGCGCGTTTCGGCGCGCCTGCGGTGATCCGCCCCCGTGCCGCCCTACCGTTCTGGTTGCACGGAACTACTTGACATAACTATAAACCTATGGTTGAGGTTTAGGGTTTCGGGCGCAGCGGCAACACAAGGAACACCACTTACTCCAATGGGCAGGAAAGGCGACCGATGACCCCCCCGCATAACTACCTCGCCGTTATCAAGGTGGTCGGCATCGGCGGCGGCGGCGTCAACGCCGTCAACCGGATGATCGAGCACGGACTCAAGGGCGTTGAGTTCATCGCCATCAACACCGACGCGCAGGCGCTGTTGATGAGCGACGCCGACGTCAAACTCGATGTTGGTCGCGACTCCACCCGTGGACTCGGTGCCGGCGCCGACCCCGAGGTCGGTCGCAAGGCCGCCGAGGACGCCAAGGACGATATCGAGGAACTGCTGCGCGGCGCCGACATGGTCTTCGTGACCGCGGGCGAGGGCGGCGGTACCGGTACCGGTGGCGCGCCCGTCGTGGCGACCATCGCCCGCAAGCTCGGTGCGCTGACCGTCGGTGTGGTCACCCGGCCGTTCTCCTTCGAGGGCAAGCGCCGCTCGAATCAGGCCGAGAACGGCATCACCTCGCTGCGCGAGAGTTGCGACACCCTGATCGTCATCCCCAACGACCGGCTGCTGCAGATGGGTGATGCCGCCGTCTCCCTGATGGACGCCTTCCGCAGTGCCGACGAGGTGCTGCTCAACGGTGTGCAGGGCATCACCGACCTGATCACCACCCCGGGCCTGATCAACGTCGACTTCGCCGACGTCAAGGGCGTCATGAGTGGGGCCGGTACCGCCCTGATGGGCATCGGCTCGGCACGCGGTGACGGCCGGGCGCTCAAGGCCGCTGAGATCGCCATCAACTCCCCGCTGCTGGAGGCCTCCATGGAGGGCGCCCAGGGTGTGCTGCTGTCGGTCGCCGGCGGCAGCGATCTGGGTCTGTTCGAGATCAACGAGGCCGCCTCGCTGGTGCAGGAGGCCGCGCACGCCGAGGCCAACATCATCTTCGGCACCGTCATCGACGACTCGCTGGGTGACGAGGTGCGGGTGACCGTCATCGCCGCGGGCTTCGACAGCACCGGACCGAGCCGCAAACCCGTCGTGGGCGAGGGTGCCCCCACGGTCGCCTCCGGGTCGGCGGGCAAGGTCCGGTCCAGTGTGTTCGAGCCGGCCGACGCGATGTCGGTCCCGGCGCACACCAACGGCGCGACGGTGAAGATCGGCGGCCCGGACGACGGGGGCATCTCCGATGACGACGTCGACGTGCCGCCGTTCATGCGCCACTAGTCGCGAGCGTGGCCGTCCGGGTTCGGCGCGTCACGACCACCCGTGCGGGTGGCGTCTCGGTGCCGCCGTTCGACACCTTCAACCTCGGCGACCACGTCGGTGACGATCCGGCTGCGGTGGCGGCCAACCGCAAGCGGTTGGCCGCCGCGCTCGGACTCCGACCCGACGCCGTGGTCTGGATGAACCAGGTGCATTCCGACCGCGTCGCCGTGGTCGACGGTCCGCAGCCGACCGTGGACGACACCGACGCCCTGGTCACCAGCACACGCGGGTTGGCGTTGGCCGTCATCAGCGCCGACTGCGTTCCGGTGCTGTTGGCCGACGCCCGCGCCGGGGTCGTCGGCGCCGCGCATGCCGGCCGGGTCGGCGCCCAGATCGGCGTGGTGGCACGCACTCTGGAGGCGATGGTACGGCTGGGGGCGAATGTCGCCGACGTGTCGGCACTGCTGGGGCCCGCGGTGAGTGGCCGGCACTACGAGGTGCCCGAGGAGATGGCCGCCGATGTCGAGAAGTCCCTGCCGGGCAGCCGCTGCCGCACCGAGCGGGGCACCGTCGGCCTGGACATCCGGGCCGGTCTGGTCGGGCAGCTGAAGTCGCTCGGCGTGACCGCGATCGACGTCGACCCGCGCTGCACGGTCTCCGACGCCGCACTGTTCAGCCACCGCCGGGACGCTCCGACCGGCCGACTGGCCTCGCTGATCTGGATGGAATGAGGACGGATACATGAGCACGGCCACGCCCCGCGATGCCGAGCTGGCCGGCTCGTTGGCCGCCGTGCGGTCCCGGCTGGCGCGTGCGGCCGAGGCGGCGGGCCGCTCGGTCCGCGATATCGAGCTGCTGCCGATCACCAAATTCTTCCCGGCCTCGGACGTGGTGACCCTGCACCGGTTGGGCTGCACCGAATTCGGTGAGTCCCGGGAGCAGGAGGCGGCGCGCAAGGTGGCCGACGTCGGCGCCGAGTTCCCCGGCGACGACATCCGGTGGCACATGGTCGGCCACATCCAGCGCAACAAGGCGCGCGCCATCGCCCGGTGGGCGCACACCGCGCATTCGGTGGACAGCGCCCGGCTGATCGCGGCGCTGGGCGGGGGAGCCGAGCAGGCGCTGGCCGCCGGCGAGCGGACGGCCGCGTTGCGGGTCTATCTGCAGATCAGCCTGGACGGCGACCCGGACCGCGGCGGGGTGGACGTGTCCGACCCTGATCTGGTCGACGAGCTGTGCGCGGCCGCCCATACCATCGATTCGTTGGAATTTGCTGGGCTGATGGGGATTCCGCCGTTGGACTGGGATGCCGAGGAGGCGTTCGCGCGGCTGGCCGCCGAGCGTGACCGCGTGCAGCAGTCCTACCGACACACGCTGGGGCTTTCGGCCGGGATGTCCGGCGATATGGAGATCGCGGTGCGACACGGATCGACCTGTGTGCGTGTCGGAACCGCGTTGATGGGGCAACGTCCTCTAACGTCACCCTGAGTAGTCACTCCAGTCACATCTTCATCACAGACAACACAGACAGAAGCTTCTTGAAGGGGCAGGCGATGAGCACTCTGCACAAGGTCAAGGCCTACTTCGGTATGGCGCCGATGGACGATTACGACGACGAGTACTACGACGACGAACGCCCCGCCCGGGGCGGCTACCCGCGCCGCGGCGCCGAGGAGCGTTTCGAGGAAGACGGCTACGGTCGTCTGGAAGGCCGCGAGCCCCGCGGGTTCGACGACCGGATGCCCGCCCGCGAGTACGAGGACATCCCCGGCGCCTACCGCGGCGGTTACGCAGACGCCCCCCGGTTCGAGGGCCGACTGCGCGCCCCACGCGAATTCGACCGCCCGGCACCGCGGTTCGCCGCGCCGACCCGTGGCGCCAGTGCACTGGCCATGGAGCCGCGCCGGATGGCCGCACTTTTCGAGGAGGGCAGCCCGCTGGCCAAGATCACCACGCTGCGTCCCAAGGACTACAGCGAAGCCCGCACCATCGGTGAGCGGTTCCGTGACGGCACGCCGGTGATCATGGACCTGGTGTCGATGGACAACGCCGACGCCAAGCGCCTCGTCGACTTCGCCGCCGGTCTGGCGTTCGCACTGCGCGGCTCGTTCGACAAGGTCGCCACCAAGGTCTTCCTGCTGTCGCCGGCCGATATCGACGTCAGCGCCGAGGAGCGCCGCCGGATCGCCGAGGCCGGGTTCTACGCGTACCAGTAACGCCTGGCCCGATCGGTAGAAGCCGGCCGGCGGACCCCTTCCGGCACGACAGGTAGGCTGACGCCACAGGGACTCACGTTCGTCCCGGCTGCTCAAATGACCTGTCCATCCGCCCCTGCCCGTCTGCCGTAGTGAGGTTCGGCCCCCTTGTCGATGGTCTTTCAAATCCTGGGTTTTGCGCTGTTCGTGTTCTGGCTGCTGCTGATCGCCCGGGTCGTTGTCGAATTCATCCGATCCTTCAGCAGGGACTGGCAACCCCGGGGCGCCACGGTGGTGGTCCTGGAACTCATCCTGACGGTGACCGATCCGCCGGTGAAATTGCTGCGCAAGATCATCCCGCAACTGACGATCGGCGCAGTGCGATTCGATCTGTCGATCATGGTGTTGCTGCTGGTCGCGTTCATCGGCATGCAGCTGGCATTCGGTGCCGCGGCCGGCGCCGCCTGACCGGATCGGACCGTCGCCGGCGCGGCGCGGGAGATTGAAATTCGCTCTTAATTATGAGGCTCCTGTGCAACCGCCGGGTCAGCTGTGACAGGATGGACGCCAGTTACTTCTACCGACGCTTTACACTTTGAAACCAGTTGACGGTCCAGACTTCAAGGGGGCAGACAATGCCGCTCACTCCAGCCGACGTTCACAACGTCGCGTTCAGTAAGCCGCCGATTGGCAAGCGCGGCTACAACGAGGACGAGGTTGATGCCTTCCTCGACCTGGTCGAGAACGAGCTGACCAGGCTCATCGAGGAGAATGCCGACCTGCGTCAGCGGGTGTCCGAGCTCGACTCGGAGCTGGCCGGAGCGCGCTCCGGAAGCGGTATCGGAGCGACCCAGACCATCCCGCCGTACCAGCCGCCGCAGCCGGAACCCGAGCCCGAGCCGGTGCAGCCGGTCTACGAGGCCCCCGCGCCGCAGCCTGTCGTACAGCAGCCCGCGGCCCCGGTCTCCGAGGACCACCACGTCCGGGCGGCCAAGGTGCTCAGCCTGGCCCAGGACACCGCCGACCGGCTCACCGGTACCGCAAAGGCGGAGTCCGACAAGCTGCTCGCCGATGCGCGCGCCCAGGCCGATGCCTTGGTCAGCGAGGCCCGGCAGACCGCCGAGACCACCGTCGCCGACGCCCGCGCCAAGGCCGACGCCCTGCTGTCGGACGCGCAGAACCGCTCCGAGACGCAGCTGCGTCAAGCCCAGGAGAAGGCCGACGCACTGCAGGCCGACGCCGAGCGCAAGCACTCCGAGATCATGGGCACCATCAACCAGCAGCGGACCGTGCTGGAAGGTCGCCTCGAGCAGCTGCGCACCTTCGAACGCGAATACCGCACCCGCCTCAAGACCTACCTGGAATCGCAGCTGGAGGAGCTGGGCCAGCGCGGCTCGGCCGCACCGGTGGATTCCGCGGCCGGCAGCGAGAGCGGTGGTTTCAACCAGTTCAACCGGGGCGCCAACTGATCTAGGCTCGCCCGATGCTGATCATTGCGCTCGTCCTTGCCCTCGTCGGCTTGGCCGCCCTGGTGGCCGCCGTCGTCACGAGCAATGAGCTGATTGCCTGGGTGTGCATCGGTGCCAGTGTCATCGGTGTGCTGCTGCTCATCGGGGACGCGCTGCGGTCCCGTCGCAGCGGTGACGACAGCGCTGACGACACAGCTGACGTCGCCGCCGAGGACTATCCCGAAGAGGAGGCGGTGGTGACCGAATCCGAGCAGCCAGCCGAGCCGTCCGACGGTGAGGACGCCGAGGCCGACACCGAGATCGCCGGTGTCACCGAGGCGGACACCGAGAGCGAGGCCGGTGGCGCGGTGGAGATCTCACCGGACCCCGAAGGGCCGGCCAAGAACTAGGACCGTGTGGGTGTCGCCAGCAGTGTGCACACCTCGTCGTCGGTGGTCTGGGTGAAATCGTCGTAGACCTGGCCGACGGCCCGGAAGTCCGACGGCATGCTCGCGCAGATCACCTCGTCGGCCTCGGTGTCGATATGGTGCAGCCCGGCCGGGCCGACCGGCACCGCGACGATCACCCGCTGCGCGCCGGCCGATCGCACGGCACGCATGGCCACCAGCATGCTCGCCCCCGTGGCGATACCGTCATCGACCAGGATCACCGACCGGCCTTCGGGGTCGACGGGCGGTCGGCCGCCGCGATAGGCGTTCTCCCGCCGCGCCAGCTCCGCACGCTCCCGGTCGATCGTGGCCAGCAGGTCGGCATCGCTGACCTGCTGGCCAGTGATCACCTGGTCGTTGAGGACGACCCGGCCACCGGAGGCCAACGCCCCCATCGCCAACTCGGGCCAGTGCGGCACACCCAGCTTGCGCACCAGGAACACGTCGAAAGCGACACCGAGGGCGGTCGCGACCTCCCAGCCGACCGGGACACCGCCACGGGCCAGTCCGAGTACCAGCACCTCACCGTCGGGCCGCGCGACGTCCGCGGCCAGCACCCGTCCGGCGTCACGCCGGTCGGCGAACAGCGGGTCGCTGCGCAAACGGCTCATCGCAGATCTTCGGTCGCAGGGGCGGTTTCCACGGTACGACGCAGGGGTACCCCTGCGCGCGTGAATCCACGCCATGATGAGCAGTCGGCATGAGCATCCGGTACGACAGCGTTGTCGACCATCCGTTGGAGCAGGTCTTCGCCTGGCACAGCAGGCCGGGGGCGATGCGCCGACTGGTGCCACCGTGGCAGCCGATGACGGTAGTCGCCGAGACCGCATCGCTGGCCGACGGGCAGGCCGTGCTGGGACTGCCCGGTGGGCTGCGCTGGGTGGCGCGCCATCAGGCGGCCGACTATGACCCGCCGCACCGGTTCGTCGACGAGCTCGACAGCGACGGTCTGCTGACCTGGCCGGTGCGCGTCGTCGGAACCTGGAGGCACACACACGATTTCACCGCCGAGGGTGCGGCAACCCGGGTGATCGACCAGGTCGACACCGTCGTGCCCGCCGCGGCGCTGCGGCCGATGTTCGTCTACCGGCACACCCAGCTCGCCGAGGACCTCGCCGCGCACCGGGCCGCCGAGATGTCCCCGCAGGTGATCGCCATCAGCGGCGCTTCCGGGCTGGTCGGGGATGCACTGAGCGCGTTCCTGAGCAGCGGCGGTCACCGGGTGACCCGGCTGGTGCGCGGTGCGGCCACCAAACCCGATGAGCGGCAATGGGATCCGGATCGTCCGGCACCCGACCTCCTGGTCGGTGTCGACGCGGTCGTCCATCTGGCGGGGGCTTCGATCGCCGGCCGGTTCACCGATGCGCACCGCACCGCGATCCGGGACAGCCGCATCGGCCCGACCCGCGCCCTGGCCGAACTGGCGGCGACCACCGTCGACGGACCCCGCACCTTCGTCAGCGCGTCGGCCGTCGGTTACTACGGATACGAACGTGGCGACTCGCTGCTCACCGAGGACGCCACCCGAGGTGACGGATTCCTGGCCGATGTGGTGGCCGACTGGGAGGCCGCGACCGCCCCCGCCGCCGATGCCGGCCTGCGGGTGGTCAACGTCCGCACCGGGGTGGTGCAGTCCGCCCGCGGCGGCACCCTGCGGCTGATGCGTCCGCTGTTCGCCGCCGGCCTGGGCGGTCGGCTCGGCAGCGGTGAGCAGTGGTTGGCCTGGATCGGTCTGGACGATCTGCTCGACGTGTATCACCGTGCGCTCTACGACACCCGGTTGTCCGGCCCGGTGAACGCTGTGTCCCCTGAGCCGGTGCGCAACAGCGAGTACACCGCCGCGCTCGGATCAGTGCTGCACCGGCCGACCTTGTTGCCTGTCCCGTCCTTCGGGCCGAAACTCCTGCTGGGTGCGCAGGGGTCACGCGAGCTCGCCGAAGCCGATCAACGGGTCGTGCCCACCAAGCTGGAGGCACTGGGCCACCGGTTCCGGCGGCCCACGGTGCAGGCGGAGCTATCTCACGAACTCGGGCACGGCTGACGCTCGGTATAGGCCAGGAATCCGTCGACAAGTCCCCGGATGCGCCGGGCGGCGTCATCGTGCAACTGCGCGGTGCGGGCGCGCAACTCGTCGTGGGTGATGCCGACCAACCCGGCCTCGCCGGCCTCGCGGTCGTCGGCGAGCCAGAGCTCCAGCAGCGCCGGGTCCAGCTCGGGATGGAACTGCAAGCCCACCGCACGGCCCAGCGCGAATGCCTGCGATGTGGTTGCCGTGCGGGCGATCTCGATCGCGCTCGGCGGCAACGTGAAGCGGTCGAAATGCCATTCGAACCAAGGGCCCGCGGGGATCAGCTCGGGCTGATCGGAATCGATGTCATACCAGCCGATCTCGGGGGTGTCCGACCGGGTCACCGTGCCGCCGAAGGCCTGCGCCAGCAGCTGACCGCCGAAGCAGACACCCAGGGTCGGCACGCCGGCCGCCGCCGCGTCGAGCACCAGCCGGGTCTGTGCCCCGACCCAGGTCGACTTCAGCGCCTCGTCGTAGACCGGCCACCGCGCACCCAGTGGGACGATGACGTCGTAGCGGGTCGGGTCCGGGAATTCGACTCGCACGGCGGGTTCGCCGGTCCGGTCGGCCGGCACCACCTCGAAGGTGGCCACGTCGAAACCGGCGTCGACAAAGGCATTGCCGAGCATCGCCTCGGTCGCGATGGGGTCGTTGTAGAGGAAAAGAACGGTCGGTGCCACGCGATGAATCTACCCGTCATTGTGTGCTGCGGTAGCGCCGCTCCGGTCGCCCGGACCCGTACTGCAGCCGCAGCTCGAGCACACCGGTGCCCAGATAGTGCTCCAGGTAACGGCGCGCGCTGACCCGGGAGATGCCGACCATGTCGGCGCATTCGGCGGCGGACACCTCGCCGGCACTGCGGACGGCGTCGAGCACCAGGCGGCCGGTCTCGGCGCCCAGCCCCTTGGGCAGCACGTCCGGGGTTTCGGCGGTGCCGGCGCCGCCGAACAGCGCATCGACCATCGTCTGGTCGACACCGCCGTCGGCGGCCAGCGCATCGGCGCGGGTACCGAAGGCGGTCAGTTTGGCTTGCAGCTGGGCGAATTCGAACGGTTTGATCAGATAGTCGGCGGCCCCGCCGTCCAATGCGCCGCGGACGGTGTCGAGCTCCCGGGCGGCGGTGATCATGATCACCCCGACGTGGTCGCCGCCGGCGCGCAGTCGGTGCAGCACGTCCAAGCCGGTCATATCCGGCAGGTAGACGTCCAGCAGGATCAGATCGGGATGCAGTTCGGCCGCCGCGGTCAGGGCCTCGGCCCCGGTGCGGGCGACACCGACCGCCCGGAAGCCGTCCAACCGTTCCACGAAGCGGCGGTGGATCTCGGCCACCATGAAATCGTCGTCGACGATCAGGACGTCACGCATGGGGCATCTCGGTATTCGATGCCAACACACTCGAGGGCAGCCGCACCTCGAACGACGCGCCGCCGCCCGCGGCATCGGTGATCTCGGCGTGGCCGCCGTGCTGGGCGGTGACCAGACGCACCAGGGCCAGCCCGATCCCGCGTTGCTCGGCGGGCCCGCCCGAGGACTTCGAGGTCACCCCGCGGGCGAAGATCTCCTCCCGGCGGGCCTGTGGCACACCGGGTCCCGTATCAGTGACCGCGATCAGCAACCCGTCGCCGTCGTCGACGCGCACCGTCACCTGCGGGTCCGCGGAACCGACCGAGGCGTCCACCGCATTGTCGATCAGATTGCCCAGCACGGTGATCACATCGGTGGCCAGCGCGGGGGACAGGGCGCGCAGATGACTCGCGGGGTCCAGGACCAGGCGTACGCCGCTCTCGGCGGCCAGTGAGGTCTTCGCGATCAGCAACGCGGCGACGGCCGGATCGGAAACACGTTGGGTGACAGCGTCATTGATCTCAGCGCGGCGCCGGGTCAGCGTGCCGACCAGATCCTGCACCGCATCGAACTCGCCGAGTTGGACCAGTCCGGAGATGGTGTGCAGCTGGTTGGCGAACTCGTGGGTCTGGGCCCGCAGAGTGTCGGTGACGCTGCGATGTGAGGACAGCTGTGCCTGCAGGGCCGCGAGTTCGGTGCTGTCGCGCATCGTGGTGACGGTACCGAAGCGTCGGCCGTGGCTGCGGGCGGTGCTGCGATTGAGTGCCAGGACGTGGGTGCGGGTCGCGATCACCACATCGTGTTCGCCCTCGGTCGAGAGCAGGAAGCCGACCACCGCCGGTTCCAGCCCGACCTCGTCGACGCGCCGGCCCACCGCGTCGGCGCCGATGCCCAGCAGTCGTTGTGCGCTGTCGTTGACCACCGTGATGATGCCGTCGGTGTTCACCGCGACGACCCCCTCGCGGATGCTGTGCAGCAGGGCTTCCCGATGGTCGGCCAGCCCGGCGATCTCGGCGACCTCCAGCCCGCGGGTGTGCCGTTTGATGCGTCTAGACAGCAGCCAGGACGCGGCCAGGCCCAGTGCGGCGCCCAGGCCCAGGTAGATCAGCAGCCGCTCGCCGGCACCGCCGAGCAGCTCCCACGCCGACGGGTACCCCTCGCTTACCGAGGCGACCGCGAGCACCTCGCCGTCGCTGGACAGGATCGGCACCTGGCCGATCAGGCTGTGTGATCCGTCGACGTCGGCGTCGCCGAACCAGGCGCGGCCCTCGTCGGCGCGGCTGGGCCCGAGATCGGTCTGCGCGCCGATGCGGGACGGATCCGATGACGCCCGCACGGTGCCGTCCGGGCCGAGGATCTCGGCAAGGTCCGCGCCGGACAGCGATACCGCGCGGTCGACCTCCGGGGCCAGTGTCTTGGCGGCGAACGGGTCGGCGTAGCGCTCACGGACGATCGGTGTCGAGGCCATGTTCTCGGCCACCGCGATCATCCGCTGTCCGCGGACCTCGCGGAACTCGCTGGTCGACTGCGCCACCGACACCGCTGCCACCGCCACCAGTACGACGGCGACAACCAACAGCTGAAAGACCAGGAACTGGCCGGCCAGGCTGCGTCCCGACAGGCTCTCGCGCCACTTACCGCGTCCGTTACTCAATGAACAAAACTTCCTTTACGTCCGAAAGAGTGACCTGGGTCACTACGGGGAACAGTATTGCTGAGCATCACTGACGGTGAAGGGGATGAGGGTGCCTGGACTGAGACGAACTGTCGCGGCGCTGCTGGCTGCGCTGCTGGCGGTCACGCTGGTGGGCTGTGGGGTGACCCGCGGTGACGACCCGGCGGGCATGCACCGCCTGCGCATGATGGTGCCGAACAGCCCCGGCGGCGGGTACGACCTCACGGCACGCACCGCGGTCAAGATCATGGAGGACGACGATCTCACGGGTCGCGTCGAGGTGTTCAACGTCATCGGTGCCGGCGGCACCGTCGCGATGGCCCGGCTGATGAACGAGCGCGGCAACGGCGATCTCATGATGATGATGGGCCTCGGTGTGGTGGGCGCGGTCTACACCAACGAATCCACCGCCCGGGTGTCGGAGGCCACCCCGTTGGCCCGGGTCGTCGAGGAGCAGGAAGGCGTCCTGGTTCCCGCGGACTCGCCGTTCCGCACCATGGCCGATCTGGTGACCGCGTGGAAGGCCGACCCGGCCAAGATCACCGTCGGCGGCGGATCCTCACCGGGCGGCCCCGATCACCTGTTCCCGATGGAGACGGCGCGGGCGGCCGGTATCGACCCCCGCACGGTCAACTACATCACCTACGACGGCGGCGGTGACCTGTTGACGGCGCTGCTCGGCGGCAAGATCGCCGTCGGCACGTCCGGGCTCGGCGAGTATGTCGACCAGATCGAATCCGGTCAGGTGCGGGTGCTGGCGGTTTCCGGTGACGAGCGGGTCGCCGGCGTCGATGCGCCGACGCTGCGCGAGGCCGGGATCGACCTGACGTTCACGAACTGGCGCGGCGTGCTTGCGCCACCGGGAATTTCGGAGGAGGACCGGTCGCGGCTGGTCACCCTGCTCGAGGAGTTGCATGCCACAGACGCCTGGAAGGAGGCATTGGTGAAGAACGGCTGGACTGGCGCGTTCGCCACCGGTCCGGAGTTCGAGCAGTTCCTGCGCGACCAGGACAACCGGGTGTCGACGACACTGACCGAGCTGGGGCTGCTGTGAGCGCGCCCGAAGGTGATTCGCGGAGACCGGATTACGCGCAGTATCTGGTGGTTGCGGTGTTGGCGGTGGTCGGTGGTTTCCTGATCTACACCTCGCGGACGCTGCCGCAGAACTTCGCCAAGGTCGACCCTGTCGGGCCCGGGCTGTTCCCGCTGATCATCGGTGTCGCAGCGGTGGTGCTGGCGGTGATCCTGGCGATCGCGATTCCGCGTGGTTCCAGGGGCGAGGCCGATGCCGGTGAGGATATCGACCCGGATATGCCGAGTGACTGGCGCACGGTCGGTCTGCTGGTCGCGCTGTTCGTCGGGATGATCCTGCTGGTCAACCCGCTGGGCTGGGTGATCACCAGCGCGTTGTTCTTCGCCGGTGCGGCAACGGTTCTCGGTAGTTCGCACTACGTGCGCAATCTGGTGATCGGTGTGGTGTTGGCGCTGGCGAGCTTTTACGCCTTCTACTCCGGGCTCGGAATTCCGCTGCCCGCAGGCATTTTGGACGGGATCCTGTAGATGAACAACTTCGACTGGTTGCTCCAGGGGTTCGCCGAGGCGGCCACCCCGATGAACCTGCTGTACGCCTGCATCGGTGTGCTGCTGGGTACCGCCGTGGGTGTGCTGCCCGGTATCGGGCCCGCCATGACGGTGGCGCTGCTGTTGCCGATCACCTACAACGTCAGTCCCAGTGCGGCGTTCATCATGTTCGCCGGCATCTTCTACGGCGGCATGTACGGCGGGTCGACGACGTCGATCCTGTTGAACACGCCAGGGGAGTCCTCGTCGGTGATCACCGCGATCGAGGGCAACCGGATGGCCAAGGCCGGCCGGGCCGCGCAGGCGTTGGCCACCGCGGCCATCGGGTCGTTCGTGGCGGGCAGTATCGGGACCGCGCTGTTGGCGTCTTTCGCGCCGGTGATATCCCGCTTCGCGGTGACCCTCGGTGCGCCGTCGTATCTGGCGATCATGTTGTTCGCGTTGGTGGCGGTGACGGCGGTTCTCGGATCCTCCAAGCTGCGCGGGGCGATCTCGTTGGTGCTCGGTCTGGCGATCGGCATCGTGGGTATCGACTTCATGACCGGCCAGACCCGGGCGACGTTCGGGATCCCGCTGCTGAGCGACGGTATCGACATCGTGGTGATCGCGGTCGCGATCTTCGCCCTCGGTGAGGCGCTCTGGGTTGCCGCGCATCTGCGTCGCCGGCCCGCCGACGTGATCCCGGTGGGTCGTCCCTGGATGGGGCGCAACGACTGGAAGCGGTCCTGGAAGCCGTGGCTGCGCGGCACCGCGTACGGCTTCCCGTTCGGTGCGCTGCCCGCCGGCGGCGCCGAGCTGCCGACGTTCCTGAGCTACATCACCGAGAAGAAGCTGTCCAAGCATCCCGAGGAGTTCGGCAAGGGCGCCATCGAGGGTGTGGCGGGGCCGGAGGCGGCCAACAATGCCTCGGCGGCAGGCACATTGGTGCCGATGCTGTCGCTGGGTCTGCCGACCAATGCCACCGCCGCGGTGATGCTGACCGCGTTCGTGTCCTACGGAATCCAGCCGGGTCCGACGCTGTTCGAGAAGGAACCGCTGCTGATCTGGACGCTGATCGCGAGCCTGTTCATCGGCAACTTCCTGCTGCTCGCGCTCAACCTGCCGCTGGCCCCGCTGTGGGCAAAGCTGCTGCGCACCCCGCGGCCGTATCTGTATGCGGGCATCCTGTTCTTCGCGACGCTCGGTGCGTTCGCGGTGAACATCCAGCCGCTGGATCTGGCGCTGCTGCTGATCTTCGGTCTGCTCGGTCTGATGATGCGCCGGTTCGGACTTCCGGTGTTGCCCTTGATCATCGGCGTCATCCTCGGCCCGCGCATCGAGCGTCAGCTGCGGCAGAGCCTGCAGTTGGGCGGCGGTGACTGGAGCAGCCTGTTCACCGAACCGGTGGCGATCGTGACGTATGTCCTGATGGCTTTGCTGCTACTTGCGCCGCTGGTGCTCCGGTTGTTCCACCGCAGTGAGGAGAGTCTGTTGATCGTCGAGGACGACAAGGATCAGAAGACGAAGGCGGGTCAGCTGTGATCGTCATCGGGTACACCGCCGATCAATTCGGTAACGCGGCACTGGAACAGGGGATCAGCGAGGCCAAGCTGCGTGGGACGGGCCTGTTGGTCATCAACTCGACATCGGGGGAGTCCTACGTCGATTCGCGGTTCGCGGGCGGTGCGCAGGCCCGCGATGTCCGCGCGCGGCTCGAGGAGTGCGGAGTCGAGTTCGAGCTGCGGCAGCCGGTCGGGGTCGACGCCGCCGACGAGCTGCTGACCGCGATGGACCGACCCGATGCCGAACTGTTGGTCGTCGGCATCCGGCACCGCAGCCCGGTCGGCAAGCTGCTGTTGGGCAGCGTTGCGCAGAAGCTGATCCTGGAATGCCCGAAGCCGGTGCTGGCGGTCAAGCCCACCGAGTAAGGGCGCGGGTTCGAGTTCGGCTTTGATGTAGTGGCTTTGTTTCAGGAGTGCGGTTTCGTCGATGTGGTCGTCGTCGGGGTAGGGGTCGTCGAGATTGACCTCGTCGGGGTAGCTCTCGTCGAATCCGTTGTCCCGGGGTGTGTTCTCGGGCGGTTGCAGTAGTTGGTCGAGTTGTCCGATTCTCTGGGCCCATTCCGATCCGTCGTCTGGTGGGTTGCGTAGCAGTTCGGGGCGGTGGTGGTAGTTGGTGCGGGCTTGGCCGTGGTCCAGTGCTGCCGGTGGGTGCCATTGGCATTCGTTGCGGTTGTTGAATGTGGTGGTGTAGCCGGTGCCCTCACCAGCGTCGTCGACCATCCGGTTGTCACACCCGCAGGCCAGGGTGAGTTCGTCGACGTTGGTGTTGCCTCCGCGGGAGAACGCTCTCTCACCGTGGTGGACCTGGCAGTGGTAGGGGCCGTGGGTGCAGCAGGGCTTGGTGCAGCCCCCGTCGCGGGCGATGAGCATGATGCGTTGTGCCGGACTCGCGGTGCGTCGGCTGCGGAAGTAGTTCAGGGCCGCGCCGGTCGCGTCGTCGAAGACCGCCAAATGATGCGAGGCGTGGCCGGCCATCCGGATGACGTCGCGGATCGGGATCTTGGTGCCGCCGCCGGAGACACCGATCCCGGCCAGTGCATGCAGTTCGCCGACGGTGGTGCGGATGATGAGGGTGACCGGGAGGCCGTTGAGTTGACCCGGGTTGGACATCAAGGCGATGCGTCCGGTGACGATCATGGCGTCGTGTTGGCGCTGGGCCAGGGTGCGGTGGTCATTGTCGATCTGGGCTTGGGTGGGGGTGCCGAGGGTGCAGGGGTTTTCGTCGGCGGGGTTGCACATGCCGGGGGCGGCGAATTTCGCGAACAGGGGTTCCCACACGGCGGTGGCTTCGGGGTCCAGGGTGGCGTTCATCGCGGTGGTGGCGTCGCGGCGTTGGGTGCCGATGGTCACCGAACGTGTGCGTATCCGTTCGTTGTCGTCGGGGGCGGGTCCGTCCTGGTCGAACAGGAAGAGGCGGTCGGCGATGGTTTTGGCGAGGTCGGCGGGTCCGACGCCGAGGGCGTCGTGCACGATGTCGAGTTCGAACTTCTCCCGGTCGGCGGTGGACAGGTGCCCGGGCAGGTCCCGCATGGCCTCGCGGATCACGGTGAGGTGGTCGGCGGTGATCAGTCCGGCGGCTTGGGCCACGGCCACCACCGGCAGCAGCGGCGGTAACGGTTCCCCGGTCAACGACCGTCACGTAACCGGCGGCCGGCTTCGGCTTTGGAGAGCCGCCACCGGATGCGCAGCACCTCATTCCAGGATTTGGCGCCCATCTCCCGGGCGGTGGCCTCGGCTTGCAGCCCGGCCAACAGGCGGTGCCAGCCGGTGGGGAGTTGGCAGGTCAGGGTTTCGTAGTCGTCCATGACGGCGACCAGTTCGTCGCGGGTCAACGACTCCAGATCGGTGGCGGCGAACGCGTCGAAGGCGGCCCGTAAGGCCGTCATCGCGTCCGTCGCTGTGGCCATGAGTCGAACATACGTGCGACCACCGACAAAAACCTTGGCACGATCACTGGAGTGACAAACGAGACCAAAGAAAATTCTGTGGCTCGCCTACATCAGCGAGCGGAGACTCGACAGGCGTCTAGTGTTCGATTCGGAATCCAACTTCTAGGAGCTGCCTGCACATGAGCGATACCGATCTGACCGAAGCCACCGCCGCCGCAGGCGCAGCCATCGAGCAGGCCGTCGCGGTGTTCATGCTGCATCCCGAAACCTACGGCGAGAGCGTCGCCAACGGCTATCAGAATCCCCTGGCCGGTTATGTCGCCGGCCGCGGTGGTGTGCTCGGCGAGGCCACCGGCGACACTGTCAGTGCGGTGTTCGCCGTCTTCGAGCCGACCGGTCTGTCTGCCATGTGGGACGAGGGCGTCGCGGTGCGTGGCGCTGCCGGAGCCTCCGAGGTGTATTGGAAGCAGGCCGCCGAATTCGGTCGTAAGTATCTGGCCGGCGCCGAGGGGCTGGACCGCATCGCCGAGCTCGGCGAGAAGCTGATCAACGCCGCACCGACATCGTCTGCACCGTTGTTCGCGGGCTGGAAGGTGATGCCACTGGCCGAGGATGCGCCGGCCCGGGCGCTGCAGGTGATGTTCGTGCTTCGCGAGCTGCGGGCCGGCCTGCACTTCAATGCGCTAAGCCTCTCCGGCGTCACCCCGATCGAGGCGCACATGCTCAACAAGGGCCCGCGGTACGCGGCGATGTTCGGCTGGCCGCAGCCGTTTGCCGACGGTGCGGACAAGAGGGACCGCTACGCCGACGCCGAGAAGGCGACCAATCGCCGGATGGCCGAGCTGATCGGTGCCGCTCTGGATGCCGCCGAGGCCGACGAGTTGGCGCGGCTGACCCCTGCGGCACTGGCCACCCTCAAGGCCAACGTTCCAGGCTGAACGGCGCGGGCTGATCACTCGGGATCGGCACTTCCCGGCCGGACGAGAGCACTTCCATTGGACCCGTCCGGGAACCGCTCCTTGATGAACCCGAGCAGCCGCCGGCTCGGTGCCGAAGCGGCCGTCGGACCCCACGCCAGTGTGATATCGCGCCGATACCCGGTAGGGCTCAGGGCGATCTCTGCGGTGCCATCGGCGACACGGCCGTCGTGGGGTAGCAGTGCGACGCCGAGGCCTCTGGCGATCAGCTCGCGGATTGTGGCGAACTCGGTGATCTCCAGCGTCACAGCAGGTTCGAAATCTGCGTCTCGACACCATGTTTCGGTCAGTCGCCGGAGATTGTAGGACGGCGGGTTCGCAATGAAAGTCTCATCGCGCAACTCGGCCAGCCGAAGCCTGCGGCGGCGGGCCAATCGATGTCCGGCCGGCAGCACCGCTTGGATCGCCTGACTGCCGATCACTGCGTATCTCAAGTCTTCCGGGGCCGGGATGACCACCGCCACGTCCAAGTCCCCGGACCGCAGATCCGCTGCCAGTTCTGACCCGTGTGCCTGTTTGATCTGCAGCCGGATACCGGGTACTCGGCGGTGGAACTCCGCGATCAGTGTCGGGAGTCGGCCGGAACCCATTGTCAGCGGGAAACCGAATCGCACCACGCCGTGCTCGGAGTCGGCCTCCCCGGCGATCGCCTCTATCGAGGAATCCAGGGCGCGCAACGGATCTCTGATACGGGCGGCCAGTCGCACCGCCGCGGGCGTCAGTCGGATCGTCCGGCCGTCTTGGACGATCAGTGGAACACCGAGTGTCTTCTCCAGGCTGTGGATGCGTCGGCTCATCGACGATTGCGGGATCGCCAACCGTTCGGCGGCCCGGGTCATATGACCATCACGGGCAGCCAATTCGTCGAGGGCGCGCAGTTGTGGCGCGAGCAGGCTCACCCATTGATCCATTAACGGATGATACTCACTCGAACATTCATTGGACGGATCAATGTTCGCCGTCGATCCTGAGCGTATGGACACTTTCGATATCGCGCTCATCGGTGGCGGCATCGTGTCGGCGACGCTGGGGACCATGCTGACTGTCTTACAACCGGATTGGCGCATCGTGCTGGTCGAGCGGGGTGAGCGGCCGGCGACCGAGAGCAGCAACGCGTGGAACAACGCCGGCACCGGACACTCCGGGTACTGCGAGCTGAACTACATGCCCGATCCGGCCGACGCCGGCGCCGCAGTGGAGGTGGCCGACCAGTTCCGGATCTCGCGACTCTGGTGGGCACAACTGGTCGACGCGGGACTGCTCGCCCCCGGTTTCCTGACGCCGGCACCGCATATATCGGTGGTGTTCGGCGACGCCGATGTCCAATACCTGCGTAGGCGGTACTCGACGCTGAGCTCGATGCCCGAATTCGACGGACTGGAGTACTCCGAAGATCCAGCGACGATCGCGGGTTGGGCGCCGCTGATCATGGCGGGTCGTGATCCTCGGCAAGCCGTCGCGGCCACCCGACATCCCGACGGAGCCGACGTCGACTTCGGGGCGCTCACGCGCGGTCTGGTGCGTATCATCGCGGATAACGGCGGAATCGTGCGGACCGGCCATCATGTCCGGTCACTCAAGCGCAATACCAACGGCAGCTGGCGGATCGCCGGTAGGCGTTTTCAGTTCGACGCCGACCGCGTTTTCGTCGGAGCGGGCGGCAACGCCCTACGCCTGCTGCAGCGGGCCGGGGTGCCCGAAGTCCGTGGTTATGGGGTACTGCCGGTGGGTGCGGCATTCCTGCGCTGCTCGAACTCCGAGATCGTCGACCGGCATGACGCCAAGGTCTACGGTCAGGCGCCGACGGGTGCGCCACCGATGTCGGTGCCGCATCTGGACAAACGTGTCGTAGATGGTCGTGGATATCTGATGTTCGGGCCGTACGCCACATTCAGTACCAAGCTGTTGAAACACGGCAGGGTGACCGACTTCTTCGGCACACTGCGGCCGCACAACCTGCGGACCCTCGCAGCCGCCGTCTGGCACAACCGTCCCCTCATCCGGTACCTGATCAGGCAGCTGTTGGCCTCCCGACGACACCAGCTCGACCAGCTGAACAGCTATTACCCGGACGCCGACGGGGCGGATTGGGAACTGGTTCCGGCGGGTCAGCGCGCGCAGCTGGTGGTGCCCGATCCGGAATGTGTCGGTGCCCTCAAATCCGGCACCGAACTCGTGGTCTCCGGCGACGGCTCGATGGCCGGTCTATTGGGTGCATCGCCGGGTGCGTCGACGGCCGTGCCCATCATGATGGAGCTCTTGCAACGCTGTTACCCGCAACAGTGGGAGTCCTCATGGCGTCACCGCCGCGACATCAACCATCTGGCATCCTGATTTCATGACCGATCCGCAGTACCCGCCGCCGCCCCCGGACCCGGGCAGTTTCGGTCCGCCGCCGGGCAACTTGCCCCCGCAGTACCCGCCGCCGTATCCGACGCCCCCATACCCTGGCGCCCAGTACGACCCGATGGCGCCGTACGGCCGCCACCCGATGACCGGTGAGCCGTTCTCGGACAAGTCCAAGACCGTCGCCGGCCTGTTGCAGCTGCTGGGCCTGTTCGGGCTCGTCGGGATCGGGCGCATCTACCTGGGTTACACCGGCCTCGGCATCGCCCAGCTGCTGGTCGGGATTCTGACCTGTGGCATCGGCGCGGTCATCTGGGGTCTGATCGACGCCATCCTGATCCTCACCGACCGGGTCCGCGACCCACATGGGCGCCCGCTGCGCGATGGCACCTAGCGCGACGGCCGCCCGCGTCGGTGTCATCGGCGCCGGAATCGGAGTCGCGGGCGCGCTGGCCTATATCGGCCTCGGCGACCCGCACCGGCCCGGTTTCTTTCCGACGTGCCCGTTCCGCGCGCTGACGGGCTGGGAGTGCCCGGCCTGTGGTGGGCTGCGGATGACCCACGACGTGCTGCACGGCGACTTAGCCGCGGCCGTGACCGACAACCTGTTTCTGTTGATCGCCATCCCGGCGCTATTGGGTTGGCTGGCGATGCGCCGGCGCCAGGGCCGCACGCTGATGCCACCCGCGGCGACGGTCACCGTGATCGTCGCGCTGCTGGTCTGGACCGTGGTGCGCAATCTACCGGGTTTCCCGCTGGTGCCGACATTTCTTCCCGGGTAGTAACCGTGCACCGCTGATACAATGCGGTTTCGGGCCGACGCAGTCCCTCGATCATCACCACGAAGACTGCGGAGGTTTAGTCGGTTGCTGTTTTCGGCGCTCCCCAAAGCTCAGGGCCTCTACGACCCGGACAACGAATCCGATTCCTGCGGCGTCGCCATGATCGCCGATATCGGCGGCCGCCGTTCGCATGACATCGTCACCGACGGGCTGACGGCGCTGGAACACCTGGAACACCGCGGCGCCGCCGGTGCTGAACCCAACAGCGGTGACGGTGCCGGAATCCTGTTGCAGTTGCCGGTCGAACTGCTCACCGCGGTGGTCGATTTCGCACTGCCCGCGCCGAGTGCTCAGGGCTGCAACACCTTTGCCGCAGGCATCTGCTTCCTGCCGCAGGACGAATCAGAGCGGGATTCCGCGTGTGCCCGTATCGAGGAGATCGCCGTCGAGGAAGGCCTGGAAGTCCTTGGCTGGCGCGCCGTTCCGATCGATCCCGAGGGTGCAGAGGTCGGCACCACCGCGCTGGGCTGTATGCCTTACATGGCCCAACTGTTCATCGCCTCGCCCGACGGCAGCGGCGGCATCGATCTGGACCGTCAGGTCTACCCGTTGCGTAAGCGCGCGGAATCCGCCGATCTCGGTGTGTACTTCGCCTCGCTGTCCAGTCGGACCATCGCCTACAAGGGCATGCTCACCACCATGCAGCTGCCGCTGTTCTTCCCGGACCTGCGCGACGAACGCTGCGCCAGCGCCATCGCCATCGTGCACAGCCGCTTCTCGACCAACACCTTCCCGTCCTGGCCGCTGGCGCATCCGTTCCGGTTCGTTGCGCACAACGGTGAGATCAACACCGTGCGCGGCAACCGCAACCGGATGCACGCCCGCGAGGCCAAGCTCGACAGCACGTTGATTGCCGGCGATCTGAGCCGCCTCTCGCCGATCTGCACCAAGGATGCCTCCGATTCGGCATCGTTCGACCAGGTGCTGGAACTGCTGCACCTCGGTGGTCGCAGCCTGCCGCATGCGGTGCTGATGATGATCCCAGAGGCCTGGGAGAACAACGCAGGCATGGATCCCGCGCGACGTGCCTTCTGGCAGTTCCACGCCTCGCTGATGGAGCCGTGGGACGGTCCCGCCTGTGTCACCTTCACCGACGGCACCGTGGTCGGAGCGGTGCTGGACCGCAACGGTTTACGGCCGGGTCGGTGGTGGCGCACCATCGACAACCGGGTCATCCTGGCCAGCGAGAGCGGTGTGCTCGACGTGCCGAGCGCCCAGGTGGTGGCCAAGGGTCGCCTGGAACCGGGCCGGATGTTCCTGATCGACACAGCCGCCGGACGCATCGTCTCCGATGACGAGATCAAGGACCAGCTGGCCGGCGCCGAGGCCTATGGTGAGTGGCTGCACTCCGGCCTGCTCGATCTCAAGACACTGCCCGATCGCGCTCGGGTGCAACCCAATCACGAATCGGTGGTGCGCAGGCAGGTCTCCTTCGGTTACACCGAGGAGGAACTGCGCATCCTGCTCACCCCGATGGCGGCCTCGGGCGCCGAACCGCTCGGCTCGATGGGCACCGACACCCCGCTGGCCGTGCTGTCGCAACGGTCCAAGTTGCTCTACGACTACTTCGTGGAACTCTTCGCCCAGGTGACCAACCCACCGTTGGACGCCATCCGGGAGGCCGTCGTCACCTCGATGGGCCGGGTGATGGGTCCCGAGCAGAACCTGCTGGAGCCGACGGCCGCATCGTGTCGCCAGATCATGCTCGGCTGGCCGGTACTCGACAACGACGACCTGAACAAGATCGTGCACATCAACGCCGACGGCGAGCAGCCCGGTCTGCGTACCGCGGTGCTGCGGGCGCTCTACGACGTCGAGCGCGGCGGCGAAGGACTGGCCGAGGCACTCGAGGAGCTGCGGCTGCGGGCCTGTGAGGCGATCGCCAAAGGTGCTCGCACACTGGTCATCTCGGACCGCGACTCCGATCACACCCGGGCACCCATCCCGTCGCTGCTGGCGGTCGCCGCGGTACACCATCACCTGGTACGCACCAAGGAACGCACCAGCGTCGCAGTGGTCGTCGAGAGTGGCGACGCCCGCGAGGTGCACCACATCGCGATGCTGATCGGTTTCGGTGCGGCGGCGGTCAACCCTTACCTGGCCTTCGAATCCATCGAGGATCTGATCCGCGAAGGCGAGCTCACCGGTATCGAGCCTGCTGCGGCGGTGCGCAATTACCTCAAGGCGCTCGGCAAGGGTGTAACCAAGGTGATGAGCAAGATGGGCATCTCGACGGTGTCCTCCTACACCGGTGCGCAGGCCTTTGAGGCGATCGGCCTGGACCGTGCGGTCATCGACGAATACTTCACCGGTACCCCGATGCAACTCGGCGGTGTGGGGCTGGATGTGTTGGCCGAAGAGGTCCGGTTCCGACATCGTCGCGCCTACCCGGAGAACCCGACCGAACGGGCACACCGGCGGCTGTCGGTGGGCGGTGAGTACCAGTTCCGCCGCGACGGCGAGTTGCACCTGTTCAGCCCGGAAGTGGTCTTCCTGCTCCAGCATTCGACTCGGACCGGCCGCTACGAGGTGTTCAGCCAGTACTCCGACGAGGTGAATCGACTGGCCCGCGAGGGCGGCGCACTGCGCGGCCTGTTCGAGTTCAAGGCGGGCACCCCGGTACCACTGGACGAGGTGGAACCGGTGGAATCCATCCTGACCCGGTTCAACACCGGTGCCATGAGTTATGGGTCCATCTCGGCCGAGGCGCACGAGACCATGGCCGTGGCGATGAACAACCTCGGTGGCCGCTCCAACTCCGGCGAGGGCGGTGAGGAGACCGACCGGCTCTACGATCCGACCCGCCGCAGCGCGGTCAAACAGGTCGCCTCCGGTCGCTTCGGGGTGACCAGCGACTATCTGGTCAACGCCAGCGACATCCAGATCAAGATGGCCCAAGGTGCCAAACCAGGTGAGGGCGGGCAGCTTCCGGGCTACAAGGTGTACCCGAACATCGCCAAGACCCGGCATTCCACCCCGGGTGTCGGCCTGATCTCGCCGCCCCCGCACCACGACATCTACTCCATCGAGGATCTGGCCCAGCTGATCCACGATCTGAAGAACGCCAACGATCAGGCCCGCGTCCACGTGAAGCTGGTCAGTTCGGTCGGTGTCGGGACCGTCGCGGCGGGGGTGTCCAAGGCGCATGCCGATGTCGTGCTGATCTCCGGCTACGACGGCGGTACCGGAGCGGCCCCGTTGACGAGCCTCAAACACGCAGGCGCCCCCTGGGAGATCGGCCTGGCCGACACCCAACAGACGCTGGTGCTCAACGGATTACGCGACCGCATCACCGTCCAGTGCGACGGCGGTATGCGGACCGCCCGTGACGTCATGGTAGCCGCGCTGCTGGGCGCCGAGGAGTACGGTTTTGCGACCGCACCGCTGGTGGTGGCCGGCTGCATCATGATGCGGGTCTGCCACCTCGACACCTGCCCGGTGGGCGTGGCGACCCAGAACCCCGAACTGCGGGCCCGGTTCAACGGCAAACCGGAGTTCGTGGAGAACTTCTTCCGATTCATTGCCGAGGACATCCGCGGGATGCTCGCCGAACTCGGTTTCCGCAGTCTCGACGAGGCGATCGGCCGGGTCGACATGCTGGACACCGCAGTCGGGGTCGCGCACTGGAAGAGCAGCGGCCTGGATCTGACGCCGATCTTCGCCGTCCCGACCGATACACACGGCGCCGAACTGACCCAGCGCCGCCGGGTCCGCGATCAGGACCACGGTCTGGCGCAGGCCCTGGACCAGACGCTGGTGGCACTGGCCGAAGGAGCGCTGGAGGATGCGCATCCGGTCCGGCTGGAACTGCCGGTGCGCAATGTCAACCGCACGGTGGGCACCCTGCTGGGTTCGGAGGTCACCCGCCGCTACGGTGCCGCCGGCCTGCCCGACGACACCATCCACGTCACGCTCACCGGGTCGGCCGGCCAGTCTCTGGGCGCATTCCTGCCGCCCGGGGTCACCCTGGACCTGATCGGTGACGCCAACGACTATGTCGGCAAGGGGCTTTCGGGGGGCCGGGTGATCGTCCGGCCGCCCGACGATGTGCTGTTCCTTCCCGAGGACAATGTGATCGCCGGGAACACGCTGTTGTTCGGCGCGACGGCCGGTGAACTGTTCCTGCGTGGCCGGGTCGGGGAGCGGTTCGGTGCGCGCAACTCCGGCGCGCTGGCCGTCGTGGAGGGCGTGGGCGATCACGCCTTCGAGTACATGACCGGCGGCCGGATCGTGGTCCTCGGTGACACCGGACGCAACATGGCCGCAGGCATGTCCGGCGGTATCGCCTTCGTGCTGGGTCTGGCCCCGGCGAAGGTCAACACCGAGATGGTGGCCCTGCAGCGCCTCGATCCCGAGGATCTGAGCTGGCTGCACGAGGTGGTGACCCGGCACGCCCAGGTCACCGAGTCGACCGTGGCGGTGTCGCTGCTGGCCGACTGGCCCAGGCGCAGTGCGCAATTCACCAAGATCATGCCGACCGATTACGAGCGCGTGCTGCGCGCCACCCGGATGGCCAAAGCCGAAGGACGCGATGTGGACACCGCCATCATGGAGGCCAGCCGTGGCTGATCCCAACGGGTTCCTGCGGGTCCGCAAGCTCGACGCCGCCAAGCGCCCGGTCGACGAACGTGTCGGCGACTGGCACGAGGTGTACGAGAGCACCCCGATGGCCGAGCGGGCCGGCGAGGTGTCCCAGCAGGCCCGCCGCTGTATGGACTGCGGTATCCCGTTCTGCCACTCCGGGACTGCGGGCTGCCCGCTGGGCAACCTGATCCCCGAATGGAATGACCTGGTCCGACGCGGCCGCTGGGATGCCGCCATCGACCGCCTGCACGCCACCAACAACTTCCCCGAGTTCACCGGCCGGCTCTGCCCGGCGCCGTGTGAGGCGGCGTGTGTGCTGTCCATCGCCGAGGACAAGACCGGCGGTAGCGTCACCATCAAACGTATCGAGCAGACCATCGTCGACCACGCCTGGCTGACCGGCGCGGTGGGGCCGCAACCTGCCGCCATCGCCACCGGACGCAGTGTGGCCGTGGTGGGTTCGGGCCCGGCCGGGTTGGCCGCTGCCCAACAGCTGACCCGCGCCGGCCACGAGGTCACCGTGTACGAACGTGACGACCGCATCGGCGGACTGATGCGTTACGGCATCCCGGAGTACAAGCTGGAAAAGGCCACGCTGAATCAACGACTGAGCCAGATGCGCGCCGAGGGAACACGATTCGTCACCGACTGCGAGGTCGGGGTGGATCTGTCGATCGAGGCGCTGCGGGCCCAGCACGACGCGATCGTCTTGGCGGTCGGCGCCCTGCGCGGGCGGGACAACCAGGTCGAGGGGCGTGATCTCAACGGGGTCCACCTCGCGATGGAGCATCTGGTGCAGGCCAACAAGGAGTGCGAGGGTGACGGCGCGGCCGAACTGACCGCTGCCGGCAAGCATGTGGTGATCATCGGCGGTGGTGACACCGGTGCGGACTGCCTGGGCACCGCACACCGGCAGGGCGCGATCTCGGTCACCCAGCTCGACTACAACCCTGAGCCGCCCGAGATCCGCGACGATGCGCGCTCCCCGTGGCCGACCTGGCCGCTGCTGCTGCGCACCTCGCCGGCGCACGCCGAGGGCGGTGCGCGTCGCTTCGAGGTGGCCGTACAACGCTTCGTCGGGGACGAACACGGAAACGTGCGGGCCATGCAGATCGCCGAGGTCAAGGTGACCCGCGACGAACACGGCCGCCGGCAGATCACCCCGGTCGGCGAGCCCATCGAGATCCCGTGCGATCTGGCGCTGCTGGCGATCGGATTCGAGGGCGTCGAGCCCATGCCGCTGCTCGACGGGCTCGGGCTCACCCTGAACAAGCGCGGATCGCTGTCCTGCGGTTCGGACTGGCAGACCGACGAGCCGGGCGTGTTCGTGTGCGGGGATGCCCACCGCGGCGCCTCGCTGATCGTCTGGGCGATCGCCGAGGGCCGCAGCGCCGCGCATGCGGTGGACACCTACCTGATGGGGGAGTCGGAGCTGCCCGCCCCGGTGCGCCCCGGTGCCCTGCCGCTCGCCGCCGTCTGAACCAACAACGTCTGAACAACCCCATCTGAATCGTCATCTGAATCGATCAACGACTATGCTCATGCGACGTGAGTAGACGCGGAAAAATCGTCTGTACCCTTGGTCCGGCAACGTCCACCGACGAGACGGTGCGCGACCTCGTCGAGGCCGGGATGGATGTCGCCCGGCTGAACTTCAGCCACGGCGACCATGCCGACCATGAGCTGTCCTACCAGCGTGTTCGGGCGGCATCGGATTCCACCGGCCGGGCCGTCGGCATCCTCGCCGACCTGCAGGGGCCCAAGATCCGACTGGGCCGGTTCAACACCGGCGCCACCCTGTGGCAGACCGGCGAGACGGTCCGGATCACCGTCGAGGACTGCATCGGCGTCCACGACCGGGTGTCCACCACCTACAAACAGCTGGCCCAGGATGCCCAACCCGGCGACCGCCTGCTGGTCGACGACGGCAACGTCGGGCTGGTCGTCGAGCACATCGACGGTAACGACGTCGTGTGCCAGGTCACCGAGGGTGGCCGGGTCAGCAACAACAAGGGCCTGTCGCTGCCCGGGATGAACGTCTCGGTGCCCGCTCTGTCCGAGAAGGACATCGCCGATCTGGAGTTCGCGCTGCGCCTCGGCGTCGACCTGGTGGCACTGTCCTTCGTCCGGTCACCCGCCGATATCGAGCTGGTGCACGAGGTGATGGACCGCGTCGGCCGCCGCGTCCCGGTGATCGCCAAGCTGGAGAAGCCCGAGGCCATCGAGAACCTCGAGGCGATCGTGCTGGCCTTCGACGCCATCATGGTCGCCCGCGGTGACCTGGGCGTGGAGCTCCCGCTCGAAGAGGTGCCGCTGGTGCAGAAGCGGGCCATCCAGATGGCCCGCGAGAACGCCAAGCCCGTCATCGTCGCCACCCAGATGCTGGAGTCGATGATCGAGAACTCCCGGCCCACCCGCGCGGAGGCCTCCGATGTCGCCAACGCGGTGCTCGACGGCGCCGACGCAGTGATGCTGTCCGGTGAGACCTCGGTCGGCAAGTACGCGCTGGAGGCGGTGCGCACCATGGCGCGCATCGTGCGGGCGGTCGAGTCCAACTCCACCGAGGCGCCACCGCTGACGCACGTCCCGCGCACCAAGCGCGGTGTCATCTCCTACGCCGCCCGCGATATCGGTGAGCGGCTGGAGGCCAAGGCGCTGGTCGCGTTCACCCAGTCCGGTGACACCGTGCGGCGGCTCGCCCGGCTGCACACCCCGCTGCCGCTGCTGGCCTTCACCGCACTGCCCGAGGTGCGCAGCCAGTTGGCACTGACCTGGGGCACCGAGACCTTCATCGTCCCGCACATGCAGACCACCGACGGCATGATCCGGCAGGTCGACCAGGCCCTGCTGGACCTCGGCCGTTACAAGCGCGGCGACCTGGTGGTCATCGTCGCAGGTGCGCCCCCGGGCACAGTAGGCTCGACCAACCTGATCCACGTACACCGGATCGGCGAGGACGACCACTAGGGAGGAACAGACTTGTCGGCAGAGCATCTCGAGGAACTGCTGACGGTCCTGGACCTCACGCCTGCAGGTACCGACAGTTTCACCGGTACCCACCCCAGCCGTAATCCGATCCGCACCTTCGGCGGCCAGATGATGGCGCAGGCCTTTGTGGCGGCCAGTCGCACGGTGTCGGCGAAGCTGCCGCCGAGCGCGCTGTCGATGCACTTCATCGCCGGCGGTGATCCCGCGAAAGACCTGGAATTCCAGGTCTTTCGGTTGCGTGACGAGCGTCGGTTCGCCAACCGCCGGGTCGACGTCACCCAGGACGGTGTGCTGTTGGGCACCGCGCTGGTATCGCACCTGGCCGGTGGGCGGGGGCTGGAACACAACGTTCCGGTACCTCAGGTGCCGGATCCGGACGGGCTGCCCACCATCGACGAGTTGCTGGTCGGCTACGAGGAGACGGTGCCGCTGTTCGTCGAGGCACTCAAACCCATCCAGTGGCGCTATACCAACGATCCGGCCTGGGTCATGCGGGACAAGGGCGGCCGCCTGGAGCACAACCGGGTGTGGATGACCGCCGAGGCGCCGATGCCCGACGATCCGGTGCTACATGCGGCGGCGCTGGTCTATTCGTCGGACACCACGGTGCTGGACTCGATCATCACCACCCATGGTCTGTCCTGGGGTCATGACCGGATCTTCGCCGTCACCATGAACCACTCGGTGTGGTTCCACCGGCCCATCCGGTTCGACGAGTGGGTGCTGTACTCCACGACCTCGCCGGTGGCCGCCGATTCCCGCGGGCTCAGCAATGGACACTTCTTCAACACCGATGGTGAGGTGCTGGCCACCGTCGTGCAGGAGGGGATCGTCAAACACTTCCCGAGTGGCGGTTAGGGACGCGCGGCACCCAGTCCGGACAATCCCTCGATGCGGTCGCGGAACTCGTTCTCGCACTGCTGTTGGGCAGTCCGGTCGGTGTAGGCCGACTCCATGCACGTGACGTAGTCACCCACCCCGGCGTCGCCGAGGAAACCCGCCCAGATCGGGACGGCGACGATCCCGACGACGACGGCCAGGGCGCCCAGCCCGATGGCTGCGGCGGCGATCGGGCCGTTGTCGGCCTCACCGCGCCGGGCCCGGCCGCGACCGGCGAAACCGAACACCACGGCCAGGATTCCGCCGACGATGCCACCGAGGACACTCCACGAGAAGGCCAGTGCGGCAACCGCGGTCAGCAGAGCCCCGGTACCCACACCGTTGCGTGGCCCGGCCGCGGGCGGGCCTGGCTGCGGTGGCGCCGACAGGTAGGGCGGGTGCGACATGGGAGAAAGATTACCTGCGGTGCGGTGCGCTTCAGATCGACACCGGATCGCACCGTCTATCGCCCCGGCTTCAGGCAAGTTCGCTTGCCGCGCTACCTGGCTGTAGTCACGTAGACAAATCGACACGCGAAAACGGCTGCAGCGGGTATCAACCGCGCACCGACTCCGGCCGGATGGTCGCGCAGTCGAGGTGCTCGGGCAGATGGTGGGTGGCCACCACCACGGTCCGGTCGGCGGCGAACATCCCGCCGGGGGTGAGCAGCGCGGTGATGATCCGGTCGCTGTCGCGCTCGTCGAGATGCTCGGTCGGCTCGTCGAGCAGCACGATCGGGAAGTCGGTGATGAGCGCGCGGGCGAGCAGCAGCCGCCGCCGCTGCCCGGCCGATACGGCGGCCGCCCCACCGGTGAGGACGGTGTCCAGGCCCTCGGGCAGCCCCGCCAGCCAGTCGTCGAGCCCCACCTCACCGAGGGCGGCCAGCAGCTCGGCGTCGTCGGCGTCACCTCGCCCGACCAGTAGGTTGTCCCGCACGGTGGTGTCGAACAGATGCGCGTCCTCGGCGAAAAAGGCCGCGGTGACCGGCGATTCGGGATATCTGCGGGCAAGTTCCATCAGCAGGGTGGTCTTGCCGCAACCGCTGGGCCCGACGATCGCCAGCCGGTCAGCGGTGCCCAGCGGCACCGTGTCCACGGTCGGGCGGCTGCGGGCGCCGGGGTCGGGCGCGCTCAGGTCGGCCAGCGTGGCTGCGGCCAGCCGGGCACGCACCAGTGCCGCGGCGGCGCCGGGCAGCGCGGTGGTCGCCTCGAACGCCGACAACGGCAGCAGCATCAGGATCGCCAGCGATGTCGGCGCGGTGTGATCGGCCAGCAGAATGCCGATGACCACCGCGCCGAGCACCGCCACACCGAGGGCCGCGGTGGACACCGCGGCCGCGGTGGCGGACGGTGCCGCCGCCCGGTCCTCGGCGTGACCGAGCTCGCGGTGTTCGCGTTCGGATGCGCTGATCACCTCGTCGAGCCGGCCCGCGACGCGCAGTTCGGCCGCATGCTCCAGGGCGATCAGGGTGGCGCTGTCCCGTGCGCCGTGGTGCCGGGTCGCCACCGCCTCGGTTGCCCCGGCGGCGCGCCCGGCCAGCCACGGCGCCAGCGCCCCGGCGATCAGCAGGCTGATCGCAAGCACCAGCGCGGCGGCCGGCGAGATCAGAGCGATGACGCCGACGGCCGCCACCGACAACACCACCGCGACGCAGATCGGCAGCACCGCCCGCACCAGCATGTCGGCCACCTGATCGACCGAATTGCCGACCCGCGACACCAGATCACCGCTGTGCAAGCGCAATACGGCCTCCGGCGGGGCGTCGGCCAGCCGGCGATAGAGGCCCACCCGGGCGTGCCCGGCCGCCCGCAGCGCCACATCGTGGATGGCGAGGCGCTCGCAGTAGCTGAACACGCCGCGCGAGATGCCCAGGGCGCGGACCGCGACCACGGCAACCGTGAGGTCCAGCACCGGGGGCATCTGCCAGGCCCGCGTGATCAGCCAGGCCGCGACGGTGGCCAGGGCCAGCGCGCTGCCGAGCGCCAGCGTGCCGAACAGCACCGCCAGCAACAGTCGGGGCAGGCGCGGCCGCAGCAGGTTGAACATCTCACGGTTGGACATCTCACGGTTGGACATCTCACGGTTGGACATCGACCAGACCTCCCAGCCGGATCACCTGATCGCCGATCGCCAGCACCGGGGCCCGATGGCCGATGACCACCACGGTGGCACCGGCGCGGGCACGCGCGGTGATCGATTCCAGGACCAGGGTTTCGGCGTCGGCGTCCAGATGCGCGGTCGGCTCGTCGAGCAGCAGCACCGGGGCGGCCGACCCGAGTGCGCGCGCCAGGCCGAGTCGCTGCCGCTGTCCCAGTGACAGTCCGGTACCGCCGCGCCCGATCACGGTGTCCAGGCCATCTGGCAGCGTGGCCAGTACGCTGGCGAAACCCGCTGCCCGGCAGGCGGTGTCGATATCGTCGAGCGGACCGAGCAGTTCGAGGTTGCTGCGTACCGTGCCGGGCAGCAGCACCGGACGCTGCGGCAACCAGGCCACTCGCGTCCACCACTGCGCCAGATCCAATTCGGCGATGTCGACACCGTCGATCCGCACCTGCCCGGCGTCGGGGGAGACCAGCCCGAGCACCGTCGCGGCGGCCGTGCTCTTGCCGGTGCCGTTGGGTCCGGTGAGCACGGTGACCCGGCCGGGCCGGATATCGGCGGTGAGCCCGTCCGGTGCGGCACCGTCGCGGCCCAGCACGCTCACCCGATCCAACGTGATCGCGATCGCGGACTCGGGCACCCGACGGGTGCCGGCAGGGGGTGCGGGTGCCGATTCCAGCAGGGCCAGCGCGGCATCGGCGGCGGCCTTACCGTCCTGGGCGGCGTGGAACTGCACGCCGACGCGGCGCAACGGCCAGAACACCTCGGGAGCCAACAGCAGCGCGGTCAGTGCCGCCACCAGGGTCATCTCGCCGAACACCAGACGTAGCCCCACATTGACCGCCACCAGTGCGACCCCCAAGGTGGCGATCAGCTCCAGCACCGCGGCCGACAGGAAGGCGATCCGCAGCGTCTCCATGGCCGAACGGCGGTGTGCGGCAGACAGGGTCGCGATGCGATCGGCGGGTCCGCCGGCGCGCCCCAGCGCCCGCAGGGTCGGCAGGCCGGCGACCAGGTCCAGCAGCCGCGACTGCAGTGTCGTCATGGCGGTCAGCGCGGCGGCCGAGCGGTCGGCGGTGAGTTTGCCGATCAGCACCATGAACAACGGGATCAACGGCAGCGCCACCGCGACCACGGCGGCGGCCTGCAGATCGGCGACGGCGATGACGACAACCGTTGCGGGGGTGAGGATGCCGGCCAGCACCACGGTGGGCAGATAACCGGTGAAATACGGTCGCAGGCCGTCGAGTCCACGGGTCACGACCACCGTCGCCTCGCCGAGCACCTGCTGGCGGCGGTGTGGCGGCATTGCGGTCACGGTGCGTAGTACCCGGGCGGACAGGTCGCCGATCGCGGCGGTCGCCGCCCGCTGGCTCAGCGTGGCCTGAAGTCGTTGTGCGAGCACCCGAATGGTCCACACCACCACCAGGGCCCACAGGTGGGTGTTCCATTGGCCCAGGGTGCGGGTGGCCGGGTCGGTGATGATGCCGGCGACGATCTGGGCAAGTATCACCGCCGACGCGATGGTGGCCGCGGCGATGATGACGCCGTAGGCCACCATCGCCGCGAGGTAGCGACGGATGCCCGGGGTCGGGGGTAGTCCGGCGGCTGGGCGCGGAGTCACGGTATACGCGGTGACAGACCCGCGGGATCCGGAATCCGGTCGGCCGAGATACGTTGCCGGAACACCCAGTACGTCCACCCCTGGTAGACCAGCACCAGCGGGGTGACCAGCAGGGCTGCCCAGGTCATGATCTGCAGCGTGTACGGCGAGGACGAGGCGTTCTCGATCGTCAGACTCCACGCCGGGTCCAGGGTCGAGGGGATCAGGTCCGGGTACAGGCTGCCGAACAGCAGGGTCACCACGGTGGTCACGACGGCGGTGGTGAGTGCGAAGGCCCAGCCGTCACCGCCGTCGGACAGCACCAGCATGACCACACTGAGTTGGCAGACCACCGCGACACCGAGCACGATCCAGGTCCAGTGGGTGCCGTAGGCGAGTTGGGTCCACAACCCGAAGCCGCCGACGGCGGCGGTCACCGGCAGCGCCAGCCGGGTGGCGTAGCGACGGGCTTCGACGCGTACCGCTCCTTCGGTTTTCAGTGCGATGAAGACGGCGCCGTGCAGTAGGAACAGCCCGCAGGTCGCCACCCCGCCGAGCAGCGTGTAGGGATTGAGCACATCGCCGAAGCCAAGGTCGATCTGATGGTCGGCGTCGACGGGCAGACCACGCAGCAGCGAGGCGAAGGCGACACCCCACAGCACCGCGGGCACCCAGGACCCGACCGCGATCCCGATATCGGCCCAGCGGCGCCACTGCGGGTCGTTGACCTTGCCGCGCCATTCGATGGCACAGATACGCACGATCATGGCGAACAGGATGGCCAGCAAGGGCATGTACAGCCCGGAGAACATGGTCGCGTACATGCCCGGAAAGGCCGCGAACATCGCGCCGCCGGCGGTGATCAGCCAGACCTCGTTACCGTCCCAGACCGGGCCGATGGTGTTGAGCACCGCGCGGCGGTGCTTCTCGGGGTCACCCCCGACGCGGGCGGCGGAACGTCCGAAGAAGGCCATCAGCATGCCGACCCCGAAGTCGAAGCCCTCCAGCACCAGGAAGCCGACGAACAGCACGGCCAGGGTGATGAACCAGAAGATCTGAAGGTCCATGGCGCGCCTCCTAATACGCGAACGAGAGCGGTTTGACCTCGTCCTCACCGGGTGGTGTCGGTGGGATGGGTTCGGTGTCGTGTTCCAGTGGGCCCTCGACCACATAGCGGCGGATCAGCCAGAACCAGATGACCGCCAGCACGGCGTAGATCGCGGTGAACACCACCAGCGAGGTCAGCACGGTGGCCACCGAGTGGTCGGAGACGCCCTGGGACACCGTCAGTCGCAGCACCGGATCGCCGGTCGGGTTGGGGGCCACCACCCAGGGTTGGCGGCCCATCTCGGTGAACACCCACCCGGCGCTGTTGGCCAGGAACGGGGTGGGCAGTGTCACCAGGGCGAACCAGCCCAGCCAGCGCTGCCGGGGGATCCGGCCGCCGCGTGTCATCCACAGCGCGGTCAACGCGAAAAGCATTGGCACCGCCATGAACCCGATCATGGCGCGGAAGGACCAGTAGGTGACGAACAGGTTCGGCCGGTAGTCCCCCGGACCGAACTTCTGCTCGTAGGAGGCCTGCAGGTCCTGCACACCCTGTAGTTCCACCCCGGTGAACTTGCCCTCGGCCAGGAACGGCAGCACGTAGGGCACCTCGATGAGGTGGGTGACGCTGTCGCAGTTGTTGTGCGTCCCGACTGTCAGGATGGAGAAGTAGGGATCGGTCTCGGTGTGGCACAACGATTCGGCCGAGGCCATCTTCATCGGCTGCTGCTGGAACATCAGCTTGCCCTGGACGTCACCGGTGTAGGCCAGCGCAGCGGCCGAGATGAAGGCGACGATGCACCCCAGGATCGCGGCGGGCCGGTGCATGGTCCGTGCGTCCTCGCCGTCGGGGTTGCGCACCATCCACCAGGTGCAGACACCGGCTACGAAGGTGCCGGCGACCAGGAACGCGCCGGCGACGGCGTGCGGGAAGGCCGCCAGCGCAGTGTTGTTGGTGAACAGTTCGACGATGCTGGTCAACTCGGCGCGGCCGGTCTCCGGGTTGTAGCGCGCGCCGACCGGGTGCTGCATGAACGAGTTGGCGGCGATGATGAAGAAGGCCGAGGCGTTCACGGCCAGGGCCACGATCCAGATGCAGGCCAGGTGAACCAGTTTCGGCAGCCGGGTCCAGCCGAAGATCCACAGCCCGAGGAAGGTCGATTCGAAGAAGAACGCGATCAGCCCTTCCATGGCCAACGGCGCACCGAACACGTCACCGACGAAGCGGGAGTATTCGCTCCAGTTCATTCCGAACTGGAATTCCTGCACGATGCCAGTGGCCACGCCGAGGGCGAAGTTGATCAGGAAGAGCTTGCCGAAGAACCGCGTCAACCGATACCAGGCGGGGTTGTCGGTGATCACCCAGATGGTCTGGAACACCGCGATGAGCGGTGCCAGACCGATCGTGAGCGGCACGAAGATGAAGTGGTACACGGTGGTGATCCCGAACTGCCACCGTGCGACGTCCAACGCGTCCATATGCACCATCTCCCGGGCTGCGGGTTGAGCTCCGTTGCTCGACTACGACAGAGTGTAGTAGACCTCCGGTCCGCACGCGCGGGATCGTGGTGCGGATTACTTCGATTCGACGGGCGCGGCGGGGGCAGCGGGTTCGGTCGGCTCGGCCGGCGGTGCTGCCGGCGCGGCAGGCGCAGCCGGTGCCGGTTCGTCGAGCTTCTTCGACGTCGACCGGATGCCGAACGCGGTGGCGATCTCCATGACGCCGATGACGATCAGCCAGATGCCGGTGACCAGTGCCAGCGTGCCGATCGACTCGAACGGCGAGGCCAGCACCACGATGCCGGCGATCAGGCTGATCACACCGAGGAAGATGTTCCAGCCACGGCCGGGCAGCGTCGGATCGCTGATCGCCGAAACGGCGGTCGCCACGCCGCGGAAGATGAAGCCGATACCGACCCAGATGGCCAGTAGCAGCACGGCACTGCCCAACTGGCGGAAGGCCAGTACACCCAGCACCACCGAGGCCGCACCGCTGATGAACAGCAACACCCGGCCACCGGCCGAGACATGCAGGCTGAACGCGAAGACCACCTGGGCGATACCGGTCACCAGCAGATAGGCGCCGAAGAAGATCGCCGCCACCAGCACCGAGATACCCGGCCAGGCCACCACGGCGATGCCCAGACCGGTGGCCAGTACGCCGGAGACCAGGGTCGACTTCCACAGGTGCTGCAACAGGCTTGGGGGAGCAGGGGTTTGCATGGGCAAAGTGTTTCACATGGCGTGGCCGGCGCGCCCTATATTGACGGTTCGGTCAGGGTGTGCCGCGGACCGGCCAAACGGCCACGACACCGGCCAGATGCGCGTTCCCCTGCCTCCACGTTACGGCTCCACTACTGTTCCGTTACCGGCGCTGCGCGCTGGATCATCGGTCGTTAACGTCCTTGGCTGGAGATGTCCACGGACAGACCGTGACGGCTCGGAAAGAGAAAGTAGAGGCAAACCGTGTTGGGTGGAATCCAAGACCGCCGGACCAAAGTCTGGCGCATCGCGGCCCTGTTCGCCGCGACGGGCGCCCTGGCCCTGTCGGGCTGTTCGAGCTCGGAACCGAGCGGTGGTGAAGAGTCCCCGACGGCGGCCGCACCGGCCGAGGCCGTGGAGGAGATCGCCAACACCGTCCCGGAGGCCATCAAGGCGTCCGGCAAGTTGATCATCGGTGTCAACATCCCTTACGCACCGAACGAGTTCAAGGACGAGTCCGGCGAGATCGTCGGCTTCGACGTCGACCTGATGAACGCCGTCGCCGGCACCCTGGGCCTGGAGCCCGAGTACCGCGAGGCCGACTTCGCCAAGATCATCCCGTCGATCCAGGGCGGCACATTCAACGTGGGTATGTCGTCGTTCACCGACACGAAAGAGCGTGAGCAGCAGGTCGACTTCGTCACCTACTTCTCCGCGGGCACGCTGTGGGCCCAACCTGCCGGTGGCTCCGTCAACCCGGAGGATGCCTGCGGCAAGAAGGTCGCTGTGCAGGCAACCACCTACCAGGAAACCGATGAGTTGCCGGCAAAGAGTGCCAAGTGTGTCGCCGAGGGCAAGCCGGCCATCGAGATCGTGCCGTTCGACAGCCAGGACGCCGCCACCAACGCCGTCGTCCTCGGCCAGGCCGAGGCGATGTCGGCGGATTCGCCGGTGACGCTGTACGCGATCAAGCAGACCGGCGGCAAGCTGGAGCAGGCCGGCGAGACGTTCGAGGCCGCCCCCTACGGCTGGCCGGTAGAGAAGGGCTCGCCGCTGGCACAGTCGCTGCTGCAGGCGCTCGAGCATCTGATCGAAAGTGGCAAGTACAAGGAGATCGCCGCGAACTGGGGCCTCGAAGAGGGCATGATCGACAAGCCCGTGATCAACGGCGCGGTGTCCTGACACGATGACTGATGCCGGTACGCCGCCGCAATCCATCGACGCGGTGCCTCTGCGTCACCCCGTCCGGTGGGCGGCGGCGGCCGTCATCATCATCCTGGTCGGCCTGTTCGTCTGGGGCGCGGCCACCAACCCGGCCTACGGGTGGTCGACGTTCGGCGAGTACTTCTTTCACGAGCGCATCCTGCTGGGGGTCTTCAACACCCTGCAGCTGACCGTCTATTCGATGGTCATCGGCGTGGTTCTGGGTGTGATCCTGACGGTGATGCGACTGTCGGACAACCCGGTGCTGAGCTCGGTGGCCTGGGTGTTCCTGTGGATCTTCCGTGGCACCCCGGTCTACGTGCAGCTGGCGATCTGGGGGCTGGTTCCCACCATCTACAAGAACCTGCAGCTCGGTGTGCCGTTCGGCCCGTCCTTCTTTCACATCGATCTGCAGAACTTCGCATTCCCGTTCGTCCTGGCGGTCATCGGATTGGCGCTCAACGAGGCCGCGTACATGGCCGAGATCGTGCGGGCCGGCATCCTGTCGGTTCCGGAAGGTCAGTTGGAGGCGTCCACCGCGCTGGGCATGTCCTGGGGGCTGGCGATGCGTCGCACGGTGCTGCCGCAGGCCATGCGGGTCATCATCCCGCCCACCGGCAACGAACTGATCAGTCTGCTGAAGACCACCTCGCTGGTGACCGCCGTACCCTATGCCTTCGACCTCTACAGCATCGCGGCGCGTGAGATCGCCGCCCGCATCTTCGAACCGGTGCCGCTGCTGTTGGTCGCGGCCGCGTGGTACCTGATCATCACCAGCATCCTGATGGTCGGCCAGTTCTATCTGGAGCGCTACTTCGCCCGGGGGGCCTCACGCAAGCTGAGCCCCAAACAGCTTGAGGCGCTTGCCAAGGCGCAGATTGGTACAACGGCGTGACTGGATCTTCGCCCTCCGGCGGTGCAACCGAACCGATGGTCAAGGCCGAGCTCGTCTGCAAGGACTTCGGCGCCCTCAAGGTGCTCAAGGGCATCACGCTGGAGGTGCAGAAGGGCCAGGTGCTGGTGCTCGTGGGGCCCTCGGGTTCCGGTAAGTCGACCTTCCTGCGCTGTATCAACCACCTGGAGACCGTCAGCGCGGGCCGGCTCTACGTCGACGGCACACTGGTCGGCTACCACGAGCGCGGCGGCAAACTGCACGAGATGAAACCCCGCGATGTCGCCAAGCAGCGCCGCGATGTCGGCATGGTGTTCCAGCATTTCAATCTCTTCCCGCACCGCACCGCGCTGGGCAATGTCATCGAGGCGCCCACCCAGGTGAAGGGCCAGAACAAGAAGCAGGCCACCGAGCGCGCGATGGATCTGCTCGGCCAGGTCGGGCTGGCCGACAAGGCCCGCGCCTACCCGGCCCAATTGTCCGGCGGGCAGCAGCAGCGGGTGGCGATCGCGCGGGCCCTGGCCATGAGTCCCAAGCTGATGCTCTTCGACGAGCCGACCTCGGCGCTGGACCCGGAACTGGTCGGCGAGGTGCTGGCGGTCATGAAGAAGCTGGCCTCGGAAGGAATGACGATGGTGGTGGTGACCCACGAGATGGGATTCGCCCGCGAGGTCGCCGACGAGCTGGTGTTCATGGACGGCGGTGTCGTCGTCGAGCGCGGTGATCCGACCGAGGTGATGAGCAATCCTCAGCACGACCGCACGAAAGCCTTTCTGTCCAAGGTGATGTAGGCCCATATCGTGGTGAACGACCCGGCGGCCCCGCTGTGGCGCGCCGCGCAGGTGTTCCGGCTGCTCAGTTGGGGCTACGCGCTGTACTTCCAGGTGTCCAAGAATCACGAGCTGGACCGGCCGGTGCTCGGCTGGGTGCTGTTCGCGGTGCTGACGGCGTGGACGGTCGCCTGCGGGCTGGCGTATCTACAGGGGTTCGGGCGGCGTCGCGCCTGGGTGATCGCCGAGTCCGCCGCTGTGGTGGTGTTGATGGCGTCTACCGTCCTGGTCGCCTCGGAGCAGTGGACGCTGGCCAACCAGTCCTGGCCCACCACACTGTGGGCCACCAACGCGGTGGTGTCCGCGGCCATCCTGGCCGGCCCGGCCGCCGGAATGGTGATGGGTCTGGTCGTGATGGGCACCGCCGCGGCGCTCAAGGGGGCGATCGCGGTCGACCTGGTGCGCAGCCCGACGATCCTGATCGAGCTCGCCGTCGGGCTGGCGGTGGGGATGGCGGCCGGAACCGCGCGGCGCGCACACGCCGAACTCGAGCAGGCGACCCGGCTCAGCGCAGCGCTGGCCGAGCGGGAACGACTGTCCCGGCATGTGCACGACGGGGTGATGCAGGTGCTTGCGATGGTGGCCCGCCGTGGTCGCGAGATCGGCGGGCCGACAGCCGAACTGGCAGAGGCGGCGGGCGAGCAGGAACGGGCGCTGCGGCGGCTGCTGAGCGCCGAGGACACTGTCGTGGCGGCGGTGGCGGCCAGTGATCTCGGTGCGATGCTGCGTCGGCACGCATCTGACCGGGTGTCGGTGAGCGTGCCCGCCGCGGCGGTGCACCTCGACGATGTGGTGGCCGCCGAACTGGAGGCCGCGGTGGTCAATGCGCTGACCAATGTGGACCGACATGCCGGTCCGAACACCCGGGCCTACATCCTGCTGGAGGATCTCGGTGATGAGGTGGTGGTCAGCATTCGTGATGACGGGCCTGGCATACCGGAGGGCAGGCTGGCGACGGCGGCCGGGGAGGGACGGGTGGGCGTGAGCAAGTCGATTCGCGGCCGGATGGCCGCGCTGGGCGGTCGGGCGGTGTTGACCAGTCCGCCGGAAGGGGGCACCGAGTGGGAACTGAGTGTGCCCCGACGGACCGGGCCGCAGCGCTGATGCCGACGGTGATGGTGGTCGACGATCACCCGATCTGGCGGGATGCGGTGGCGCGGGATCTGGCCGATGACGGATTCGAGGTGGTGGCCACCGCCGACGGGGTGGCCAGTGCGCGCCGCCGGGCCGAGGTCGTCCGACCCGATGTGGTGGTGATGGACATGCGGTTGGCCGACGGGACCGGCGCGCAGGCCTGCGTCGAGGTGCTGACGGTATCACCGGCCTCGCGCATCCTGGTGTTGTCGGCATCCGACGAACGGGCCGACGTGCTCGACGCGGTGAAGGCCGGCGCCACCGGATACCTGGTCAAGAGTGCATCGAAAGCCGAACTGGGCGAAGCGGTTCGGGCCACCGCGGCCGGCCGGGCGGTGTTCACCCCCGGATTGGCCGGGCTGGTGCTCGGCGAATACCGGCGTATCGCCGCCGAGCCGGTCGCCGACACCGCCGGACCGCCGGCGCCGAGTCTGACCGACCGGGAGACCGAGATCCTGCGGCATGTGGCGAAGGGATTGACCGCCAAGCAGATCGCCGAGCGGCTCTCGCTGAGCCATCGCACGGTGGAGAACCATGTGCAGGCCACGTTCCGCAAACTGCAGGTCGCCAACCGGGTCGAGCTCACCCGATACGCGATCGAACACGGACTCGACCAGTAATGGAGTAGTCCTACTCATCCGATTTCGGGTCCGGTTGCGCGACGATGTCAGCCATGACCGAACCGCAGCAGGTGCTCACGCGATTGTCCGCCGAGTTCGTGGCGATGTCGCAACAGTTGGCCCGGGCCTCGGCCGAGTTGACACAATTGTCCTCGGCCATGATTCCCGCGGCTCCTGTGACTCCGGCAGCGCCGCCGGCGCAACCAGCGGCCTGGACCTACGCGCAATACCAGCAGTACTACGCGCAGTACCCGCAGTACGCCCAGCATGCGTACCGCTACTCACAAACACCGCCGCAACCGCAGCCGAGCCCGGTCGCGCAGGCAGCCCCGATGCCGGCGGCCCCAGCCCCGGCACAGTCGCCGCGGCAGCGATCGCAGAACTGGATCGGTAAGGCGCTGGCCGCCGCAGGGGTCGCGGTCACCCTCATCGGTGTGGTGCTGCTGGTCGTACTGGCCGCCCAGGCCGGGCTGCTCGCCCCGCCGGTACGGGTGGCGGCCGGCGCCGTGCTGGCGGCCGGTCTGGTGGGTGCTGCCTTCTGGCTCAACCGGCGACCGGGCGGGCGCGTCGGTGCCATCGCCTTGGCGGCCACCGGTATCGCCACCGCTTATATCGACGTCGTCGCGATCACCACCATCTACGGCTGGGTGGCGCCCGCGGTCGGTCTGGTGGTCTCCGCGGCGATCGCCGGCGGCGGGCTCATGCTGGCCCGGCGGTGGAACTCCGAGCAACTCGGCCTGCTGGTGCTGGTACCGCTGACGGTGCTGGCGCCGGTGGTGGTCGGCGATGTCGACCTGCTGCTCATCGCGTTCATGCTCGCGCTGTCGGCAGCCACCCTGCCGGTCCAACTGGGACGGGACTGGACGTGGATGTTCGCGGCGCGCACAGCCGCGGCCAGTGGGTCGGTGTTCCTTGCGTTGATCGGCGCGACCTTCGGCTCCGGCGAGCATCCGTGGCTGGCCGGTGCGACGGCGCTGGCCGCGGTGCTGGCCATCGGATCGGCGTTGATCCTGTTGCCGCACAGCGCACACCGGACCTGGCTCGCGGTATTGGCCGCCGCCGGAGCGCTGCCGCTGCTGGCGGTGTCGGTGGCGGTGGACCGCATCATCGCGGCGCTGATGATCGCCGCGTTGTCGGCGGCCGTGCTGGCCGCCGTGCTCTTGGGCGACCGGATTCCGGGGATGGCCGGTCCGGTCCGCCAGGTGTGGTCGGCGCTCGCCGCGGTGGCGGCGTTGGTCGCCGTCGGGGTCGGATTCGACGGGGCCGCCGCCGGACCGCTGCTGCTGACACTGGCCGTCGTCGTCGCGGTTGCCGGCCGGCACAGCGGCACGGCGCAGCTCGCCGCGCTGCTGTTCGGCGCCGTCGGCGGCCTGTATTACCTCGACATCGCGGGTCCTGAGACGCTGACGACGGCCACCGAACTGGCTGTCCCGGAAGCGGTTTCGGTACTGGTCTGCAGCGTGCTGGTGGTGCTGTACGCGCTCGTGCAGGCTTGGTCGTCGAGTCGGGCGAGCGATGCCGACACCGGCCGGATCCTGCTCGCCGGCGCGGCGGTGCTGTCGGCCTACGCGGTCACCGTCTTCACCGTCACCGCCGGGGTGCTCATCGGTGGCACAGGTGGCGGATTCCTGGCCGGGCACATGGTGGCGACGATCTGCTGGATCGCGCTGGCCGCCGCGCTGTTCTGGTATGCCGCCCGACTGGGCCGGGCCGACCGCTCGGTGTTGATCGGCGGTGGCATGGCGCTGGTGGCGGCCGCGGTGGCCAAGCTGTTCCTGTTCGACCTGGGCACCCTCGACGGCATCTTTCGGGTCGCGGTGTTCATCGTCACCGGTCTGGTGCTGCTGGGGATGGGGGCGGGCTACGCCCGCATCCTCACCCAGCAGGACCAGCAGCGCGGCGAAGAAATCGGCTCAAATCTGGAATGATTCCAGAAAATGCCTCGTTGAATCGAACATGACCACATCACAGCGCCGCACCGATACCGATATCCAGGGATTCCAGGCTTCCCCCGCACTGCAGGCCAGCCTGCAACAGGTCCTGGTCGACATGATCGAGCTGCATCTGCAGGGCAAGCAGGCGCACTGGAACGTCGTCGGCACCAACTTCCGGGATCTGCACCTGCAACTCGATGAGCTGGTCGACTTCGCCCGCGAGGGCAGCGACACCATCGCCGAGCGTATGCGCGCGCTCTACGCGGTGGCCGATGGCCGCTCCGACACGGTGGCCGCCACCACGACGCTGCCGGCCTTCCCGGCCTTCGAGCACAGCACCGCCGAGGTGGTGGATCTGATCAGCACCCGCATCTACGCGACCGTCGAGACGCTGCGCGGTGTGCACGACGGCGTCGACGCCGAGGATCCGAGCACCGCCGATGTCCTGCACCAGCTCATCGACGGTCTGGAGAAGCTGGCCTGGCTCATCAGATCGGAGAACCACAAGGTGTAGTGGGCCCGGCGAGCGCGGATGGGCCGTCGGTACTGCGGCGGCCCACCAGATACCAGGTGTGCATCAGCCCCTTGCCCTTGACGGCGACCTCGCCGCGCTCCTCGAACAGATAACTGGCGTTGATGCGCTCATAGACGTCCTGGGGCACCTGAATGCGGCCCTCCTCGTCGGTGCTCTCCATTCGTGACGCCACGTTGACGGCATCGCCCCAGACGTCGTAGAAGAACTTGCGCGACCCGACCACCCCGGCGACCACCGGCCCGGCGGCGATGCCGATGCGCAGCGGCACCTCGCGGCCCTGCTGGTCGCGCAGCCCGCTCACCGCGTGCGCCATGTCCAGTGCCAGGCAGGCCAACGACTCCAGGTGGTCCGCACGGGGATTGGGCACACCGCTGACCACCATGTAGGAGTCACCGCTGGTCTTGATCTTCTCCAGCCCGTGCCGGTCGACCAGGCTGTCGAAATCGGTGTAGAGCCGATTGAGGAACAGCACCAGATCTGTGGGGTCGGTATCGCTGGCGCGTTTGGTGTAGCCGGCGATATCGGCGAACAGGATCGACGCATCGTCGAAACCGTCGGCGATCATCGAGTCCCGGCGGTCCTTGAGGCGGTTGGCGATGCTGCCCGGAAGGATATTGGCCAGCAGTGCCTCGGATTTGTCGAATTCGGCCTGCAGCGCACTTTCGGCGCAGTCGATCCGGCGCATCGCCGAGGCGACCACGACGATCACCATGAGGCTTGCTGTGGCGACCGTGACGCAGAAGTTGGCGCGCATCGCGGCATCGGAGAACATGCCGGTGTTGGGCGGCACCAGCCACTCCAGTGCAATCGCAAGGATCGCCCCGGAGGCGGCGAGCACGGATGCGATGACGAGGTGATCGGCGCCGACGACAAGGATGATGAGCGCCGCGCCGACGAAGAAGTAGAACTGCAGTCCGGTGTCGGTGCCGAGTTGGCTGCACAGGTACGCGGTGCTGCCGTAGGCGACGACGACGAACACCGTCGAGGCGACCAGGGGGCCGAACCGATAGAGCAACGGGACGGCGACGAAACTGACCGCGCTGACCACGTTGACCAGCCCGATATGCGGTACTTCCGGTACCAGGATGAGCTCGGCGACGCCGTACACGGCAACGATCACCGCCGCGATCCGGGTGCTGATGGTCAGGGTTGCCAGCCGCCGACTGGCGGCGTCTTCATAGTGCCGGCTGCCCTCCGGGAGGTCGGGGAGGCAGCCGCCGGGCACGGTCGCGGCCACCCAGGGAGCGTACTCCCGCCGACAGCGATCTTGAGGGCCGAATCGGTGGATCCGCGGCGGCGCCGGGCAAACCTTGTCCAAAACTGTGAGTAGGGGACATGTCCACCGATCGGTGGACAGGTGGGCATGTTAGCTGACGTTGTCGTAAATATTCGCTGACACGCCGAGCGGATAGCGATCGAATCTCGCGATCGTCACGAAAACCTAACGGACGTGGGCAAACCTTTGTGGCCCAGGTCACAACAAGATCACACCTCGAGCTCGATCTTGAAACGGGATTTCTTTGCCATCTCGACGCCACTGGTGGCGAATTTGAATTCTGCAGTCCCAGACACGAGTTTGCTAGAAATGGTTAACGTGGATCGTAAATCGGCACGTAAATGGCGCTTTCAAACAAATTTGGCAATTTGCTGTCAGGTGCGTTAATTTCATGCACAGTGCGTAGGCAACGCCGAACTACCGCGCTAGAGAACAGGAGTCGCCATGTGGGACAAGATGCCCAAGCCTGTCCGGAGGGTTGCCATCCGGGGAGTGATCAGTTTGATTGCTGCATCACTTTTTGCGGCAACTTCTAGTTACTTCGTCTTGCCAACGAGCAAGCAACGGTCCTACGAGGTGGCGCAGGTTGCCACCATCGAGGAGTCTCCTTCGACCATCGGTGTCGCCGATTCCGAGCTGTACATGGCGGCCAGCCTGGAGGAGATCAACGCGCGGCTGGATCTGATGCAATCGCTCGGCGTCACCAACGTCCGGATCATGGTCCCGTGGGCCGGCGTGCAGCCCCTGCACCCCGACACCCCGTTCGGACTCGGCGCCCCGCGCTGGGACCAGCTCGACAAGGTCGTCAACGCTGCGGCCGCCCGTGGGATGGGCATCCTGGGCGTGTTGAACTCGACCCCGATGTGGGCGTCGCAGAGCACCCCGCTCAACGGCGAGCCGGCCAACCTGGACCGGTTCGCGGCGTTCGCCAAGTCGGTGGCGCTGCGCTACGGCGACAAGATCTCGGCCTACGAGGTGTGGAACGAGCCCAACTCGATCCAGTTCTGGAACACCCTGGACCCGGCCTCGTACACCGAGATGCTGAAGAAGACCTACACCGCGCTCAAGCAGGCCGCCGCGCAGATCGGCACCGATATCACCGTCATCGGTGGTGTGATCGGCGCCGGCAAGACCTGGCCGGGCCTGACCCTGAACCCGATCGACTTCGTCAAGGGGATGTATGCGGCCGGCGCACACGGCTATTTCGACGCACTGTCCTTCCACCCGTACAACTTCGAGTGGAAGTTCTCGGTCGGCGAGAGCCTGCCGTGGGGCAAGGACATGCCGCTGTACCAGTTGAACAAGATCCGCGAACTGATGGACTCCTTCCTCGAGGAGGGTCAGGAGCAGGTCAAGATCTGGATCACCGAGTACGGCGCACCCACCAACAAGGTGTCCGAGGCCACCCAGGCCGCGTTCGTCCGCGACATCATCGAGTTCTGGCAGACCATGCAGGGTGCCGGCCCGATCTTCCTGTACACCATCAAGGACTGGCTCAACGCGCCCGCCGACAACGACGAGGCGAACCTGGGTATCTTCCGGCCGGACGGCACCATGAAGCCGGTGGGGCAGGTCATCAAGGAGCTCATCGAATTCCTGACCAAGCCGCCGACCAATCCCGGCACCGGTCCCGGGACCGGCCCCGGCTCGAACCCGGGCAACGGGTCGTCCTCGGGTAACCCGATTGCCGCGTTGTTCAAGGCGATCCAGGGCATGTTCACCAGCATGTTCAACTTCTCGGGCCTGTTCACCGCCGTCGGTTCGATGTTCACGAACTTCTTCAACGGCATCTTCGGTATCAAGCCCAAGACGGCCTCGACCACGACCACCGCGATGCGTACCGCGGCGGCCGACACCGAGGCTCCCGTCGACGGGGTCGAGACCGGTACCGAGGTCACCGCACCCGCCGTTGTCGACGAGGTCGTCGATACCAGTGGCCGCGAGGACGCGGTCGTGACGGTCCTGGTCGACGACGCACCGGCCGAGGTCCCCGCGACCGAGGTCTCCGTCGAGGTCCCCGTGACCGAGGCTCCCGTGGAAGAGGTTCCGCCTGCTGAGGTTCCGGTCGAGGAGACGCCCGTCGAGGAGACGCCGGTCGACGAGACCCCGGCTCAGGAAGCCCCCGAGCAGGAGGATGAGGGCACCACCCCGGCCGAGGACAAGGGTGAAGACGTCACTGCCGAGGACAAGGGTGACGACGCCGGGGGCAAGAAGGCTGACGCCGAATTCTCGGCCAACCCGGACAAGCACGACGCGGTGCGCCCGAACCTCACCGCCCGCGACGAGCTGACCGTGCGCACCCCGCGTGGACCGCGCACCGGACTGAAGGCCGCCCGTGAGGCCGGCCAGCGACCCGCCGCGCGCAGCAGCGAGTCCGCCTCGGCGTCAGCGTCTTCGGGAGCCGACAAGTAATCTCGACGAGGGGCATGCCGCTGCAGGAGACATCCTGCAGCGGCATTCTCGTGTTCGGCCCCGCTCAGCCGTGTAACTCGCGATAGGCACGCACGGCCCCGGGATGCAGGGGTACGGCACCGGTCTGGATCATCGACGGGGTGTCCAGGTACTGCAGGCCACGCACATACGGCGGCACGAGTCGCGGGGCGTCGAGCGCAACGGTCTGCGCCAGCGCGCCGATCAGATCGGCCGCGACACGCGGGTGGCACAACAGCAGGTTGGGTACACCGATCGACCGGATGCCCGGCGGCACATAACCACCCGCCGGAACCTGCCGCACGGCATACGGATAACCAGCGATCATGCTCATCGGCTCCGCCGAGGCGCCGGTGTCGACGATGCGCAGCGGTAGTTGCGCGTCCAGTTCCGCGATGGCCGGGGTGGGCACACCACCCGACCACACCAACGTCTCGATACCGCCGTCGGCCAGCCGGTCGAGCGCGTCACGCAGCCGCAGCCACTGGGTGTCCACCTCGCCGGCCAGACCGGCCGCCGCCAGCAGCACCGCACCCGTTGCCGCACCGCCGGACCGGGCCGCACCGAGTGACACCGGCCGGCCGCGTAGATCTGAGATCTGCTGTACCGCAGCGGAATCACGCACGATGACCTGCAGATAGTTCTCGTACACCCGAGCCGCCGCCAGCGGCGCCTCGCCGATCGATCCGGTGGCCCGGTCCCGCTCGGCGACATCGGCCAGTGCCAGCCCGATGTCGACGGTGCCGTCCCGCAGCAGCTCCAGGTTCTCGATGCTGCCCTCGGTCGGTACCACCTCCACCGAGATCTCCGAGAAGCGTTCCCGGACACGGTCGGCCAGCAACTCGGCGAACGCCAGATACATCCCGCCCGGGTCGCCGGCGGCCAGCCGCAGCTGACCGCTCGGTCGGCCCGCCGGCGAGCATGCCGTCATCGAGGCCGCGGCGACCAGGAGGAACGCTCGGCGGTTCAGCATGTGCCCGGCCCGGCCCGGGGGAGTCGGAAGCGCACCAGCAGACCACCCTCGGGCGCCGACTCCACCGATAGCGCGCCGCCGTGGCCGGCGGCGATCTCCGCAGCGATCGCCAGGCCGAGTCCGGTGCCGTCGGTGTCGTCATGACCGCGCCAGAACCTGTTCACCGCCCGGTCGTGGTCCTGCTCGGGCAGACCGTAGCCGTCGTCGCTGACGATCAGGTCGACGCTGTCCTCGTCGGCGGTCTGCACCGCCGACAGTGTCACGGTGGTATCGGCGCCCGCATAGCGCAGGGCGTTGTCGACCGCGACGTCGAGCAGTTGCTCGAGTTCGTGCCGAGCGACCTGCACCAGCAGCCCCGCCGCACCGGGCGGGTGCTGCAGCCGCTGGTGACTGCGTTCCGCCACCGGTTCCCAGAACGTACGGCGTTCGGCGATCACGTCCTCGATATCGGTGCAGTCCTCGGCGGTGCTGCTCAGTCCGACCTGACGGCTGCCGCTGATCTGCTCGGCGCGGGCCAGCCGCATCAGTTGCTGCAGCAGGTTCTCGAAGCGGTCCAACTGGGCGGTCAGCGAGTCGTAGGTGGCGCGGCCTTCGGGTGCCACATAGTCCTCCAGGGTGTCCGTGCGTAGTCGGACGGCGGCCAGCGGATTGCGCAGCTGGTGGGACGCATCGGCGACCAGTCGGCGCTGCCGGTCCAACGATTCCCGCACCACCTGGGACATCGCATTGAACGCTGTGGTGAAATGCCGCAGCTCGGGTGGTCCGGTGACGTCCGCGGGTTCCATCCCGGTGACCCCCTCGGCCATCTCCGCCACCGCCCGTTCCAGGCCGGTCACCGGGCGTAGCACCCAGCGGGTCAACGCGCGGGCCACCACCACGGCCGAGGCCAGAATGGCCAGCCCGCCGACTGTCAGCCACAGCCATCCGACAGCGATATCGCGGGTCGCGGCCGACACATCGACCGCGAGGATCACGGCGCCGGACAGCTCACCCTCGCGGCGGATGCCGGCGGTGGCCAGCAGTGGTCGGTGGTCCCACGGTCGCAGCGAACTCCATTGGGTGGCAGGGGCATCAACGAGTGCGCCGGCGGCCGCGGCCCCCACCTCGGGTGTGTTCGGGTCGAGCTCACGCTGCGCCAGCGTCTGCCCGGCGGCGTCGACGACGACGAGCGCTTCGCCGTAGACATCGTGGTAGCGGTCGACCAGTTGCTGCAGCGGCGCGTCCGGTGCGGCGGCGGCATCGGCCAGCTCGGTGAGCTGGCGGTTGCGTTCGGCGGCAAGCGTTCCGGTGCGCCGGTCTGCCAGTGCCGAGGCCAGCGGGATGGCCAGGGCGGCGATCGAGAACAGCAGCAGTACCACCAGGACCGCCCGCACCCGCAGGCCCATGTCAGCGGTCCAGCCGGAATCCGAAACCGCGTACGGTGTGCAACGGCAGCCCGGTCAATTTGGACCGCAGTTGCCCGATGAAGAAGTCCAGCGACCGGGATCGCCCGATCACCGCCGTGCCCCACACCTCCAGCATCAGCTCCTCGCGGCTGACCGCTTCGCCGTGCCGGCCCGCCAGCGTGCTCAACAACTGGAACTCGGTTCTGGTCAGCGACTGTGCTGTGCCGTCGACGGTGACCTCGCGCTTTTCCCGGTCGATCTGGACGGGGCCGGCGGACACCGGACCGGTCGGCGTGCCGGGTTCGCCCGCTCCGCGCCGAAACCGCCGCATCACGGCATCGATACGGGCCAGCAGCACCGTCTTGCGGACCGGTTTGACCAAATAGTCATCGGCCCCCGCGCGCAGTCCCAGCACCACCGCGCCGTCGCCGTCCCGCGCGGTCATGATGATGACCGGAACCGCGGACGCCCGCCGCATGGTTCGCAGCACGTCAAGCCCGTCCATATCGGGCAGCCCCAGATCGAGCAGCACCAGATCACAATCCTTGACCCGGTGCAGGGCATCGGAACCGCGACCGACTCTGGTCACCATCGAACCGGATTGGCCGAGCAATTCGGCGAGGGCGGATGCCACCCCGTCGTCGTCCTCCACCAACAACACCCGCATACCGGTCATGCTAGGAAGTCGAGTACGAATTGTCCTGGGAATTACCGCTTCACGGTTGATCACTGCGTCACCGGCGTTTGCTGTGCCCGGATCTGGCGGCGGCGGCCCGGATGTACTCGACACGCTCGAGGGGAATACCCCACGGATCCTGCACTCCCACCTGGTGATCCAGATCCCAGAGCACACACTGCTCGCCGGGCTGTGCCACCATCTCCCAGGCGATCACCGTTCGACGCAGCTGTTGATCCATCGGTTCGGCGGCGGCCGGGCTGCCGTCCGGTGCCCCGCCACAGGGATGGTGGTGCATGAACTTCCCGTACGCAGTGGTGCAGAAGTCTTGGTAACGGGCCGTGCACAGGATCAGACCGTGCCAGGCCTCGTCGACCGCGTGCGAGGGCATCCCGATCAGTTGATCGTCGCGTAAAGCCGCTGCGCAACAACGTAACCACTGACGTAGTCCGGTTTCGACCAGTGTTCGCGGCTGCCAGGGACAGGTCTTGAAGACGGCGTCAGGTAGCTTCAAATCGGCTATCGCGGTGGCCGATCGGTGGAAATCGTGTCGGCGCAGCGGTCGCGATCGCCACAGTGCGGGACGGGTAGCCGGCATCGTGTCCTCCAGATCTCGGGTGGTCGTCCTTCTGACAACCGGAAAACATGCTGTCGCAATAACTTCCGGCGTCCCAGGCACGTGTGCCGATCGCCATCGAGGAGATGAGCAGGATCGGTGCGATATCGAGATGCATGTCCGCCCTCCCTGTCGTGTGATTCATGATGAGCGGCGTGCCGGTGCCGGCGGAAGGGGTGGGGTGCTGCGATGGGGCTTTTCTCGCACAATTCTGGATTTTCACCCACCACAACCGCCGCATCCGCCGCACCCACCGGCGAGCAGTGACGTGAGGCCGTCGATGGCCAGTTCCCGGCAGATCGCCTTCACCGCCCGGGTGAGCGCCCGGACCGGCGCGGGTCCCTGCTCGGTGAGTTGGTCCACCATGCCGAGCATTTCCGACAACAGCGGCTCACTCGGAAACTTTGTGCCGCTGCGGTGCGCCTTGCCGTCGACATCGTGCAGGTAACCGGCCAAGGTGAGGTCGGTCATCATGGCGGCACGCAGCGCGAATCCCAACAGCCAGTGCCGGTTGAGGGCAACCCGATTGCGGTCGCGGTCGTGTGCCAGCAGGTAGAGGTGGCCGTGCACGGTCAGTTGCTCGGTCAGCGGTGTGGTCATCATGCCCCCAACTGGTGGCGCCGGTGGGCGAGCGCTCGCAGCCGGGCCTGGTGCCTGCGCTGCAGTTCCAGCATCGTCACCGGCGTCCACGTCGGCACCACGTCCGGCCGCCCGGCCCCGTCGATCGCGACAAAAACCATGGGGCACTGGGTGGTCCGTGGTGCGGTGTCCGGTCCTGCGATACGTAGGGTGATCAGGATGTGCATGCTGGTGCGTCCGGTGTGGACCAGATCTGCAGCTATCTCGACCGTATCGTCGATGTCGATCGTCAGGTCCGGGTGGAATCCGCCGACGGATACCAGAATCGCCTGTCGGCCGCACCATTCGGTGGCCGCCGCGTGGCCGGCCGACGCCGCCCATGCCAGTATGTCGTCGACGTCGACATGGCGCACCCCGTAGCGCACGACATTGTGTGCTGCTGTGGTCATTTCGAGCCTCCCCTCGCGTTGTCCAGCCCAGGATGCGGCTGGAGATGCGGGTGGGGAAGTGCTGACTACCGAAAGTGCGGCTTTCCTAGCGCAATCCAGAGACTGCACCGCTGCGGTGCCGGGTCTGGACCCGAGATACCTGCGTGACACTATGGCGAGATCGACCTGAGGGACATCGCCGCAGAAGTTCTCCGCCGGTCCAGTGGCGAAATATTGACGTGTGCGTCAGGCAATTGCTAGCACACCTTTGGGTACGGAGCGGGTCGGAGTGATTATGTCCGGATCAGATCTGCACTGTTTGCCGAGTTAAGGGGTGGTGTTTCAAGATCGTGCGGTTCCGGCTCGGTTGGCAAAGTCGGCGAGCGGAACATTCACACGATCGACCGGCAATGGCATTCCGCAAACCAGGAGCGCGTCGCCGTCGCCTTGAATGCCGCGGAGAGGGAGCGCCCCGCAGGCGTGACACACCTGCTACAAATCGGGTGCCTTGCGCGCCCGCGCATGTCGCGGAGTGGACAGGCGGACGATGTCGTACGGAAACTGTGTCGGTCGGGTCGGCGCTCTTGCGGTGGCACTCGGAGTCGGAATGGCGACATCTGCGCCGTCCGGTACGGCGTGGGCCGATGATTCGACCTCGGCGACATCATCGACTGACTCGGCACCGTCGGATGCTTCGCCGTCGACGCCGAAAGGCGGTGGCCGCGATGCAGTCGGCGCCGACGACACCATCGATGATGGCGGCACGGCAGATCCGGCGGGGGATGGGAGCGATCCGGACGGGGACGCGCAGGATCCTGACGACAAACTCGAGCAGGGCGCGGATTCGGAGACCACCGAGTCCTCGGGTTCAGCGGCCCTCGGAGTCGATTCGAAACCCGGCGGCGTCTCGGACCGGGTGTCGGTCGAGGCCGATGGGAAGCGGGACGCGTCCATCACCGAGCGGGTGACAACCCGCCTGGCCGCTGCGGAGCGGTCCGATGCCGACACGGAAACTGCCGAGGAGTCGCCGAGGATCGCCAGGCCCGTCGACGTCGAGACGGCGACTGCTGTCGCGGTCAACCCGACAGCGGCGGTCCCGATCGCTTGGTCGGGTTCAGCCAAATCGGTTGACTCGATATCGGTTCCGGCGCCGATGCCGGCGCCGGTCGTTGCGGCGGGCAGCGTCATCGCGGCCTCGGTGGATCGCATCGTGAGTTTCTTCGAGCCCATCTTCGGTCCGGGTGGCCAGTTCGAGAGCCCGTTGATGCTGGGCCTGCTCGGCTGGATCCGCCGCCAGACCTATCAGGCTTTCGCAAACCGCAGCCCGGAAATCGGCCGGGACGTCATCTCCGTGACGGTCACCGGTGACAGCGCGGGTCAAGCGATCGCGGACCTGCCGACTCATGACGCCGACGGCGATCTCGTGACCTACACCGCCCACGGCGCCGTGCACGGCAGTGTCGTCGTCGTGGGACACCGCGTCACCTATGTTCCGAATCCCGGGTTCGTGGGTGCCGACAGCTTCACCCTGGTCGCCAGCGATGCGGGCAACGGCAACCACATCCATGCCGTCGGCCACACGCATATCGACGTCGCCACCGTCAACGTCACCGTGTTGGACCCCAACAATGCGCCGGTGATCACCTGGCTGGCAGCCGATCCGGCGATCGACCACCGCAATCGCTGGCATGTCAGGGTCACCGCGGCCGACGCCGATGGTGACACCTGGACCACAGCGGTGAGCGCAGCCCACGCGCAGATCACCGAGACTCAGCCCGGTCGATTCATCGTCACGCTCGATGAGCAGTGGGCCCAACGCAACCCGGGCGCCGCCGTGTCCGTGGCCGTGACTGTGACCGACGAACACGGCGCGACGACGGTCCGCGACGTGGTGGTGATCGGCACCGTCAACAACGCCGTCGTCATCGGTGACCTCAGCCTCTATCGCGGGTCGCAGATCCCTTCACTGCCCGCCGGGGTGACCTACGTTGCGGTGTCCGCTGGACAGGCGCATACGGTGCTGCTGCGCTCCGACGGCAAAGTGGTCGCCTCGGTGCAGGGCCCCTCAGGGGTCACCAGCCTGCCGTACTCGAATGCCGTACACACCAAGGTGGAGGCCGGCCACGGCCAGACGTTCCTGCTGACCACCGATGGACGGGTGATCGGTGGTGGCGTGGACCTCACGCCGACACCGGTGTCGATCCCGTCGCTACCTGCCGGTCTGACCTACGTCGATGTCGCCGTCAACGCCTCCTGGTACGGCGTGGTGTTGCGATCCGACGGTGCGGTCTTCCGCGTCGGAAACCCCGGTGGACAGCTCGTTGTCCCGCCGTCACCGCAGGGCGTCACCAACGTCGCGGTGTTTGCCGGCCACGCCCACACCCTGATGCTGCGTTCGGACGGCAGCATGGTGGGCGTCGGGGACAACACCTACGGCCAGCTCGCCATCCCGGACCTGCCGCCGGGGGTGACCTATACCGCCGCGGCCGGCGGGACCGGCCATACCGTGCTGCTGCGCTCCGATGGCACCGTGGTCGGCGTCGGCGACAACACCTATGGTCAGATCGACATCCCGGACCTGCCGACCGGCGTCACCTATACCGGCGTGTCCGCGGCGGTGGGGCATACCGTGTTGCTGCGTTCCGACGGGACGGCTGTCGGGTTGGGCCGGGACAGCGGGCTCGGGGAGACCGTCATCCCGGAGCTGCCAGACGGTCTGATCTACACCCAGGCCGATATCGGCCACAATCACACGGTGCTACTGACCGCCAGGGCGTAAACCGCGCCCGCGAGCCTGTGGGGCGCGCCACCGGAACCGCAGCGCGAGCACCCGGAAGATGAACACCGTCGCCGCCACCGCGGCGCCGGCGAGCAGGCTGTAATGCCCGTATTCGAGCAGGGCTGCCGTGATCAAGGCTCCGAAAAGCGCTGGAATGGCGTAGATCTCCTGATCCGGCCGCAACACGCTGGGCGTCCGTTGGGCGAGCACGTCACGGATCACACCACCGCCCACCGCGGTGACCACGCCGAGCAAGGCCGATGACGCGAGTCCCAGGCCGTGGTTGTGTGCCGTGACCGTGCCGGTCACGCAGAACGCCCCGAGCCCCAATGCGTCCGCCAGGTCCAGCGGGCGGCCCAACAGTCGCGCCGGAGGCGACCAGATGAAGATCACCAGCGCGCTGACGATGGCCACCGCCAGATACCTGAGATCGACGAAGGCCGTCGGCGGTGTCTTGCCGATGATCAGGTCGCGGATCACCCCGCCGCCGCATGCCGTCATCGCCGCGAGGGTGACGGCGCCGACGATGTCGAAATCACGCCGGATGGCGAGCAACGCCCCGGAGATCGCGAACGCCGCGGTGCCGATCATGTCGCCGGCGTTCTGAGTGATCAGTATCGCGGAATCCCAGCTCGCGGCGTGGACCAGGGTGTTCTGCATGGGGACTCCGGCCGGTGATCGTGGTGCCCTCGGTGAGATTCGAACTCTAAGGTTGAGTTGCCGTCACCTGTGCACATCGGTTGAATATGCAGCTCATGCTGCATTTCTTTGTTAATTTCGATTACTCGCGATTAGCTGCTGTCAGCTCAAGATGTAGCCAAATGCAGCCAAATCGAATGCCCGTTCGGAGGTTTGCCGTAGAACGCCTGTCCGCCGTTCGGATGGATCGACAGTGTCGAGGCCGAATTGGCATCGTGGAGTCGCCTAGCATCCGACGTTGTGACCGTCCCAGTAGCCCCGGACATTGATGTACTCCGCGACCGCGTCCACCGAGCTGGTGAGATTCGGGAGGAGATCGGGGACATGTGGGAAGCGTATCTGCAGCGGTCTCCACGACGGCTGGCGCTAGTTCCCGGCGAGGATGCGAGATGGTCTCTCGTGGTAGACACCCGCGAGCGCATACCGCTCCGCCTGAGCACTCTCTTTGGAGAGTGGCTGTATCTACTGCGCGCGGCGCTCGATGGATTGGCCTATTACCTCGCCGTGCGGGACAGCGGAGAGAATCCACCCCCGGCGGAGCGGAGGATTTACTTTCCGATCAAAACTGCTCTCGACAAGTTCGACAGCGCTGAGCACCGAGCCTCACTTCAAGCTGTATCTGATGAGACGTTTGACGCGCTGCGTGCTGTCCAGCCCTTCAATGCGGAGCCGGACCACCTATCCAACGCATTGTGGTGGATAGAGGAACTCGCGCGGATAGATCGCCACCGTCGTGGGCATGCTCTGACCGCCCACATCGTGAATGCTCGCATTGGAATAGAACAGCCGTTGGTGTTGGTGCGAAACTATCTTCCGGACCCGGGTGCAGGTCGCATGTCGATTGACGAAACTGCCCCGACATCAATTCTCGAGCTGCAGGCTCCCGCCGATTTTGACGAGTCGCAAGTGCTGGAACACTTGGACGCGGCCGATGCTTTGTCCATCGAGCTGGACGTCACCGAGTGGGTGAAGAATGCGACACCGCCGATGAGGTCGGCTGACTTAGCATTCCGTATGGGATTCTGCGAACAGTTCGTACTTGAGGAGATCATCGAACCCGTAGCCGAAGGCCGGGTGTAACCGTGTCATCCTGCGCAACGCAGGCCTGAGTACCGAGGGGTCGGCGCGTGTACCCAGATCAGAGCACTAACCCCTTGGTGGTGATAGCCCTAGTCGTCATTGTGCTGCTCGCGCTCGGGTTCGGGTTGGCGGCGCTGGTCATCACTCAGCGTGGGAATTACGCCAAGCGGGCAAAGAAGGCCGTAATACAGCAGGCGGGCGATCCCTACTCTGAGCACCTGTGCGAAGGGTGCGGACAGAACCACTACCGGTACCTCATGGACTGGACCGCGGACGCACTGTGGCGTTGCCATTGGTGCCGCACCGATGATGCTGCCAGTTCGTCACAGCCCAGCGCGTAGGCAGGCCAATCCGAGGCTGCTGGGTCCGCCTTCGTCGGTGAGTCCCAGTGCGGCGCATACGTCTTGGTGTGAGGCGCTGCCCTGGAAGTAGAGCTGTTTGGCGATGGTCTTGACTGCGCTCCAGCTGCGTTCGAGCAGCGGCACGACCTGGGCGCCTTCGTGCCATCCGCCGGCCGCGCAGAGCGCCTGTTCGTCGGAGCCGTTACGGGCGAGCACGCGGTGCATGTCAGCGGGGCCGGGTTGGCGGCCGAGTGTCCAGCGCGCCTCGGCCCATGGGCCGGCGTAGGTGACGGCGGGCTCGGTGCCGGCGGGCAGTGGCGCGGCGTATTCGGTGCGCGGGTGTCCGGTCAGGGTGGCTTCGTGCACGCGGCCGCCGAGGACCACCGCGGCCACGGCGTGGCCGGCTTCGTGGATGGCGATGCCGATTCGGTCGAGTTCGGTGTCGGTGAGTTGCCGGGTGGGCGTGGTCATCGGGGGTGTGCTCCTGGTCCTCGTGGTCGGGGAGTGGGAATGGGGGTCGGTCATCCGGTCGTCGTGGTGGCGGGCGGTCCACAGCCTGCCTACCGCCACCACGGCGCCGGTTCCGCCGTGGGCGGGGAGGGACTGCGGCCAACCTCACCGTGGTGTCGCAGTCCCTCCCCGCTCACGGCGTGAATACCGCCTCGTAGGCGACGATCACGGAGCGTTCGGCGATGGCGAAGTACTGATTGCGTTGGTACTGCAACGATTCGCGGACCTCGACGGGAGTTCGCCAGCCGTAGGTGGCGGTGGTGCCGATCAGTCGGTTGCCGAACGTGGCCGGGTACCCGGCGCCGAACACCCAGCGGTGCAGTCCGGACGGGGTGCGCAGGACCCCGGGCTCGCTGGGGTCGCGGATGATCAGGCGCAGGTTCTCGGCGTGCGAGATCAGCCCGAACCTGGCGTGCACCAGCCCGTCGACCACTCCGGCGACGGCGAAGTTTTGTTCGAGCATGCCGATGCCTGCGACGAGGTCGGCCACCTCGGGAGGGCTGCCGGCGTCAGCGAGCAGGCGGGTGGCGAACTGTGTCTCGACCGAGAGCGGTTCCCGGACGGCGAAGGTGTGCCGGGCCCGCTCGATGACCTGGCCGCGGTCGTACTGGGAGAGGTTGCCGCATTCCTGCAGGCGGTCGAACGCCCAGACCGTGTGTGCTTCAAAGGGTTCGGGGTCGTCGTCTTCGTGGGCGGGTCCGGTCTTGAGGTCGTCTACGGGGTCCAGCTCGTCGGGCGATGCGCACCAGGGGGCGCCCCAGACGCCGAACGCGCTCGGGTCTCGGTGGGTGCGCTCGCGGATCTGGATGCCAGACGGCAGCCAGTGCGCGGGATCGTCGGTGGTGGTCTCGGTCCAGGTGGTGGCCGCGACCAGGCCGAGGGGGCGTGTCGGGCTGAGCAGTGGCGGGGTGAACTCGACGGGCTGCAGGGCGGTGGTCATGGCAGTGGCACTCCTAGCTTGGCGAGTTCGGCGCGTGCGGTGGTTCCGCGGCGCTGATGGTTGGACGGGGCGTAGTCGCGGCGGTTGCCGGCGTTGGCTTCGGCGCGCTCGATCCGGAGGTTGAACTCGTGTGCGGCGGTGTCTACGTCGCGCAGCAGGTCGCACAGCCTCTCCGAGCGGCTCAGGCGCCCGCGCAGCTCGGGTGCGCCGGGTCGCCACGACCGGGCCAGCAGGTCGGCCAGCGGGGCGGTGTGAGGCGCGGCCAGCTCGACCAGGGCGGTGGCCCACCGCCCCGACGCGATATCGGCCGGGCCGACCAGTGGTGCCAGCGGGCGCGGCGTCATATCGACCAGTAGACGCACCGCCTGCCGACTGGTCGCTGAGTCCAGCTGTGGTGATGTGCGTTTCAGGTGTTCCAGGGCGTCGATCTCGGCGAACCATGCGACGACTCCGCCTGCAATGAGTTCGCCGTGGATGGCGTCGACCATCGCATCGACGTGAGGGCCGAACATCTTGGCCGGGCCGCGGGTGAGGTCGCCGGGATCGCCCAGTCGCGTGGCCCGCTTGGCCAGGGGTAGGCAGATCGCGGCCACCTCGGCGGCCAGATCGAAGGTGCCGTCATAGGTCGTGGCGAATCCTGCGCGGCGCCGGGTGCGCAGCTGGTCCTGGGAGTAGACGGGTGCGGGTCGCGGGGTGTGCCGCGACGCCGGGTGTGGCCGCCGTCGTGTCATGGCGTTCATGCGGGCACCGCCGGGTGTGCGTGGCGTAGAAGATCGGCCAGTGCCGGAATATGCGCCGCCGAGAGGTTTCCGCGCTCCTGGTCCAGGATGCGGCGGACACGCCAGTAGGCCCCGGCTGCCTGGGCTTCGATGACCCGGGGGTCGGTGTTGGGTACGCCCGCGGATTTGAGGCCGGCCAGTGTGGACGACCACGATGCGGCCGACCGGGACGCGGGGTCGACGGTGGCAATGACGGCTTGCATGAGGTGAGTTTCTCAGACGGTGGTGCACAGTTGCTGCGTTAAGCCGTTGCATGGCAATGACTTTGGCTTCTCTCACGCCAGAGTCAAAGAATTTCGAGCCTGATTCTGCAGAAATTTTGCGCGTGGTCTGACCCCTGTACCTGTTAGCCAAGGATTGGTGGGACCGGACGGTTTACTAGAGCCATGCGTATGCGAATCGGTCGAATCACATTCACCACCTTGGCTATTGCGGGTGCCGCGCTCGCCTCGGCCGCCCCGGTCTCGATGGCTGAACTGCTTTGCTCACCGGCCGCGGTGTGCTGGCAGCAGCCGGCCACCGCGGTCGTGTGGGCCCCCGGTACTGGGCCGGCCGCAGACGCAGCCGACAACGCGCTCTACCTCACCGGGATCGAGTACCAGTGACCGCCTTGCCCGCCCACCCTGATCTGACTCTGAGAGGAACCACCATGCCCAGCACCGTTGTCTTCCACGTCTGCGACACCTGCGGCCCGGCCATCGTCAACGATGACTACTCCGCGTTCGAGCTGCACCAGGATCCCGATGCCGACTACGCGCGGGTGACCGCGTTCGTAGAGACCGCCGGCTATCTGGTCGAGGCCGGCAAGGTCAGCAAGCCCGGCTATTGGGAGTGCGAGGCCTGCGGCCAGGTCTGCATCGGTTCGGCCATCGCGCTGGAGACGCTGGGATGAACGCCTACGAACCGAACCCGCGCCGGGTGGTTGTGGCCAGGTTCCTGTTCGCCGATGGAGAGCAGGCCGCCCGTGCCGCTGCGGTGCTCGATGATCTGGACCTCGGTCAGCTGGCCGCAGAGACTGTCATCGAGGACCGAGCATGACCGCGGCCCGCAGCAGGCGCAGCGCACCCGTGGGCGCGGTGGTGGCCTACACCCGGGTCAGCACCGACGAGCAAGCACAGTCCGGCGCCGGCCTCGACGCCCAGCGCGCGGCCATCGACGCCGAAGTGGCCCGCCGTGGCTGGACTCTGGCCGCCACCTACACCGATGAGGGAATCTCCGGCGGCAAGGACGTGGCCCAGCGGCCCGGCCTGGGCTACGCCCTGGAGCTCATCGAGGCCGGGCACGCTTCGATCCTGTTGGTCAGCAAGACCGACCGACTGGCCCGTGGTCTGCGCACCCTGCTCGAGGTGATCGATCGGGTGGAGCGGGCGGGCGGGGCGGTGGTCTCGGTCGACGGGACCATCGACACCAGCACCCCGGCCGGCCGGTTTCAGACGCAGATCATGGGCGGTGTGGCCGAACTGGAGCGCGCCCTGATCAGTGACCGGACCAAGGCCGCATTGGCGGTCAAGCGTTCCCAGGGTGTGCGGTTGGGCCGGCCGTCGCAGATCCCGGCCGAGGTAGTCGAACGCATCGTGGCCGCCAAGGCCGGCGGCGCATCGCTGCGCACCATCGCCGCTGAACTGACCGCTGACGCCGTACCCACCGCCCGCGGCGGCACCCGCTGGAGCCCGGCCACGATCCAAACCGTCCTCAAGGGCCAGGATGCCGCAGCGCTGCGGGGAACCGCGCTGGTCTGACCGACCCGATACGCCTCTGCACATTGACAACTCCACAGTGAGCCTCCAAATCGGCAGCAGCACCGGGGCCGACATGGGCAGGCCATACCAGCGACGGGACCGGCGCAACCTAGCGCGTCCGGTCCCGTCACGCCCGTGGTTCAGAGGCCGCGAATCGTCCTGCGCGCAGCAGCAAGCGGGTCATATCCGCCACCGCTCACGCGCCGGCCCAGCCTCGGGTTAATCGATGTCACCGAGGCCAGCCCGGGCCGGATACCGAGACGCTGCTCGATGGGCGACAACGGTCGCTCGCGGCCTGCCGGCCGGTCGAACCTCGTCGGGTCGCTGAACGTTGCCCGGCCGGCGAGCGAGTGAGCGAGCACGTCGTGCGCGACGACCAGCGCAGCGAGCGCGTCGGGCTGGTGTTGCCCGGCCTGCCAGCCCACCGCGACATTCTCCAATGCGGGAAGGTTCCCGGCGATGCGGACTGTCCCGACTTCCAACCCCTGCAGGAGCGCGGAAGACCTGGCCATGGCATCTCCACCACCGCGGCCGGATCCCTTCGGCGGCCAGGACGTGACCCGGATCGGGTGCGGTGTCTTCACCCGTGCCAACGCATTCTCCACCACCTTGACGTAGGTCACCCGGGCCGCGAACCCCTCGACAGCGATCTCGCTGGCGCCGATATCGACGGCCAGATCGACCGCAGCGCGCGCCCACTGTTCGGCGGTGTACTGACCTGTCGCATCTGCGATGATGGCCACGGTGCCGTCGCTGGCGATGCTGGCCGCAACGATGCCGGCCGCGTCCCGTTCTCCGGAGTCGGCAGGGTCGACCCCGACAACCACCTTCACGGGCCGCTGTGGTGCCGCTGGCAACCGGTGCGCGTCGAGCCAGTCGGCCCGAATCAGCGTGCCCGCTGGTGTGCTCGGCACACCGAGGTACAGCGCCGCCCATGCTCGTGGGCCGACCGCGCGTTCGATTTCGCGGAAGTCCTGGACCGATCGTTCACCGAGAGCGGTCGTCATCCCGACACCAGGTTCTCGTCCTAGGGCATCGGGCACACCGGCAGTCGAGATCGCCGGCACGTTGATGTGCTGCCAGCCGCCCTCATCCAACAGTTCACCGGCCAGGTCGAACTCATGCCATCGCGTCATGACGATCACGCAGCTCGCTCCCGGATGCAGACGGGTCAGCAGGGATGCCTTGAACTCGCTCATCAGTCGGCGCCGATGCGCCGCCGAATCAGCCTCCGTGGCGTTCTTAACTGGGTCGTCAATAAGGAGGGTGTCAGCCCCGAATCCCGTTGTACCCGTTAGGATTCCGCCAGCCAGCAGACCGCCACGGTGCCCGGCCACCTGCCAACGGCCCGCACTCGTCTTGTCCGCGGCCAGCTGGAAACCGAGTAGGTCAGGGTTCTCCGCGATCAACCGTCGTGCTTCACGAGAGTGTTCTTCGGCCAGGCTGTCGGCGTAGCTCTTGAGGATCACCTGGCCCTCGGGATTGACCGACAACGCGAACACCGTGCCGACCTGAGACACCAGCACGGACTTACCGGTCCGGGGCGGGGTGGAGATGATGTAACGCCGGTCGGGGTTGGTGACGGCGTCCTCGATGGCATCGGAGATCAACGCGATGGTGGGAGTAACCCTGTAGTTCGGGATCATCCGCTTCGCCAACTCAGCCGGCGACTGCGGCCGGCGCTGTGCGCGGTGGGTTGCCACCGCCCGCGCGGCGACCAGCTTGTGGGTCAGCGCCGTACGCACGCTGCACCCCAACGCGACGAACGCGGCCGGCGGACCGGCACGACGATGCCCAGCGTGATCAGGTCCCGGCCGCCCACCTTGACCGTGTGGACCTGGCCGGTGTCGACCAGCCGCGTCAGTGATTGCGCCTTGGCCCAGAACGTGGCCGGCGGCAGCCGGTCCCGGATATCGGGCCACCACGCCGACTGCCCGGGTGACTGGCGCAGCAACTCCAGAATGGCCGCGTCGAGCTCGTCGGCTGTCTGCCCTCGCTCAGGCTCGCTCTGCGTAATGTGCGAGTACATTACGGTTTCTGCCTCGTCGGCTGAACCTTTCACGGTCACGACTCCTCACCAGGTTGTCCCTGATCTCTGCGGATGCGTCGCGTGACAACCGCGACTGTTACGGTTTCTGACTCTCCCGTCGAACACGGCGCTGTCACAACGCATCCCGCGAATCGCCGGCAGGCGACTCGCTGTCTGCACCAGGGCTGGCGTTATCGGGGCTGTACGGCCCGCTGGCCGACGTTCCGACCTCGCTGGTGTTCTCGGAAGGGTCCGGGACCGGGGAGGGCTCACCGGCTCGCCTGCGGCCCACCGCCACCCACTCGGACAGTTCATCGGCCGGCACTCCACCCAGTGCGAGCACCTGGCGCGCCACGTCGACCTGCACGGGCCACAGCGGGTCTGCCGGTCCGGCAACGGTTCCGAACAACTCGCGACACTCCTCGGTCACCACAGCATCGAGTGCTGCCGGGTCGAGCCGGCCCTCGGCCGCGTCGCGGGCGACTGCAGCCGCGGACTTGATCACAGCATCCACCGGTGTGCTCATTTGATGACCTCTCCCTCGATGACTTCGGGCCTGGCAGCGATAGCCGGTGTGCGATTCGCGGCCAGCGCCAACAGCTCGGCCTCCATCCGATCGATGATCGCCGTCGCGTCCTGGTGCACGGTCACGTCGACCTGTTGAGCAACAGGCACATTGAGCCCGTTCAGCTTCGCAATCTCGGCCGTCGTGCTTCGCAGCTCCCGCGACACCGCCACCAGACGGTCGTCGTCGCCGCGCTCCCGGGCCTCGAACAGCCGCTCGGCCAGGATGGTGCTGGTGATCTGGAGACGTTCTGTGGCGGACCGACGCGCGGTTTCGGGAGACTCTGCAGGCGTGCGGTCCAGATGCCGGTTCACTGCGGTCTGAGCTGCACCTGCGCTGCGGTACTGCAGATGATCCGCAATCGCTCTCCAGGTGTAGCCCAGCGACCGGAGACGAAACGCCTGCGCAGCCCGGTCACGGCTGTCGCGGTGGGGCATTACCGGGGCCATAGGTACGCATTTAATACGCAATAGGTGAAACGACCGGGCGGGAGCGCGCTACGCTCCCGCTACTTGAGGTCCGATTCGGGGAGGTCAACGATGGGAACAGCCACGCAGAGAGGGGTCACCAGAACCCTTGCGTTGTCATCGATCGCGTGCGGATTCGCCGCCATGCTCACCGCCGCCCCAGCGTCTGCGGACAACAACTCCTACCTCAACCGAATGAACGAGCTCGGCCTGAGTTCCGAGCTCGGCCCGGCCGGTCTCCTGCAGACGGGCAAGGGTGCCTGCTCGGCCCTCTCACCGAACGCCGGCCTGATGTTCGGCCGCCACCCCAACTGGGTCGCCCAGATGGTCTGGGAAAGCAACCCCATGCTCGAACGTAACGAGGCCAGCCTGTTGGTCAACGCCGCCATCGACAACCTCTGCCCCGGCGTGAACCCGTTCGGTTACGCCGCCGTCTGACCGGCGTTCATCGATCCCAGCCGCTCGCGCGCGACCTCTCGTGTTGCGATCTTTACGATCATTGACGCTGACCTGTGCGTTTCGGTGTATGAGAAGCGCGATCTTTGAGCGATCCATGGACGACGGATCTGCGATCTATAGAGCACGAAATGCGATCTATCGTGTTGGCTCAACGATCGCAGACCGCGCGAAGATCGCACGCAAAGATCGCCAAAGGATCGCACGTATCTGCGCAGGTCACACCAAGGATCGCATTGATCGCACGAGCGTACACGCGGGCGCGTGCGAGAGCGTCACTCGCGCTTGATCTTCCAGAAGGTTCGCGACGCTCGGCCATACCCTTCCTTGCGGGTACTGATCTTGGGGTCGCTGCACCTGTTGCGCGCATCGGTCAGCTGCTTTCCCTTGTACCCTTCGGCTTCTCCGGCTGCGACCACGTCGGCAGAATCGACCTCACCGGTCTGCTCGTCGGCATGCTCGGTGATGTAGTCGATGATGAATTGCGCCGCGTCGCTCCTGCGGCGTCTCGGCCGCCGTTCGTCGGCCAGCATGTCCTCCACCGTGCGCTGCGCAATGCCGGTGAACCGGAATAGTCCGGTCGACGTTTTGCCTGTCGGTGTGTCGATCACCTCGGATTGGATCTCGTACACCAACGACGGCAGGTCACACCGCCCCGTCGAGTTCTTACGCTGACTGAAGACGCGTTCGTCGCCATCGTCGGCGAACACGAACACCGCCCGCGGGATGTCCTTGAACGCTCCACTGCCAGTGATACGGCTCAATGAATCCAGACCGGACGCCTTATTGAAATGTGCGATGCCGACCACGGCAGCTCCGGTCCGGTCGGCCATGGCGGCCAACGGCTCCAGGGCGGTGCGGACATCTCGACTCCCGTTCGCGTCGAGCCCTTGCCCCAGTGTGCTCATCAGCGGATCGACAACCACCAGGGCAACCCCATTGTCGATGATGGCTTGCGTCAACAGCTCGGTGTCGTCGGGAAGGCTCAGAGTGACTACGGCGCCCTTGTGCTGAACAACTTCGATGCGGCCGACCTTGCGCATGTCGGCGCCGGCCGCCATCAGTCGCGGGACAAGGGTGTGTTTCCAGGAGTCCTCGGTCGCCAGATAGAACACGGCCTTGGGTTGGCCGTAGTGAGCGCCTGGCAGCGTGCCCCGCGTGACCCTGGCGGTGAGCCATATTCCGAAGCTCGACTTGCCTGAGCCCTCGCGCCCGGCTGCGATGGACACCATCCCGCAAGCAATTCGACCGTCTGTCTCGACCTCGGGAGCAGTCCACGTACGCCCCTTGGCGACACTGGCGATGTCGTCCACGAACATCGGATCGGGCGCAGATCCCGCCGGGCTGCCAGGCGTCCATGTGTTCGCGGCACTGATGTCGACCCACAGCCACGGCACCGGCTCCGGCTCTATCTCAGACGCCCAGGTGAGTTGAAGTCGGCGCTTGGATGCAGGTGTGTTCTGGCGGATCTGACCGCCGCCGTTGCGCGCGCTCAGCGTCACAATGTCGTCCGCGTCGTGCAGGTCCAGATCCTCCATGGCGGCTCCCAGATCGTTGTCATAGTGGATCGCGGCGACCGCTCGTAGCCGGGTCAGGTGTGGGCCGTAATCCTGCACTGCTTGGTCGAACGGTTCGATATCGTGGTCAGTCCAGATGTGCAGGCACGGGTCCGCCGAATCGAATACCGGACAACCCGGTTCGTGCGCGGTAGCCGACTTGTCCGAGCCGTGGGCGCCTGGCGCGGTCCAGATGTCGCACCCACAGTTGTGGGTCGTGCCGGCTGGCGTCCAGTCCGTCGGCGAGAGAATCTGCGCCCACGTGACCGTTGCGCCCCATCGGGCAATCGGGTCATCCGCACTACGGTGCCGCGCACGGCATGCGCGGTCAGCGTGTTCCTGCCCACGGGTACAGATCGCGTCGAGCAGCCAGGCCGGGGCCGGCATACACACACCGACAGCCTTGTATTCGCCCTCTTTTCGAGTCGATGGCGGGACAAGAACGTAGCGGCGGTTCCACAACACCGCGAATCCATCCGCCGTATTGCCCGACGAAGGCCAGGTCAACGCGCCCAGGTTCGTGGGCAGGTTGACCCCTTCCGGCACCGTGAAGTAGAAGTGCCCGCAGCCCGGATCGTGAGCCCAGTTGCCCTCGGCATCCTGCGATCCGGGCGACTCCACCGTCACCGGCATGTTCTCCGGCGCCGCAGCGATGTCCAGTAACGCTACAAGCTGGCTGGTGGTGTCGCAGTCGACCACAATCAAGCCGCTGCCTCCGACCTCGACGGCCAGGTTAATCGCGACCTCGTCACCGAACGCCTTGATGTACTCGTCAAGATATCCGTTCGCGCCGATGAGCACAGTCGCGTCGGTAGTCGCCAACGTAAGACCAGACGGGCTCGGCACCGCAGACCAGTTGCGCCGTCCCGCTTCGTGAGCTTGCGCCTGGGCGGCCCTGTCGTCGGCCAGCTTCCGTCGAACAGTGCGGCCGTCAAAGGGCTTCTTTGTGCCCGGATAGATCAACATCACCGCGACCCCGGCGTCACACAATGTCGCGATGTACTGCCGTACGGCGTCGTGGTCGCTGGCGTCGGGCGCTTGGTGCAGCAGAGCCGTCAACTGGTCGGCGCGGGTCGCCTCGGTACTAGAATGGGTCACGTCATTCCTTGTTGCAGGGGGATGTAGCGGTGAAAGCGCCGGCCCGGTAGAGGCATCCCGGGCCGGCGCGCTGTCTTTAGGCCTGGTCTTCGGTCGGCACGCGTAGACCCTCCAGCCAGGCGTCTAAATCCGAGACTCGATAGCGCACACGATTACTCGCGACCCGGATGTACGCCGGGCCGGTTCCATCACGGCGCCACGTTCTCAGCGTCTCCGGGCTCATGTTCAGGTACTTCGCCGCCGCGGTCGGATCAAGGATCGGGATGACGGTCACGGTGTCGGCCATGGTGTGCTCCTATGCAGGGGATTGGTTGCGTAGCGCAGACCGTACTCACTGGGTGCGCACACGGGCACGACACTTCCGTGCCGAAAGGTACTGTCTTCAAGAGTGATTCGGCGTCACAGTGTTGGCATCGAGGTAGGCGCGGATATCGCTGGCGCGATAACGGATGCGCCGGCCGTCGCGGATGAACTTCGGGCCAACGCCCTTGAATCGCTCCTGGGCCAGCACGCCGGTAGTCGTGCCGCGGTACTCGGCTACCTCATGCGGTGTGAGTAGTTCATCGAGCGCGGCAGGGATCGGAGCCTGGGATCTGGACATGACGAAACCTCCACAACGTGGTCATGGTTTCGCAGTCCAGAACGATGCGGACCTCTGAGCGGCACGGTCCTCGTGCGAACTGCGCGGACCTGCATGCAGGCCCAGCGGGCAAGGTGCTCCCACCATGGCCCGGGTCTGCCGGGGTGGCGGGACGGTCGCTCGGTGGCTCAGATTCACAGGATGCGCGACCGTGCGTCGACGCTAACACAGACTCATGGCGAATGAACCGAACAAACCGCCGAGCGTTTCAGATCAATTGCCCAGTGGGGCAATGACTTTACCTTCGGGCACGGTGTAGTCGTCGTATGTCGCCGGGTGCGAAAGCCTTGTTTGACGAACAATGTTTGTCGGTCGTACGCTCGGTAGCGTGACCAAGACGATTGCGGAGCGTGACGACCTGACGCGTCGGGCATTCGCCGCATACTTCCGCTCGGGCGGGACCGACCAGCCGACGCGGGGGAGCGGGGTAGTGGAGCGCGACGGAAAGCTTTACGTCGTCCTCGGTAGCGCCCGCGGCATTCTGGCCGTCTATCGCGTGCGCAATGACGGCATGCTGCGCCGCATGCGGCGGTGGCCCTCGGATTTGGTGGCCTGATCGCGGTGGCCTCGATCAAGAAGTACCCCACCGAGAAGGGCGACCGGTACCGGGTCCAGTACCGCACACCGGACAACCGGGTGACGCAGCGCCGCGGTTTCAAAACCAAGAAGGACGCAGAGGATTTCGCGGCCACCGTGCATGTGTCGAAGCTGCGTGGCGAGTACATCGATCCCGCCGCCGCGCAAATCACCATCGGTGAACTCGGCCCCGACTGGTTGGCGCGCCGGACGCATCTCAAGCCGTCAAGTCGGCGCGTCGAAGAGGTTGCGTGGCGCGTGCACGTCGAACCGAAGTGGGGCAGAACCAAGCTGGCCGATCTGCGGCACAGCGCGGTCAAATCGTGGGTGGCCGACATGGGGCGCGAGAAGCGCAACGCCGATGGTGAGGTGGTCAGGAAAGCGGCCGGCCCGGTGACGGTCATCAGGGCACATGCGGTGCTGGCCGGCATTCTCGATGATGCGGTGGCCGACCGTCGCATCCTGACCAACCCGGCGCGCAAGGTGAAGATGCCGCGCAAGGTGCGTGGGGATCACAACTACCTGACCGACGAACAGGTGATGGCCCTGGCCGAAGAGGCGGCGGCCGGACGCGGCGGCCACGACAAGGGCGTGATCATCCTGGTTCTCGCGTACTGCGGCTTGCGGTGGGGCGAGCTGGCCGGACTGCACGTTGCCGATATCGACCCGCTGCGCCGTCGCATCCATGTCCGGCGCAATGCGGTGAATGTCGGTGGAACCGTCGAAGTCGGAACCCCGAAGACTCACGAGCGGCGCATCGTGCCGATGCCGAAGTTCGTCGCTGAGCTCGTGGCCGGTGTGTGCCGAGGAAAGCCCCGTGACGCGGTCGTGTTCCCGGCGGCCGGCGGTGGCTACGCAAAGTCGCCTGGGGCTCACACCTGGTTCGAAGGGGCGGTGACTCGGTGCCGCAACACCGCCGACGAGGCGCGCGCGGCAGAGGCCAAAGCCAATCCGGACGCCGACCCGACCACCCTTGAATTCCCGCGCGTCACGCCACACGACCTCCGGCACACCGCCGCGTCACTGGCTGTCTCGGCCGGTGCCAACGTGAAAGCAGTTCAGAAGATGCTCGGTCACGCCTCGGCCGCGATGACGCTGGATACCTACGCCGACCTGTTCGACCGGGACGCAGAGGCGGTTGCTGACGCGCACGACCTGCGTCTATCGGCTGCGGGACTTGCAGCCAAAATGCAGCCAAAACCGGCAATCGGTGGCGTCTGATGATCTCGAATATGGCGCTGACCTGCACGTACGATGTCAAGTGATTGAGTGCCCTCGGTGAGATTCGAACTCACACTGCACGGGTTTTGAATCCGTTTCCTCTGCCAGTTGGGATACGAGGGCAAGCGTTCCTGCGGTCTACCACCTTAAGGGATGCCGCGACCGTCGCTGACCACCACCTCGCCACGCCGTCGTTAACCCCGCGGTCGCCCCCCGTCGACAATCGCGACACAATGGCATCCATGACCGACGCCCCCGCATCACGCCGTGTGCTCATCGCCGAAGACGAGGCGCTGATCCGAATGGACCTCGCAGAGATGCTGCGCGAGGAAGGGTATGAGGTCGCCGGCCAGGCCGGAGACGGCCAGGAGGCGGTCGACCTCGCGGAGAGCCTCAAACCCGATCTGGTGATCATGGACGTCAAGATGCCGCGGCGCGACGGTATCGACGCCGCCTCCGAGATCGCCTCCAAGCGCATCGCCCCGATCGTCATCCTGACGGCGTTCTCCCAGCGTGAGCTCGTCGAGCGAGCCCGCGACGCAGGTGCTATGGCCTATCTGGTCAAACCGTTCTCCATCACCGACCTGATTCCGGCCATCGAACTCGCGGTCAGCCGGTTCAGTGAGATCGCGGCGTTGGAGAACGAGGTCGCGACGCTGTCCGAGCGGTTGGAGACGCGCAAGCTGGTGGAACGGGCCAAGGGTTTGCTGCAGTCGAACCAGGGGATGACCGAACCCGAGGCGTTCAAGTGGATCCAGCGCGCCGCCATGGATCGGCGCACCACCATGAAGCGTGTCGCCGAGGTGGTGCTGGAGACCCTCGACTCGCCCGGCGGCGACCCGGCAACGGCAGACAAATAACGCCGTCAACAGGCACTCCCGGTTAAGTCTGCGTTTCCGGCCCCGCTTTTTACGCGTTTCACCCGGCCGATCCGCGCGACGCGTCGCCGAACATCACGCGACGGCGCGATGTTGTGGCTAAGGTCAGCGGCGAAGCATCGCCGCCCCGGTTGTTCCGACCGGAACGAAGATGCCGAATGACACAGGGAACCGGAGGTGAGACGTGCGCGGTCACGTGGCACGCAAGGCATTTGCGCTCGGGGGCGCCGGACTGATGGCGCTGGCGATTGCCGGCTGCACTCAGAGCACGCCCGAAGAAGAAGCGGCACAGACGAATCTGAGCATCGTCGAGAAGGTACAGATCGACGAGAACGGCGGCGAGGTGGCGGCCTCAAGCGGCGCTGCGCCCGCAGACCCGGCCGGTGACGGCTCGGCCACCTGCCCGCCGGTGTCCATCGCCATGGCCGGCGCGCTCAACGGCCCGGATGCGGCGCTGGGCATCAACATCAAGAACGGTGTGCAGCTGGCCATCGACAAGCACAACGAGGCCAACCCGGGCTGCCAGGTGCAGCTCAAGCCGTTCGACACCGAGGGTGACCCCCAGAAGGCGTCCAACATCGCCCCGCGCATCGTCGAGGACCAGTACACGATCGGCCTCGTCGGCCCGGCCTTCTCCGGTGAGACCAAGGCCACCGGTGACGTGTTCAACCAGGCCGGACTGGTGGCCACCACCGCGTCGGCCACCAACGTGGACCTTTCCAAGAACGGCTGGCAGACCTTCTTCCGTGGGCTGGCCAACGACGGCGTGCAGGGTCCGTCGGTCGCCAACTACCTGAAGAACAGCCTGAGCCACCAGAAGGTCTGCGTCGTCGACGACAGCACCGACTACGGCCTCGGTCTGGCGACCGCCGTGCGCGACACGCTGGGCCCGGTGGCCGATCCCGCGTGCAACATCTCGGTCAAGAAGGGCGACAAGGACTTCGCCGCCGCCGTCACCCAGATCAACGGTGCGGCACCGGACTCGGTGTTCTTCAGTGGCTACTACGCCGAGGCGGCACCGCTGGTACAGCAGCTGCGTGACGGTGGCTTCGAGGGCATCTTCGCCAGCGCCGACGGCACCAAGGACCCGGAGTTCGTCAAGCAGGCCGGCGAGTCCTCCAAGGGTGCGGTGCTGGCCTGCCCGTGCGGCCCGGCCACTGGAACCTTCGCCGAGGAGTACGAGGCGAAGTTCGGCCAGGAGGCCGGTACCTACAGCGCCGAGGGTTATGACCTGGGCACCATCCTGCTCAAGGGCATCGATTCGGGTGCCATCACCCGCCCGGCGCTGCTGGACTTCGTCCGCAACTACAAGGGGCAGGGCATCGCCCGCGAGTACCAGTGGACGCCCGAGGGTGAGCTCACCACGACGCTCATCTGGATCTACGACGTCCAGTAACGATTGACCCGAAGCGCGTCCGGGAGCGCATGGCCCCCGGACGCGCTTCGGTCGTCTCAGGCACCTGCACACGCTGAGGAGCTCACCACCGGATGAATCTGGCCGCCAACATCAACTTCAACGTCGGGGCGCTGGTAGACAGTTTCTGGCAGTTGACGATCGACGGCCTGTCGTGGGGCGCGATCTACGCCCTGGTCGCCGTCGGCTACACCCTGGTCTTCGGCGTGCTCCGACTGATCAACTTCGCGCACTCCGAGATCTTCATGCTCGGCATGTTCGGTGCCTACTTCGCCCTGGACATCATCCTGGGCTTCACCCCGAGCGGTAACGCCTACAACCGGGGCGTCGCGCTGACGATCCTGTACCTCGGTGTGGCCATGCTTTTCGCGATGCTGGTCTCCGGTGCCGGTGCGGTCGGCCTGGAGTTCATCGCCTACCGCCCGTTGCGCAAACGCAACGCCCGCGCGCTGACCTTCCTGATCACCGCCATCGGCATGTCCTTTGTGCTGCAGCAGTTCGTGCTGTTCATCCTGCCGACGCTGATCCCCGGTTACGGTGGCCCGAACGCGCAACAGCCCATCGTGCTGGTGCAACCCAAGACCCAGTTCGAACTGTTCGGTGTGGCGATCTCCAACACCACCATCGTCATCATCGGTGCCGCCCTGGTGCTGGCGCTGCTGACCGACCTGGCGCTCAACCGGACCAAGCTGGGCCGCGGCGTCCGTGCCGTGGCCCAGGACCCGAACACCGCCACCCTGATGGGTGTTTCGCGGGAACGGGTCATCATGACGACCTTCCTCATCGGTGGCCTGCTGGCCGGTGCGGCGGCGCTGCTGTACACGTTGAAGGTGCCCCAAGGCATCATCTACTCCGGTGGATTCCTGTTGGGTATCAAGGCCTTCTCGGCGGCCGTGCTCGGCGGTATCGGCAACTTGCGCGGCGCATTGCTGGGTGGTCTGTTGCTCGGTGTCATGGAGAACTACGGCCAGGCCGTGTTCGGCACGCAGTGGCGCGATGTCGTCGCCTTCGTGCTGCTGGTGCTGGTGTTGTTGGTCAGGCCGACCGGCATCCTCGGTGAGAGCCTCGGAAAGGCACGCGCATGAGCGAAGCTTGCGGAGCGAATCGACAGATTACATACGAGACCCGAGCCTGCGAGGTCATCGCATGAGCGACGCTCGCACCAAATCTGCCGGCGCTTGGGCCAAGGTCATGGATTGGTGGGACGGTCTCAACCGCCCGCAGAAGTGGATCTTCGGCGTACTGCTGTTCGCCGGATTGGCCCTGTCGCCGTTGTTCAAGCCGGGGTTCATCGACACCCCCGGCATCAGCTTCGGCGGCACCATGGCCCAGTTCGCCATGATCGCCATCATCGCGATCGGGCTCAATGTTGTTGTCGGACAGGCCGGTCTGCTCGACCTGGGCTATGTCGGGTTCTACGCGGTGGGTGCCTATACGGTGGCGCTGCTGACCAGCCCGGAGAGCCCGTGGAACCAGATGAGCGCCTCCGGTTTCTTCAGCACCCCGTGGGCCTGGCTGTCGTGTCTGCCCATCGCGATGGCGATCACCGCGCTCAGTGGGCTGATCCTGGGCACCCCGACACTGCGTCTGCGCGGTGATTACCTGGCCATCGTCACCCTGGGTTTCGGCGAGATCATCCGACTGCTGGCCGACAACCTGTCCGACGTCACCAACGGGCCGCGTGGTCTCAACGAGGTGGCCTTCCCGCACTTCCTGGAAAGTGAGCAACACCCTCAAGGCGTGTTCTCGGTGTCCAACGCCGGTGGTGACACGAACTACGGCACCTGGTGGTTCTGGCTGGGGCTGGTCCTCATCGTCATCATCCTGCTGCTGGTCGGCAATCTGGAACGCAGCCGGGTGGGACGGGCCTGGATCGCTGTCCGCGAGGATGAGGACGCCGCAGAGGTCATGGGCGTCAACGCCTTCAAGTTCAAGCTGTGGGCCTTCACGATCGGTGCCGCCATCGGCGGGCTGTCCGGGGCGCTGTACGCCGGGCAGGTGCAGTACGTGGCGCCGCCGACGTTCAACATCATCAACTCGATGTTGTTCCTGTGCGCGGTGGTGCTCGGCGGGCAGGGCAACAAGCTCGGCGTGATCTTGGGCGCCTTCATCATCGTGTACCTGCCGAACCGGTTGCTGGGTGTGCATTTCATGGGTATCGACATGGGCAACCTGAAGTACCTGTTCTTCGGTCTGGCGTTGGTGGTGCTGATGATCTTCCGACCCCAGGGCTTGTTCCCGGCGCGCCAGCATCTGCTCACCTATGCCAAGGCCGCCCGTGACCTGTTACGTAAACAGCCGACCGATACGGAGCCGGCGAAATGACCTCAGCGGAAAACGAACCCGAGGTGTTCGAGAATGTCGCCGAGATCGCGAGTGTGCACCGTGACATCCAGGCCGACGAGGGCGAAGTCCTGTTGCAGACCAACGATCTCACCGTGAAGTTCGGTGGCCTCACCGCCCTGGACGCGGTCACCTTCAACATCAAGCGTGGCGAGATCCTCGGACTCATCGGGCCCAATGGCGCGGGCAAGACCACCTGCTTCAACGCCATCACCGGTGTCTACCGGCCCAGCTCGGGATCGGTGGTGTTCGACGGGTCGACGATCGGGCGGATCAAACGGCATCAGATCACCCGGCTCGGCATCGCCCGCACCTTCCAGAACATCCGGCTGTTCGGCGAGATGACGGCGCTGGAGAACGTCATGGTGGGCACCGACGCCCGGCATTTCACCTCGGTGCCGGGCGCGTTGATCCGCTCACCCCGGCACCGGCGCGAGGAGCGCTCGGCCATCGAACGTTCCGCTGCACTCCTGCATTTTGTGGGTATCGCGCACCGCGGCGAGGAGAAGGCCAAGAACCTGCCCTACGGCGATCAGCGGCGCCTGGAGATCGCCCGTGCGCTGGCCACCGAGCCCAAGCTGCTCTGCCTGGACGAACCCGCCGCCGGGTTCAACCCCAGCGAGAAGTCGGCGTTGATCGAACTGATCCAGAAGATCCGCGACGACGGTTACACCGTGCTGCTGATCGAACACGATATGCGCCTGGTGATGGGGGTGACCGACCGAATCGTGGTGCTGGAGTTCGGTCGCAAGATCGCCGACGGACTACCGCACGAGATCCGTGAGAACCCGGCGGTCATCGCCGCCTACCTGGGGGTACCCGATGACGAACTCGCCTGACACCGACACCCGGCCGGTCCTGCTCGAGGTGCGCGATATCGTCGTGCATTACGGCCGGATCAAGGCTCTGCACGGAGTGTCGCTCACCGTGCACCAGGGCGAGCTGGTCACCCTGCTCGGCTCCAACGGCGCCGGCAAGACCACCATGATGCGCGCCATCTCCGGCCTGCTGTCGTTGACCTCGGGATCGGTCTGGTTCGACGGTGCCGACATCAGCAAGGTCAAGGCGCACAAGCGGGTTGCCGACGGTCTGATCCAGTCGCCCGAAGGACGCGGCGTGTTTCCGGGGATGACCATCATCGAGAATCTTGAAATGGGCTGCTACGGGCGGAAATTCCCGTCGAAGGCCGAGCATGACGAGAAGCTGGACTGGGTGCTCACGACGTTCCCGCGGCTGGCCGAGCGGCGTAGCCAGGTGGGCGGCACGCTCTCCGGTGGCGAGCAGCAGATGTTGGCGATCGGCCGCGCGCTGATGGCCCGGCCGAAAGTGCTGCTGCTCGACGAACCGTCGATGGGGTTGGCGCCCATGGTGATATCGCAGATCTTCCGGATCATCTCCGAGATCAACCAGCAGGGCACCACCGTGCTGCTGGTCGAGCAGAACGCGCAGCAGGCGCTGAGCCGTTCCGACCGCGCCTACATCTTGGAGACCGGCGAGGTCACCCGGACCGGCGTGGCGAAAGACCTACTGGCCGACGACAGCATCCGGGCCGCCTACCTCGGCGTCGCCTGAGTCGACGATGCCGCCCGAATCGGCGCGGATGCGGCGATAATGGCGCCGTGAGTGACATCTCGATCGTCATCGCCGAGGATTCGCTGCTCGTGCGTGACAGTGTCACGCGGGCACTGTCGACCATGCCCGAGGTCAGCGTGGTCGGGATCGCCGAGAACCATGACACCGCGGTCGAACTGGTCGACATCCACCGGCCCACCATCTTGATGACCGATGTCCGGATGCCGCCGACCTCGACCGATGAGGGGATCCGGTTGGCGCGCTGGGTGCGTGGCGCCCATCCCGACATCGGCGTGATCGTGCTGTCGAACTACGCCGAGCCGTCGTATGCGGCGGGCCTGCTGGAGGGCGGCACCGCACACCGGGGTTACCTGCTCAAGGAGCGGGTGGCGCATTTCGACGAGCTCGCCGAGGCCGTCCGGCAGGTGGCCGCCGGGGGCACCGTGTTGGATCCGCTGGTCGTCGAGGCACTGTTGGCCCAGCCCCGGTCGGCGCCGGCGCTGGCCCGGCTGACCGCCCGGGAACGGGAGGTGCTGGGCGAGTTGGCGACAGGGTTCAGCAATCGGACCATCGCGGCGCGGCTGGTGCTGTCCCAGCGTGCGGTGGAGAAACACATCAACGCGATCTTCGCCAAGCTGGGGCTCACCGTCGACGATGCGGTGGACCGGCGGGTGAAGGCGGTGTTGATGTTCCTCGACGACCGTGGCTCCGCAAACTAGTGGTGTGTACACCCTGGTACCGGGCTGTCCGGCCGGGCACGATGACGAGGTGGACGAGCAGCGGATCCGCGTCTGGGTGGTCGACGACCAGGCCAGCTTTCGCCGTGCCACCGCCGCTACGCTGAACGCGATGCCCGATTTTGTCATGGCGGGCGAATGCGAGACCGGTGAGACGGCCATCGAGCGGATCGGCACCGACGGTGCCGATATCGTGCTGATGGACATCCACATGCCGGGGATCGGCGGTATCGAGGCCGCCCGCCGGATCTGCTCCGCCCGTGCTGATCTCATGGTGGTGCTGATGTCGACCTATGACGCCGAGGATCTGCCCGCTGCCGCCGCGCACTGCGGGGCACGCTCCTATCTGCGCAAGGAACGTCTGAGCCCGGACGTGCTGAGGCGGATATGGCGCGGCAGGTGACGCTGCGCGCCGCGGCCGGGTCGGTGCCGCGCTGGCGGGCACCGGAAACACTGATCGGAGCGCTGCGCAGATCGTCCACCCGGTTCGGCCACGACCTGATCCACCGGTTCCGGGACGAACGTTTCCAGGTGTTCCTCGTCGGTCATTTCGCGATGTGGTTCGGCGCCGGGGTGGTACTGCCCATGTGGGAGTACATCTGGATGTACCGCTCGCCCTGGTTTCTGGTGCTGACCGGCATCTCGGTGGTGCATTCCGCGGTGATCGTGTATGCCATCGGACTGGCCCGGCGCGGACGCTACGAGCTGTCGATCACGCTGGTGTGTATCGGCAACTGGACCGGCGTCCTGGTCGTCGTCTATGTCTCCCCGCCGCTGCTCGCCGTGATGGCCGTCGCCGCAATGCTTCCGGTCACCTTCGCGGAGTCTTACGTGCGGTGGCAGCGCGGGTTGGTCTTCGTCGGGATCACCGCGGTGTGCCTGGTCTGCCTCGGTGCGCTGGCACGGTTCACCCCGCCCAACGACGCCAACCTGAACTCACCACGCTGGGTGGAGACGGCGTTCGTCATCATCGGACTGTTCGTCGTCGGGCTCAATCTCATGGTGATCGTGTGGAACAACGCTGCCGCGCTGCGCACCTCGGAGACTCATCTGGCCGAGCATGCCGCCGAACTCGCGGCATCGCGCACCCGGCTGAGTGCCGCCGCCGACGAGGAACGCCGGCGCATCGAACGCGATCTGCACGACGGCGCTCAGCAACACCTTGTCGGTCTGTCCGTGTTGATCCAGTTGGCCCGCAACGCCGATGGCGATGACCGCCGGCAACTGCTCACCGACGCCGGGGAACTGGTGGATAGCGCGATCGTCGAGATCCGCCGACTGGCGCACGGTATCTACCCGCCGTTGCTCATCAGCGGGGGGCTGCCCGAGGCACTGCCCGCGCTGGCGGCGCGGGCACCCATCTCGGTGCACCTTGACCTCGTCGGCCTGGCACGCTACCTGCCTGCGGTCGAGGCGGCGCTCTACTACTGCTGTAGCGAAGCGCTGCAGAACGCCGCCAAACACGGCGGCCCTGCTGTCACGGCCAGCATCACCGGCCGGGTCGACGCGCAGCAACTGCGACTCGAGATCGTGGACACCGGACCGGGTTTCGACGGCGCGACCATCGGTATGGGCCTGACGAACATGACCGATCGGCTCTCGGCGATCGGTGGCAGTCTGTCCGTCGACGGGAACACCGGGGCAGGCACCCGCATCACCGCCACCGTGTCCAATCCTGCGGTCATCGCCAGCTAGGGGTGTACACACCACCGCAGATCTGGTGGTGCACATGGTGTCCATCGAGGCCACATCGCCGCAGTATTGCGGTACAGCAAAAAGCTGTTCGGGCAACATGTTCGAGCTGGGGGGCTGACATGTCGAGTTCATATCTTCCGACGGGAACCGTGACACTGCTGGCGGTCGACGCGACAACCGCGGCACCGGTGACCGGTCGCAGGCTGCCGGCCCTGGTGCACGCGCATCACGGTGTGTGCGTCGCCGCGGAACGGCGCGGCGCCTACGTGGTGGCGTTCGCCCGGGCGGGGGAGGCGGTGGCCTGCGCGGTCGATCTGCACGCCGCGGTGACGCCGCCGATTCGCCTGCGGATCGGCATCCACAGCGGGCAGATCCGCCCGGGTGTGCCCGACGACGATTTCGGTCCGACCATGCTGCGGGCGATCAGCCTGCGTGACATGGCGGTCGGTGGTCAGATCGTGTTGTCGTCGGCCATCACCGATCTGGTGGGCGAGGCACTGCCCGCCGGGACCCGGCTGACGGGTCTGCACCGACCCGCCGCAACCGCACACAATGAGCCGGTGTGGCAGCTGTGCGTGCATGGCGGCGCGCCGCGGAATGCGTCGGTGGGGCAAACCGCGCCGCGGATCACGCCGCGCTGGATGACCCGGTGCTAGGTCAACCGCCGGCCACCACATTGTCCGGTCGTCCGCCGGCGGCGAAGGTCGCGATCTGGCGTGCCGCCACCGCCCAGGCACGCTCGGCGGCGCCGGCGGTGCTGCCGGCCACGTGTGGGGTCAGCAGCAGACCCGGCGCCGAGAACAGCGGGTGGCCGGTCGGCAGCGGCTCGGGGTCGGTGACATCCAGTGCGGCGCGCAATCTTCCGGACGTCAGTTCGGTCAGCAGGGCGTCGGTGTCCACCGCCCCGCCCCGCCCGGCGTTGACGACGACCGCACCGTCGGGCAGGGCGGCAAGGAAGTCGGCGTCGATGATGTGGTGGGTGTCGGCGGTCGCCGGCAGCACCGAGACCACGGCGTCGGCCCCCGGTAGCAAAGCCCGTACGTCGGCCAGGGTGTGCACACCCGGTCGAGCGGTGCGCCCGACCAGTGTGACCGACACCTCGAACGGGGCCAGCCGGGCGGCGAGATTGACCGCCAGATCGCCGGCACCCAGCACCACGACCCGCTTGCCGATCAGGGTGTCGGTGAACCGCGGGCTCCACACACCGGCCGCCTGCCGCTCGGCGAAGTGGTTCAGGTCCCGATAGAGGGCCAGCAGGGCGGCCACCACCCATTCGGCGGTAGAACCACCATGGGCGCCACGGCCATTGGACAGCAGCACGCCGTCGGGCAGCCAGGGCAGCCACTGTTCGTAGCCGGCACTGAGCGTCTGCACCAGACGTAGCCGCGACAGCTCGGGAAAGCGGGCGCCGGTGGCGGGCGCATTCTCGTAATCGACCACGACCACCGGCGCATCGACCGGCCAGGCCTGCCCGGGCTGATAGCGGACGGGTTCCAGACCGGGGTGTTCACCGAGAACCTTGACGCCGATATCGTCGGGAACCAGCACCTGTACCGTCATCGCGGATTCTTCTCGCCCGCCTCGACGGCGACGGTCAACCGGTTCCCCGGCGGCGCCACCGGGCAGGTCGCGAAATCGGTGAACGAGCACGGCAGGTTGGCCGACCGGTTGAAGTCGAGTTCCACGGTGCCGTCGGGCCCGGGCGTCGGTATGGCGAGTGATCGTGCGCCGGGGTAAGTCGTCACACCGCTGGTCGCGTCCGTGAACAACACACCCAGCGCACCGTCGGGTTTGCCGAACACCACCAGTTGCTCCTGCCTGCCGTCGATCTCGAAGTCGACGGTGCCGACGGCGGTGTGGTGGTGCTCCAGGCCCTCGACGACCGCCCCGGTGGTGACACTGTGGGACTGCGGATAGGCGGTGAACCGGCCCGTAACCCGCCACCGCGCGTCGGGCGCAAATGCGGGAATGCCCCGATATTGCGCCAGGAAGGGCGATTCGGGGTCGTGGACCCGCAATGCCACCGACCCCGTTCGGCGAATCACCTCGATACGCCGCCGGCCGTCCTCGACGAGCAGTCCCGGTGCGCCCTCGACGGGTTCCAGCCGCTCGGTGCCGGCGAGCCCATCGACGTACACCGCATCCGCGTCGGCGCGCCACCGCCCGGGCAGATCGGCCACCGTCTCGAACTCCTCGGTCAGCCAGTACAAACCGGTCAGGCTCACCCAGCCCAGCGGGTCGGCGAAATACCGTTCCCGGTCGGCATGCCACTGCTGCCATTCGGTGTCGAGAGTGGAGGTCATGCTGCCAGGTTTCCGCCCACCGGAGGACGGCGCAATGATTCGGCTCACGCAACGTCCAACCTCGCGGCGCCGCCGTGGTGTTCCGGTGGGTCAGCGGGCGACGACGACCGAGGAGCCGTGGCCGAACAGGCCCTGGTTGGCGGTGACGCCGACGGTGGCGTTCTCGACCTGGCGGCCGGTGGCCCGGCCCTTGAGTTGCCAGGACAGTTCGCAGACCTGGGCGATGGCCTGGGCGGGGATGGCCTCACCGAAGGATGCCAGGCCGCCGGAGGCGTTGACCGGGATGCGGCCGCCGATGCTGGTGGCTCCGCTGCGCAGCAGCTGTTCGGCCTCCCCTTTCGGGCACAGGCCGAGGTGTTCGTACCAGTCGAGTTCCAGGGCAGTGGACAGGTCATAGACCTCGGCCAGGGACAGGTCTTCGGGACCGATACCCGCTTCGGCGTAGGCGGCGTCGAGGATCTGGTCTTTGAACACGCGGTCGGGTCCGGGGATTACGGCCGTGGAGTCGGTGGCGATGTCGGGCAGTTCGGGTAGGTGCTGGGGGTATTGCGGGGATTGCAGGCTGACCGCGCGGACCGAGGGCACCCCGGCCAGTGAGCCGAGGTGCTTCTCGGCGAAGGCTTTGGAGGCGACGATCAGGGCGGCGGCGCCGTCGGAGGTGGCGCAGATGTCGAGCAGGCGCAGCGGATCGGAGACGACGGGGGAGGCCAGCACGTCGTCGACGCTGGCTTCCTTGCGGTAGCGCGCGTACGGGTTGTCGAGGCCGTGGCGGGCATTTTTGACCTTGACGTTGGCGAAGTCTTCCAGGGTGGCGCCGTAGAGGTCCATGCGGCGCCGCGCCAGCATGGCGAAGTAGACGGTGTTGGTGGCGCCGATCAGGTGGAAGCGTTGCCAGTCGGGATCGTTCTTGCGTTCGCCGCCGACGGGGGCGAAGAAGCCTTTGGGGGTGGTGTCGGCGCCGATGACCAGGGCGACGTCGCAGAAGCCGGCCAGGATCTGGGCGCGGGCGCTCTGCAGGGCTTGGGAGCCTGAGGCGCAGGCGGCGTAGCTGGAGGTGACGGGGATGCCGTTCCAGCCGAGTTTCTGGGCGAAGGTGGCGCCGGCGACGAAGCCGGGGTAGCCGTTGCGGATGGTGTCGGCGCCGGCCACCAACTGGATTTGGCGCCAGTCCAGGCCGGCCTCGGCCAGGGCGGCGCGGGCGGCGACGACGCCGTATTCGGTGAAGTCGCGGCCCCATTTGCCCCAGGGGTGCATTCCGGCTCCCAGAATGTAAACAGGGGATGTATCGGCACTCATTTGGCGATCCTCCAGGCGTGGGTGGTGCGCACCACGCCGTCGTCGTCGGTGTAGAGCGCCATGGTGGTCAGTTCCATCGACATGCCGACCTGTAGGTCGGCGGCCAGGGTGCCTTCGACGACTTTGCCGAGCACGATCAGTCCCTCGTCGGCCAGTTCCACGGCGGCGACGGCGAACGGTTCGAAGGGATCTGGGGACGGATACGGCGGGGGTGGGGCGTAGCGGTTTTCGGTGTAGCTCCACACGGTGCCGGTTCGCGAGAGCGGGACCAGGGCCAGGGTGTCGCTGTCACAGCCGGGGTTGGGGCAGTTGTTCTCCCGCGGCGGGAACACGTAGGTGGCGCATGCGGTGCACTTGCCGCCGATCAGATGAGTGTCACCGGCGTCATCGGTGGCGAACCACCCTTCGACCGCGGGCGCTGTGGTTGCTGCTGGCACGAGCGTCAGACTATCCCGTCCAGCGGCAAAACTGAAACGTGTTGCAGTTCGATGTCAGACGACGCCGATGGAGGCGGGCGTGGGATCGGTGTTACCCCATCCGACGCCGTCGACGGACTGTCGGACGCTGCCGTAGGACTCGGGGACATACCCGACGAACAGGTGGAACTGGCCGAAGATGGGTTGCAGTGCTGTGCGGACGGCCTTCTCGATGATCTGGCCGAGCCCGTGATAGTGCTCGTCGGCGTTGGCCTCCACCACATCGATGTAGAACCACCCGGTGGTGGGCTGGCTGAGCGCCAGTTCGGACGGTGTCAGCGTGTAGTTGCCGTTCTGGTCGATGGTCAATGTGCTGCCGTATGACGGCCGGGACACCGAGTAGACCAGCGGATCGCCGTCGGCGTCGACGGCGATGACCCGGCCGCTGTAGGTGCCGTCGGCGTTGCGCGTCGGGACGCTGTAGCCGGTGATCTGGGGTCGGGTGTTGAAGTACTGTCGCTGGATGTTCTGCAGGAATGCCTGCAGTGGGTTCGCGGTCGTGGCCGGTGCTGCGGTCATCTTTACGGCCGCCCGCTCGGCGATCATCAGATTCGGTGTGGGATCGGTGTTGCCCCATGGTGTGGACGGCAGGACGACCCGGTCGAAGGCGTAGTACTCGGGCACGTAGTCGACATAGAGGCGGAACTGCCCGAAGATCGGCTGCAGGGCATTTCGGATGGCCTTCTCGAAGACTCGGTGGATTCCGTGGAAGTGCTCGCCGGCGTTCGCCTCGACGACATCGAAGGTCAGTTCGCCGGTGCCTTCCCGGGTGAGTGCATACGCCGACGGGGTCAGCGTGTAGTTGCCGTTCTGTTCGATGGTCAGGTTGCTGCCGAACGGGGCCCCGTTCCTGACGGAGTAGACGAGCGGGTCGCCGTCGGCGTCGGTGGCGTAGATCTGGCCGCTGTAGGTGCCGTCGGCGTTGCGCGTCGGGACGCTGTAGCCGGTGATCTGGGGTCGGGTATTGAAGTACTGCCGCTGGATGTTGCGAAGGAAGTCCTGGAGGGCCTGACCGGCCGTCACCAATGGATTCGCCGGTGCGGCATTGGCTTTGGCGGTCGGTGTGATCGTCGGTTCGGCGACTTCGACGGTGGTCACGGCCGCCGACCGGATGGACGGTGCCTCGGCGTCGGTGGACTCGTCGGCGACCGCCGGGGTGACCGTCCCGGCACGCTTGCGTGGCGTCTCGGCCGCCACCTGGTCGTGCAGGCTCGCCGGCTCGGCCGACGTCCGGGAACTCTTCTGCAGGCGTGGCTTCTTCCTCGGCGCGGTGGCGGCCTCTTCGGAGTCCTGCGACTCCTCGGAATCGGTTACCGCCGACTTCTTTCCGGTGTCGCCCTGTCCACTCGCCGACGTACCGGTCGAGGAATCGCCTGCGGTGCTGTCACCGGCGCTCGACGATGCCGATGCCCCGCCGGATTCTCCGGTCTCGGCCACGGCGACCGCGGTTCCGGTGGTCAGTGCCGCACCGATGCCCAGGGTGACGACGCCGGCTCCCAACCACACTGTCACCGCCAGCGGTTCCCTGTTCCGACGATGCCGACCGGCCATGACGAATCCTCCCCCGAGAGATGTATTGCATAGCTAACTATCATGTAGCGGGGTCCTGGGCAATAGTTTTCGTGCTTTGTTCAGCTGAAGTGTGCCGCCGCCTGTCATGCGGTCGGCTGACAACGTGGGTCAGACGTCGAGCAGGATCTGCAGCAGATCGTCTGGCTTGTCGCGCATCAGGTTGTGCTTACCGTCGAGCTCGTGACAGGTCCAGGCGGGATCGTCACGCACCCGGTCATAGGAGGGCTGTAGCGGTGACTCGCCGGGCCAGTCCTGCGCATAGACGAATACGCGCTTGCGGAAACGGCTGAGATCGCCGGTCAACCGTAACGGTTGCAGCACGGTGGCCAGCGGATGGGCGGTGGCGCGGTCGTCGAAGAACGGCATCGGGGGCACACCGAAACCGGTGCCATCGGCCTTGACATACCACTGTCGCTCCTCGTCGTTGACCAGGTCCCAACAGGATTCGCCGTCGTGTAACACCAGCGCGTCCAGGAAGACCAGTGCGTCGACACGATGGGGGATGCGGTCGGCGACGCCGGTGATCACCGCACCGCCATAGCTGTGACCCACCAGGACGAGTGCGTCGTCGTCACCCGCATCGGCGTCGATGGCCGCCAGTACATCGGTGATGTGAGTGTCCAGGTTGACCCCACCGGCCAGCAGATGGGCCCGTTCGGCCACCCCGGTCAGGGTGAGTGCCAGCACGCGGTGACCGGCGGCGCGCAGACTCTCGGCCAGGTCATCGAAACACCATGCGCCGTGGCACATCCCGGGGATCAGTACAAAGGTCGTCATGACGAGCTCCTCTCGGTATCGGTACGGTACGTCGTTGTGACGCGGGCGATCTCCTCGCTGTCCGCGATGGAGGCGGTGTGCATCTGCCGGTTGGCGGCGATGACATCTGCGGTGTCACGCCGCCGGGTGTTTTCGTAGCTGCGCAGTCCGCCGGCGGGGTCCCGATGCAGTTCGTCGGCCAGCACCCGTGCGTCGACGATGGCCTGAGACGCGCCGTTGGCTCCGACCGGATACATCGGGTGCGCGGCATCACCGAGCAGTGTGACCGATCCGGTGCCCCAGTGCGGCAGCACATCCCGGTCCACCATCGGATACTCGAAGACCTCTGCGCTGCGATATGGCAGCTCTGCGGCGTCCAGCCATCCGATGGTCCAGTCGGCAATGTGGCCGGCAACGACCGCGGGATCGGCCGGCCGGTTCCAGCGCGCGTCGCCGGGCAGCCTTCCCGGTCGACCGTCGTCGACCTGCAGTACCCAGTTGACCAGCCCGTCGCTGATCGGATAGATCACCAGATCGACACCGTCACCGCCGGTGACGATGGCCATCGTGTGCCCGTCCAGGAACGGTGGCATCCGCGCTGCGCCGCGGTACATCCGCACACCCGACCACAGCAGCGGATCCCCGTCGGGATGCAGGATGGCCCGCACCGCGGAATGGATACCGTCGGCGCCGATCAATGCTGTTCCGGTGATATCGCCGGCGGCCGTATGCGCCGTGACGGCAGACCCGATATCGGTGAAACCGGTCAGGCCGGCACCGGTGCGGATCGCGCCGGGCCCGAGGCGGTCGTGGACAGCCTCGGTCAGCAGGGTGTGCAGGCGCCCACGGTGTACCGATCGTTGCGGGTGCGAGTAACCGCCGTCGATCCCGCGCGGTTCACGGAAAAGTTGGGTGCCCGCGGCGTCGAAATAGCAGATCGCAGTGGGGGCCACCGAAATCGATGCCAGCGCGGCGCCGAGGCCAAGCGCGTCGAGTTCGCGCACGGCATGGGGTAGCAGGTTGATACCGACACCGAGGGGTTTGAGGGTGGGCGCCTTCTCGATGACCACGGCGTTGATCCGGCGCTGGTGCAGGGCCAACGCTGTGGTCAGTCCGCCGATCCCGGCCCCGGCGATGATCACTGGCTTTGTCATGCCTCCACGGTGTTCCACCAGCGAAGATAAGTCCAATAGTTGTTGAGTCTGACGCCTATAATCAACAGTTATGGAGCTCAGGCAGCTGGAATACTTCGTCGCGGTGGTCGAAGAGCGCAGTTTCACCCGGGCGGCCCAGCGTGAACGGGTGGCCCAACCCGCCGTCAGCGCCCAGATCCGGCGCTTGGAGCGGCAGATGGGTCAGCCACTGTTGACCCGGTCGAGTCGTGACGTGCGGCTCACCCGGGCCGGTGAGGCGATGCTGCCGCATGCCCGCGCCGCACTGGCCGCGGTGCGCGACGCTCGGCGCGCCGTCGACGAGGTCGCCGATCTGGTCCGGGGTTCGGTGGCGATCGGCACGGTGACCCTGCACCCGATCGACATCGCCGGACTGATGGCCGACTTCCATACCGCGTATCCGGCCGTCGAGATCACCTTGGGCACCGACAATTCCGATGTCCTGTTGGCCAAGCTGGCCGACGGCCGCCTCGATATCGCGATCGTGTCGATCGGCGTCGAGCAGGACCCGTCGGATCTGGATCTGCACGTCATCACCGACGAGGCCATCGAGGCGGCGGTGTCGACCGGTCACCGGTTGGCGCGCCGCGCCACGCTCCCGTTGGATCTGCTCGGCGAGCATCCGCTGATCTCACTGCCCGTCGGCACCGGACTGCGCACCAATCTCGACTCCGCCTGCGCCGCAGTGGGAGTCACACCACGCATCGCCTTCGAGGCGACCAGCCCGCTGGAACTCGCCGACCTTGCCGGCCACGGCCTCGGGGTGGCGATCCTGCCCGAGTCGATGGCCCGCAACCGGCCGGGGCTGCACGCGCTGCGACTGATACCCGCGCTGCGCGGTCGGCTGGTCTGGGCCTGGCGGCGCGATATGACCAACCCGGCGGCCCGGTTGCTGCGCGACCGGGCACTGTCGGTCACATGACGTTCAGCGTCCTGACCTTGGGCCACAATGTGTCCCAATCTTCCCGGGGCTCTGTCAGGAGCCACCGGCCGATCCCGTCGTCGTCATTTCCCAGTTCCCGGATGTCGGCGAAGTACGGCGCCAGCCGGGTGGGGCCGTGGTCGCCGACGAACAGTACGGTGTCCAGTCCGGCGGCCGGCGGCGGGAAATAGCCGTAACTGCGAGTGGTGCTGAATACCGGCGGCAGAGCGTAGCGGTCGGCATAACCGTCGATGTACGCCGCCACGATATAGGACTCCCCGATGATGACGGTGCGCTCGCGCTGCTCCGGCGCAAGCTGCTGGAAGGTCTGTGCGGTGCGCTGCGCGATCTGTTCGCCGACATCGGATCTGGTCAGCGTGGCGCCCAGGACCAGCCCGCCGATCGCGGCCGCCGCGCTCAGTGCGTAGCCGGGCCATGCCGCCCGGCCCCACCGAGTCGCACCCGCTTCCCGGCGGCGTTGCAATGCGATCGCTCCGATGGCTGCGACCGGCGCGTACAACCCACACAGGTAGTACGGGCGCCCCGCCGTCACCACGAACACGACGTACAGCACCACCAACGTGAGGCCGAGGAACCGGAAGTCGCGCAGTGCGGGGTCCCGTACCAACCGGACCAGGCCGTAGCCCGCCAACGCCACACCGAGCACCCCGGCCGCCACGACGAGTTGCACCGCGATACCGCCCCGACCTCCGTAGAGCGGTCCGGCCTCGGCGGCCACCACGTGGGACATCTGCAGCTGCGGCCAACCGTGCCGCGCCTGCCACCACAGCGTCGGCGCGCACACCAGCGCACCGATCCCGGCGCCGCCCCAGAGCATCGGCCGGCGCAGCAACTCTCGCGGACCGACCGCAAGCACAGCCGCGATCAGCACCGCGCACAGCAGCAGTACCTGGAACTTGGTCATGGCAGCCACCCCGGCAACCGCCCCGAGGACGAGAAGCAGCCGATCGTCACGCACCCGGATCCAGCGCACCAGCAGCCAGATGACGAGCAGCCAACCGACAGGTTCGAGCGTGTAGGGCGTCAACCAGTGCCCACCGACCGCCACCCAGAAGCCGGTCGCCTGGACGGCCGCCACCACGATCTGCGCGCGCCGGTCGCCGCCCATCTCACGGGTGATCATCGCGGCGACGACGACGGCGACCGTGGTCGCCACGATGGCGGGTATCCGCAATGCGATCAGCGAACCGGGGAACAGCGCGTCGGCGAGGGCGGCAAGCGCCGGGACCAGTGGCGGCTGGTCGGCCGACCCCCAGTCGAGGTGACTGCGGCCGATGGCCAACATGTAGACCTCGTCGAACCAGTAGTCGCGGCCGATCAGTGCGGCCGTCAGCTGCGCACCGGCCACCACTGCGGCGATCGCGGCCAACGGGCGCCACGCGAGTGGGTGTACGGATGTATCGGTCACCGCTCGCCCAGGGTAGCGGCGACCACCTGTCGGGGTGGGTGCCTAGAGTTGGGGGCGTGAGCCCCGCGAAGACCGAGACTGCCGAGAAGAAGACGAGCACCGACAAGCCGACGCTGATGCTGTTGGACGGCAACTCGCTGGCCTTCCGGGCCTTCTACGCGCTGCCCGCGGAGAATTTCAAGACCCAGGGCGGGCTGACCACCAACGCGGTCTACGGGTTCACCGCCATGCTGATCAACCTGCTGCGTGATGAGGAGCCCAGCCACGTCGCGGCTGCCTTCGACGTGTCGCGCCAGACGTTCCGCAAGGAGAAGTACCCGGAGTACAAGGAGGGGCGCTCGGCCACCCCGGACGAGTTCCGCGGTCAGATCGACATCACCAAAGAGGTGCTCGGCGCACTCGGGATCACCGTGCTGGCCGAGCAGGGCTTCGAGGCCGACGACATCATCGCCACCCTGGCCACCCAGGCGCAGGATTCCGGCTACCGGGTTCTGGTGGTCACCGGTGACCGCGACTCGCTGCAGCTGGTCAGTGACGACGTCACCGTGCTGTACCCGGTCAAGGGTGTCTCCGAGCTGACCCGGTTCACCCCGGAGGCGGTGCAGGCCAAGTACGGGCTCACCCCGGCGCAGTACCCGGACTTCGCGGCGCTGCGCGGCGACCCCAGCGACAACCTGCCCGGCATCCCCGGGGTGGGGGAGAAGACCGCCACCAAGTGGATCGTCGAGCATGGTTCGCTGCAGGCGCTCGTCGACAATGTCGACACCGTGAAGGGCAAGGTCGGAGATGCGTTGCGCGCCAACCTGTCCTCGGTGGTGCTCAACCGTGAACTGACCGAACTGGTGAAGAACGTGCCGCTGCCGCAGACACCTGACACGCTGCGCATGCTGCCCTGGGATCGTGACCACATCCACCGCCTCTTCGACGACCTGGAGTTCCGGGTGCTGCGCGACCGGCTGTTCGACACGCTGGCCTCCGCCGATCCCGAGGTCGACCAGGGCTTCGATGTACGCGGTGGTGCACTGGCACCCGGCGAATTGGCGGCCTGGTTGTCCGAGCACAGCCTGGGCAACCGGTTCGGGGTGGCCGTGGTCGGCACCCACCTGGCCTTCGATGCCGATGCGACGGCGTTGGCCATCGTCGCCAACGACGGCGACGGCCGCTATATCGACACCGCCACAATCCATCCCGACGACGAGGCCGCACTGGCGTCCTGGCTGGCCGACCCGGGCCCGCCGAAGGCGCTGCACGAGGCCAAGCTGGCCATGCACGATCTGGAAGGGCGCGGCTGGAAGCTGGCCGGCGTCACCTCCGATACCGCGCTGGCGGCCTATCTGGTGCGGCCGGGGCAGCGCAGTTTCTCCCTCGATGATCTGTCGCTGCGTTACCTGAAACGGGAGCTGCGCGCCGACAACCCGGAGCAGCAACAGCTTTCGCTGCTCGATGACAACGAGGGCATCGACGAGCAGGCCGTGCAGGCGGTGCTGCTGCGTGCCGCGGCGGTGCTCGATCTGGCCGATGCGCTGGACGAAGAGCTGGCCCGCATCGACTCCTCCTCGCTGCTGGGCCGGATGGAGCTCCCGGTGCAGCGCGTGCTCGCCGAGTTGGAAACCCGGGGTATCGCCGTCGACGTCGCCTTCCTGCAGGAGCTGCAGAGCGAATTCGGCGACCTGATCCGCGATGCCGCCGAGGCCGCCTACGGGGTGATCGGCAAGCAGATCAACCTCGGGTCGCCCAAGCAGCTGCAGGTCGTGCTGTTCGACGAGCTCGAGATGCCCAAGACCAAGAAGACCAAGACCGGTTACACCACCGATGCCGATGCGCTGCAAGGACTTTTCGACAAGACCGGGCATCCGTTCCTGCAGCACCTGCTGGCCCACCGGGACGCCACCAGGTTGAAGGTGACCGTCGACGGGTTGCTCGCAGCGACGGCCGCAGATGGACGGATTCATACCACGTTCAACCAGACGATCGCGGCCACCGGCCGGCTGTCGTCGACCGAGCCCAACCTGCAGAACATCCCGATCCGCACCGAGGCCGGCCGTCGCATCCGGGACGGTTTTGTCGTCGGTGACGGCTACGCCGAGTTGATGACGGCCGACTACAGCCAGATCGAGATGCGGATCATGGCGCACCTGTCCCGTGACGAGGGCCTGATCGAGGCGTTCAACACCGGTGAGGACCTGCATTCGTTCGTGGCATCGCGGGCGTTCGATGTGCCGATCGACCAGATCGACGCCGAGATGCGTCGCCGGGTCAAGGCGATGTCCTACGGCCTGGCGTACGGGCTGAGCGCTTACGGCCTGTCCTCCCAGCTGAAGATCAGCACCGAAGAGGCCAAGCAGCAGATGGAGCAGTACTTCGACCGGTTCGGCGGTATCCGCGACTACCTGCGTGACGTTGTCGACCAGGCTCGCAAGGACGGCTACACCTCGACGGTGCTGGGCCGTCGCAGGTACCTGCCCGAGCTGGACAGCAGCAACCGCAACGTCCGGGAGGCCGCCGAGCGTGCCGCGCTGAACGCGCCGATCCAGGGCAGCGCCGCCGACATCATCAAGGTGGCCATGATCAACGTCGACGAGGCGATCAAGTCGGCCGGCCTGACGTCACGGATGTTGCTGCAGGTGCACGACGAGTTGCTGTTCGAGGTCTCAGAAGGGGAACGGGGGGAGCTCGAAAAGCTGGTGCGCGAACACATGGGCAACGCCTACCCGCTGGATGTACCGCTGGAGGTGTCCGTCGGCTACGGGCGCAGTTGGGACGCTGCGGCGCACTGAGCCGATGACCGCGAGCAGCGAACAGCAGATACGGTTTCTGGCTCGGCTGGGTGCGGCGATGTGCGCCGCCAACTATCCGGTGACGCTCGTGCGCCAGATGTTGGACCGCACGGCCGGCAACTACGGCGTGCGCAATGACGGCATCGCGCTGCCCAACCATGTCCAGGTGGTCGGGCCGGCCACCGCCGACGGCACGGTGGTGCGCGGCGCCCGCGTCGACTCCGACCTGCGATTCGACCAGATCTTCCCGCTGGCCCGATTGGTGTCCGACGCCATGGCTGGCCGGGTCTCCGCGCACGACGGCGAAGCCCGGCTCGACGCAATCCAGGGTCTCGCGCGTCGGTACCCGTCCTGGGTGACGGTGCTGGGGTACGCGATCCAGAGCGCGGGCCTGTCCCTGGTCCTCGAGCCGTCGATGCTCAACGTGCTCGCCGCGGCGGTGCTCGGCGCGATGGTCGGCGTGTTTCTCGTGGTGAGCCAACGTGTTTCGGTGCTCGCGCAGCTGGTGCCCGCGGTCAGCGCTTTCGCTGTCGCGGCCATTTGCATCGTGGCGGCGTTGCACCTGGAGCTCGACCATGTCGGATTACGGGCACTCATCCCACCGCTGGCGGTGTTCCTACCCGGTGCGGCGATCACGCTGGCGGTCATCGAGCTGACCTCCCGTGATGTCATCGCCGGTACCAGCCGGCTGATCGCCGGTTTTGTGCAGATCATCCAGCTGGCCTTCGGCATCCTGATCGCCACCCAACTGCTCGGCATGAGCGAGGACCAGCTCAGCTCGGAGGCGGTCAACCACATCGGGCCGTGGGCGCCGTGGCTCGGGGTCGCCGTCTACGGACTCGGCGTCATGCTGTTCCTCGCACCGCCGGTGTCGTTCCTGCCGTGGCTCGCGTTGATCACCTATACCGCCTACACCGCTCAGTATCTGGGCGATCTGGTGCTCGGCAGCTATGCCAGCGGGTTCTGCGGCGGGCTGGCGCTGACGGTGGTGGCGCTGGCCGTATCGCGGCTGCGCACCGCCCCGCCCGCGATCACCATGATCCTGCCGGGGTTCTGGTTGTTGGTCCCGGGTTCGATGGGCCTGATCGGGGTCACCGAACTGTTCGGCGCCGACGGTGACTCGGCGCTGCCCGCCACGCTCATCTCGATGATCTCGGTGGCCTTCGGGCTGCAGGCCGGGCTGATCATCTGGCAGGTGGCCCGGCGGCGTCGCGGCTAGCTGCCCGGCACCCGATAGTGCGCCAGGTACTGCAACGCCGGGGTGGCCGCCCGCGCCGCGTGCACGGCGTTCGCCTCCTCGGTCAGCATCGCCTGCACCCGGTCGTCGCCGAAGCCTCGGTCGATGCGGTCCCGGACGAAGGCCAGCTCGACGACCTGCGTCGCGAAGCCCTTCACGGCCTTGCCCGCGTCCTTACCGCTGTTACGGGTGACCTCGGCGACGGCCAGCTTGCGGGTGCGGATCGACCCCAGCCAGCTGGCCTCGTTGGCGGTGATCAGTCCGGCGGCCACCATGTTCGGCAGTTTGGCGGCGACCACCTGCTGCTCGCGCCGCCGGCTGCGGATCGCCAGCCAGATCGCCAGCCCGAACACCGGCATCATCCACAGCACGTAGACCAGGAAGTAGGCCTCGATGCCGATCACCGATGAGCCGTTCCACATCGCGTGCAGCGTCACCGCGCCGAGATAGCCGACGACGATGCACCCCACCTTGGCGAGCAGGCTGCGTCGGTGCAGGGCTAAATACACGCCGATCGCCAGCACCGACAGGAACAGTGAATGGGCGAACGGCGCCATGACCAGTCGCAGCGCGGCGGTCACCAGCGAGCCGGCCAGCGATTCGCTGTTGGCGATGTAGAGGATGTCCTCGAACCAGGCGAAGCCGGCCCCGACCAGGCCGGCGTACACCAGGCAGTCGGTCAGCGAGTTCAGCTCGCGGCGTCGGGCGCCGGTCATCATGATCAACAGGAACAGCCCCTTGGCGGCCTCCTCGATGATCGGGGCGCGCAGGGCCGTCGACTCAAACCCCTCGGGCAGGCCGGGGTTCGGGAGGAACACGGCATCGGCCCACAACTCCAGGATCAGCGACAGGATGATCGCGACCGAGGCGCCCCAGAGGAACGCCAGGATCAGCAGCCGGGGCGGCTCGGGCTCCCAGCGGTCCAGCCACAGGTAACACAGCACCACCACGGTGATCGCGATGCTGGACAGCACGAATCCGATGGCGGTGCCGACCGGATTGGTCGCGGTCAGCAGGATCATCAGCAGGCCGACGATGACGCTGAGACCGATGATGACCACCAGCGGTGCACCGACCTTGCGGACGGTGCGTGGCCAGGTGGGCAGGTGCGGTTGCGGCGGGTGCGGTGTCACGGACACCTGAGGAGATTAACCAGACCGGGGCTGCGGGGACCGGGTTTGTCCAGCGTGTACCGGTTCTAGTACCCTTGAGCAGTACTTGTGTGTCCAGTCACGTCGCGGGCACGCGGGAACGTTGCACAACCGGATCGTTCTCGTCGAAGTTACCGGCGAACTGCCCGTTGTGCAGCACAAACGCAACAGCGTCACCAAATAGCAATGTCCCTACGATTAAACCTGTCCGGAGCAACCCACCACATGCCAAGTCCCTCCATCACCTCGCCGCAAGTAGCCATCAACGACATTGGCTCGGCCGAGGACTTTCTCGCCGCGATCGACAAGACCATCAAGTACTTCAACGATGGCGACATCGTCGAGGGCACCATCGTCAAGGTCGACCGTGACGAGGTTCTGCTCGATATCGGTTACAAGACCGAAGGTGTCATTCCTTCCCGCGAACTCTCCATCAAGCACGATGTCGACCCCAATGAGGTCGTTTCCGTGGGCGATGAGGTCGAGGCCCTCGTTCTCACCAAGGAGGACAAGGAAGGCCGCCTGATCCTGTCCAAGAAGCGCGCTCAGTACGAGCGTGCCTGGGGCACCATCGAGGAACTCAAGGAGAAGGACGAGGCCGTCAAGGGCACCGTCATCGAGGTCGTCAAGGGCGGCCTGATCCTCGACATCGGCCTGCGCGGCTTCCTGCCCGCCTCGCTGGTCGAGATGCGTCGCGTCCGCGATCTGCAGCCGTACATCGGCAAGGAGATCGAGGCCAAGATCATCGAGCTCGACAAGAACCGCAACAACGTGGTTCTGAGCCGTCGCGCCTGGCTGGAGCAGACCCAGTCCGAGGTGCGCAGCGAGTTCCTCAACCAGCTCACCAAGGGCGCCATCCGCAAGGGTGTCGTGTCCTCGATCGTCAACTTCGGCGCCTTCGTCGATCTCGGCGGTGTCGACGGCCTGGTGCACGTCTCCGAGCTGTCCTGGAAGCACATCGACCACCCGTCCGAGGTCGTCACCGTGGGCGACGAGGTCACCGTCGAGGTGCTCGACGTCGACATGGACCGCGAGCGGGTTTCGCTGTCGCTCAAGGCGACTCAGGAAGATCCGTGGCGCCACTTCGCCCGCACCCACGCCATCGGCCAGATCGTGCCGGGCAAGGTCACCAAGCTGGTGCCGTTCGGTGCGTTCGTCCGCGTCGAGGAGGGCATCGAGGGTCTGGTGCACATCTCCGAGCTGTCCGAGCGCCACGTCGAGGTCCCGGACCAGGTGGTCCAGGTCGGCGACGACGCCATGGTTAAGGTCATCGACATCGACCTGGAGCGCCGCCGCATCTCGCTGAGCCTCAAGCAGGCCAACGAGGACTACACCGAGGAGTTCGACCCCTCGAAGTACGGCATGGCCGACAGCTACGACGATGCGGGCAACTACATCTTCCCCGAGGGCTTCGACGCCGACACCAACGAATGGTTGGAAGGCTTCGACAAGCAGCGCACCGAGTGGGAGGCCCGCTACGCCGAGGCCGAGCGTCGCCACAAGATGCACACCGCGCAGATGGAGAAGTTCGCCGCGGCGGAGGCCGAAGAGGCCGCTCGCCCGACGTCTTCGTCGTCGGCCAGCCGCTCCGACGAGTCCGCTGGTGGATCGCTGGCCAGCGATGCCCAGCTCGCCGCGCTCCGCGAGAAGCTCGCAGGCAACGCGTAACAGTTCACAACGGCAGACGCCCCGGCTCGAAAGAGCCGGGGCGTTCGTCGTTCTCGAGACCTGACAGACTGTCCCGGTGCTTCGCATCGGACTGACCGGCGGTATCGGCGCCGGCAAATCGACCGTGTCCTCCACCTTCAGCGATCTCGGCGCCATCGTCGTCGACGGTGACGTCATCGCCCGCGAGGTCGTCGAACCCGGAACCGAGGGTCTGGCCAAGCTCGTCGACGCATTCGGCCACGACATCCTGCAGGACGGCGCGCTGAACCGGCCCGCCCTGGCCGCCATCGCCTTCAGCGATGACGAGAAGCGGGCCACCCTCAACGGCATCGTGCACCCATTGGTGGCGCACCGTCGCTCGGAGCTCATTGCCGCGGCCGGTACCGACGCCGTCATCGTCGAGGACATCCCGCTGCTGGTGGAATCGCAGATGGCGCCGATGTTCCCACTCGTCATCATCGTCAACGCCGATGCCGAACTGCGGGTCAAGCGGCTCATCGAGTACCGCAACTTCACCGAGGAGGACGCCCGGGCCCGGATCGCCGCCCAGGCGACCGAGGAGCAGCGCCGTGCGGTCGCCGATATCTGGCTGGACAACTCGGGTTCGGCCGGCGTGCTCGTGGAGCAGGCCCGCGCACTGTGGCACGAGCGCATCCTGCCGTTCGCGCACAATCTGAAGACCCGGACACCGGCGCATCGGCAGGCCGCCGTGGTGGCCTATGACCCGAGGTGGCCCGATCAGGCGCAGCGCATCGTGGCCCGGCTGAACACCGCATGCGGGCACCGCGCGGTCCGCATCGACCACATCGGATCGACGGCGGTCCCCGGAATGGACGGCAAGGACGTCATCGATGTACAGGTGACGGTCGCCTCCTTGGACGTGGCCGACGAAGTGGCCGACGCACTGCTCACGGCGGGCTACCCACAGGTCGCCGGGATCACCGCCGACAATCCGCACAGCGCGGATCAATCCCAGTGGCACAAGCGCTTTCATGCCTCCGCCGATCCGGGACGGCCGACCAACGTGCACATCCGGGCCGGCGGCACGGCCAACCAACGCTTCGCCCTGCTCTTCGTCGACTGGCTACGCGCCAATCCCGGTGTGCAACAGGACTATCTGGCCGCTAAACGAGCCGCGCTGTCGGCACCGGACTACGCCGCGGCCAAGGAACCCTGGTTTCTGGACGCCTATCAGCGGGCCCAGGAATGGGCGCGCACCACCGGTTGGAGCGCCTGAGTAACTATTGGGGTGGAGCTTCGGAGGCCGGCTGTCCCGGGTACCCGGGTAGCTCGGGCACACCCAACGGCGCCGAGCCTGCCGACGCCGGATCATTCAGTGGCGCACCACAATGCAGCACCCCGTAGAGCGGATCGTCCTTGGGGCGGAACAACCGCGGCGCGATGAACTGATCGGCCTGCACCACCATCTGCTCGTCGACCAGGATCTCGCAGTGCAGGTTCGAGCCGTACGGCCAGTCGATCGACAGTTCCAGACCGGCCAGGGCCGGATCGGACATCACGGTGTTCACCTCGAACGTCTGGCCGGGCAGCAGATTGGGTTGCTCGCTGTTGACGTTGAAGTCGTCGGCCTTGTAGGCGACCACGGCCCGCCGGGAGGTGCCGTCGGCGCGCACCCGGTAGGTGACGTTGTGCAGCAGCGCCGGGGCAGGTTCGGTGACCTCGGGCTGCGGTTCGTCGCCCTCGGGTTCGGCGATCGCCGGACCGGCGACCAGCAGCCCCGCGAACAGCGTCGCGGCCGCAGCCAGAGCCGTCACGCCGGCACGCCCTGTGACGTTCATGTAGTCGAGCTTACTACCGCCAGGTCAGCGTCACATCATGCCCGGCCAGCCAGCGGTCCAGGTCATAGCCGTGCCGGGCCAGCGCCTCGACCGTCGCCACCGCCGTCGTAATGGCCGCTTCGGCGGCCCCGGGCGGCAGCAGTCCCTCCCGCACGGCGGCCACCAGCTCGTCGGTATCGGTCAACGTGACATCGCGCCCGGTGCGCAACACCAGGTCCAGATAGTGGTCCTCGGCCTCCCAGACATCCGGTCCGGCGGTGTAGCGACCGACATCGATGTACAGGTCCTGGTCGCGCTCGTAACCCGGGTTGAAGTGGAAGATCGTCAGACGCAGTCCGAACGCCGGCAGCAGCCAGGACTCCAGGTAGTGGAACTGGGCCCGGCCGGGTGCCGGACGCGCCATGTACAGGCCCCACGGCTGCACCGTGAACTCCTCGACATCGCGCACGATGCCCTTGGGGTCGGTGTTGGTGCCGGTGCGCAGGTCGAACAGCTCGCGCTTGGGAGGGTGCACGGTCAGTGCCGCCGGCGTAGATCCAGGACGCGCGGGCCCTTACCGGCCGGCCGCGTCACCAGCCGCAGCACCCCGCCGAGGACGATGGCCAGCCAGCAGGCGGTCCACAACAGGTCGGCGGCCTCGAACCAGCTGCACTGGTGGGTGCGGCCGGACCGATCGCTCGCGCAGGTCGAGCCCAGCGCCTCGGCGACGGCTCCGACCCCCGGCCAGAACATCAGCACCGCGCAGACCAGGCCCGCGACCAGCAGAATCAGGCCCAGCAGACGCAGCGCAATGCGGACCGGTTCGGGCACGGCGTCACCGTAACCCAGCTCAGGGTCGCCGGGGGAATGAACATGTCGGTGTCCACGCTTAACCTGGTGATATGGCTTTCGCGACCGAACACCCCGTGCTGGCGCATTCGGAGTACCGACCTGCCGCCGACGCCGTCGACGGCATCGTGCGCAGTGGTGCCGCTTTCGAGGTCGTCAGTGAGTACGAGCCCGCAGGCGACCAGCCGGCCGCCATCGCCGACCTGGAGCGCCGGGTGCGGGCGGGGGAGCGTGACATCGTCCTGCTGGGTGCCACGGGTACCGGTAAGTCGGCGACGACGGCGTGGCTGATCGAGAAGCTGCAGCGGCCCACCCTGGTGATGGCCCCCAACAAGACGCTCGCCGCGCAGCTGGCCAACGAGCTGCGAGAGATGTTGCCCAACAACGCCGTCGAATACTTCGTCTCGTACTACGACTACTACCAGCCCGAGGCGTATATCGCGCAGACGGACACCTATATCGAGAAGGACAGTTCGATCAACGACGATGTCGAGCGGCTGCGCCACTCGGCCACCTCGAGCCTGCTGTCCCGGCGCGACGTCGTCGTGGTCGCCTCGGTGTCCTGCATCTACGGTCTGGGTACGCCGCAGTCCTACCTGGACCGCTCGGTGGAACTCAAGGTCGGCGACGATGTGCCCCGCGACGGGCTGCTGCGGCTGCTGGTCGACGTCCAGTACGACCGCAACGACGTGTCCTTCACCCGGGGCAGTTTCCGGGTGCGCGGCGACACCGTCGAGATCATCCCGGCCTACGAGGAGCTCGCGATCCGCATCGAGTTCTTCGGCGACGAGGTCGAGGCGCTCTACTACCTACACCCACTGACCGGGGACGTGGTCCGCCAGGTCGATTCGGTCCGTATCTTCCCGGCCACCCACTACGTCGCCGGCCCGGACCGGATGGCGGTGGCGATCTCCAGCATCGAAGCCGAACTCGAGGAACGATTGGCCGAACTGGAGGGCCAGGGCAAGCTACTGGAAGCCCAGCGGCTGCGGATGCGCACCAACTACGACCTGGAGATGATGAAGCAGGTCGGGTTCTGCTCGGGCATCGAGAACTACTCCCGGCACATCGACGGCCGCGGTGCGGGCACCGCTCCGGCCACCCTGATCGACTACTTCCCGGAGGACTTCCTGCTCGTCATCGACGAGTCCCATGTCACGGTGCCGCAGATCGGCGGCATGTACGAGGGCGACATGTCGCGCAAGCGCAACCTGGTCGACTTCGGTTTCCGGCTGCCCTCGGCGGTCGACAACCGACCGCTGACCTGGGAGGAGTTCGCCGAGCGGATTGGTCAGACGGTGTACCTGTCGGCCACCCCGGGCAATTACGAGATGGCCCAGGCCGGTGGCGAATTCGTCGAACAGGTCATCCGGCCGACCGGCCTGGTCGACCCGCAGGTGCACGTCAAGCCGACCAAGGGTCAGATCGACGATCTGATCGGCGAGATCCGGCTGCGCACCGAACGTGACGAGCGGGTCCTGGTCACCACGCTGACCAAGAAGATGGCCGAGGACCTGACCGATTACCTGCTGGAGATGGGTATTCGGGTGCGCTACCTGCATTCCGAGGTGGACACCCTGCGCCGGGTCGAGCTGCTGCGGCAGCTGCGGCTCGGCGAGTACGACGTTCTGGTCGGCATCAACCTGCTCCGGGAGGGCCTGGACCTGCCCGAGGTCTCGCTGGTCGCGATCCTGGACGCCGACAAGGAAGGCTTCCTGCGGTCACCGCGCAGCCTCATCCAGACCATCGGCCGTGCCGCGCGCAATGTGTCCGGTGAGGTGCACATGTACGCGGACAAGATCACCGACTCCATGAAGGAGGCGATCGACGAGACCGAGCGCCGGCGGGCGAAGCAGATCGCCTACAACACCGAGCGGGGCATCGACCCGCAGCCGCTGCGCAAGAAGATCGCCGACATCCTCGACCAGGTGTATCGCGAGGCCGAGGACACCGAGAACGTCGAGGTCGGCGGATCCGGACGTAATGCGTCCCGCGGGCGGCGGGCGCAGGGCGAACCCGGTCGCGCGGTCAGCGCGGGCATCGTCGAGGGACGCGACACCGCGAACATGCCGCGCGCCGAACTCGCGGATCTGATCAAGGATCTGACCGAGCAGATGATGACGGCAGCCCGCGATCTGCAGTTCGAGCTGGCGGCCCGGATCCGCGACGAGATCCAGGATCTGAAGAAGGAACTGCGCGGGATGGACGCGGCCGGTTTGAAGTAGCGACCGGGGTGGACGACGCCGGGCTTGATCTCAACCGCGGTTGAGCTTCTATGTTGTCGGAGTGACGCAGACGCAGACGGGTAGTTGGCGGGAGCTGCTGGGGCCGAAGAACCTTGGCGCCTCGACGGTCCTCGCGGGTGGTGTGGCGCTGTACGCGACCAACGAGTTCCTCACCATCAGTCTGATGCCCAGCGCCGTGGCCGAGATCGGCGGACAGCGCTACTACGCGTGGGTCATGACGGTGTACCTGGTGGCCTCGGTGGCGGCCGCGACGACGGTGAGCGCGGTGCTGGCGCGGCTGGGCCCACGGTCGGCGTACCTGTCGGCGCTGTCGGTGTTCGGGCTCGGCAGCGTGGCGTGCGCCTTGGCGCCGACCATGGAGCTGCTGTTGGCGGGGCGGATCGTGCAGGGTGCCTCCGGTGGCCTGCTCGCCGGTCTTGGCTACGCTGTGATCAACACCGCGCTGCCGCAGGCATTGTGGACGCGGGCCTCGGCGCTGGTGTCGGCGATGTGGGGTGTCGGGACGCTGCTGGGACCCGCCGGCGGCGGATTGTTCGCCCAGTTCGCCTCGTGGCGTTGGGCTTTCGGAGCCCTGGTCATCATGACCGTGTTCATCGCGGTGGTGGTGCCGCTGGCGCTCCCGCGGCGCACCACGGATGCGGTGGTGATGCCGGTGCGGATACCGGTCTGGTCGCTGCTCCTGCTGGGGACCGCGGCGCTGATGGTCAGCGTGGCGGGGCTGCCGTCCGATCCGGCGATGACCGGTGTGTTCATCGCCGTGGCGGCGGCGCTGGTGGCGGTGTTCGTGGTGGTCGACCGCCGCTCGTCGGTCGGGGTGTTGCCGCCGACGGCATTCCGGCCGGGACCGCTGAAATGGATGTACCTGACCTTGGGTGCGCTGATGGCCGCGACCATGGCGGATATGTACGTGCCGCTGTTCGGGCAGCGGCTCGCGCACCTGGCGCCGTTGGCGGCGGGGTTCCTCGGTGTGGCGCTGGCCGTCGGGTGGACCACCAGCGAGATCGTCAGCGCCTCGGTGGACCGGCGGGCCTCTGCGGCCCGTATCGTCGCGGCGGCTCCGGTGGTGATGGCGATCGGGTTGGGTGTCGCGGCCCTACTGGTGCACGACGGGATGTCCGGGTGGCCGGTGGCGGGGTGGGCACTGGCCCTGGTGGTGACCGGGGCCGGCATCGGGATGGCCTGGCCGCATCTGTCGGCGTGGGCGATGGGTAGCGTCGACGACCCGGACGAGGGGCCGGTCGCGGCGGCGGCGATCAACACCGTGCAGCTGATCTGCGGCGCGTTCGGTGCCGGTATCGCGGGCGTCATCGTCAACCGGTTCGGGGCCGACGATGTCGCTGCGGCGCGCATGTTGTTCAGCGGTTTTACGGTGCTGGCCGCCATCACCGTCATTGCAGCGATCCGTGCCGGGCGACAGCCGGCGCGATGAGTTTGGGTCTTTGCGCCGGTCGGTACTGCCAGGAACCGACTATGGCAAGAGGAGATGCACGTGTCAGAGCACCTCGGATACCCCGACGTCGTGCCCCGCGAGGAGTGGCTGGCGGCCCGACTGCGACTGCTGGAATCCGAGCGTGCCGTCACGCACCTGCGTGATGCCGTCAATGCCGAGCGTCGTCGGCTCCCGATGGTCCGGGTGGACAAGAACTACGTATTCGAGGGGCCCAGCGGTGAGGTCCGGCTGATCGACCTGTTCGAGGGCCGCGGGCAGCTCTATGTGCACCACTTCATGTGGATCGACGATCTGGACCAGGGCTGCCCGAGCTGCACCGCCGCCGCCGATCTCACCTTCACCGCGTCCGATCGCACGCTCCTGAACGCGAAAGACGTTACCTTCGTCTGTGTTTCGCGCGCACCGTATGCCAGCATCGCGCGGTATCGCGACCGGCACGGCTGGACGTTTCCGTGGTACTCGACCCGCGACGGCGACTTCAGCTACGACTTCCACGTCACCCTCGACCCCGGTCGTGCAGCGGTGCAGTACAACTACAAGTCGCATGACGAACTGCGCCGTGATGGGTGGACCGAGGCGGATCTGCGCGGCGACTGGCCGGGTGCCAGCGTCTTCCTGCGCCGCGATGACGAGGTATTCCACACCTACTCCACCTATGCGCGCGGTCTCGACCACACGTCGGTGGGCTATCCGTTCCTGGACCTGACCCCGTACGGCAGGCAGGAGCCGTGGGAGGACTCGCCGGCGGGTTGGCCGCAGCGCGGCGTGGCCGCCGGCATGCCCCATCAGTAGCGAACGGGTTCTGCCGTTCCCACATGTCAAGACACGTGTCGAGAGTGCCCGGATTGTCCGTTTTCGGCACACGTTGTCCATGTTCGGTTGTAGGACAACCGTCCGCCGGTGGCCGTCCCGCTACGGAATTTGCTGAAACAACAAATCTGGTACTCAGGTGTTCCGCTGTGGTTGGGGTCAACCCCTGGTGTGCCTGAGGCGATTGGTATCCAACTGGACTATTGCGATGTCAGTGACGGATGAAACGTATGTCGCGCCATCGGTGAATGGCACTCAAAAGATTTGCCACATCCGCAATTTCGGGAGCATTTTCTAAAATGCCAAGCTCGTAAATTATTTGCTGGAAACCGACCAGCTACGGTTTGCTGAGACCTTCAAATATTACTTCCGGGTAAGTTAGGCAAATTCCCGACGCTTCGGCTAATTTCCTTGCATTGTCGATCCCAGCAGGGTCGACGCCGAAACTCGAGAACTGGGTGGTCTTATGTGGAGTCTTGCTCCTCGGTCGGTGCGTGGTTTTGGCAACCGGATTGTTATTGGTCTGACATCGGCGGCTTTGGTGGCGGCAACCGGAAGTCAGTTCGCTATGCCGGAAATGAAACTGGTGGTGACCCAGGAAGTGGTCAATGTCGCTGCAATCGATGAATCGCCGTCCACCATCGGTATCGCTGATTCGAATATCTACTTCACCGACAGTCTCGACGAGGTCATCGAACATCTGAATTTGATCGAGTCGCTCGGCGTCAAGAATGTCCGTCTGCTGGTGCCGTGGATCTTCACGCAGCCCAACGATCCGATGGGTGGACCGGTCGACTGGGATCTGGACCTGAATTGGGCCAAGCTCGACCAGATCGTCGCCGAGGCCGATCGCCGGGGCATGGGCATCCTGGGTGTGCTGCAGTGGTCGCCGGCCTGGGCCACCGACGGGCCGGTCGGCAGCGGGCACCCCTCTGACGTACAGGATTTCGCCGACTTCGCCGCCGCCGTGGCCGATCGCTACCGTGACGAGATCACCGCCTACGAGGTGTGGAACGAGCCGAACGCCTCGTTCTTCTGGAATCCCGTCGACCCGGTCGAGTACACCAACCTGCTGAAGGCGACCTACAACTCGCTCAAGGCCGTCAACCCGGACATTACCGTGGTAGGTGCCGTCGTCAGTGCCACCCTGACCTGGGGTGACACCACCATGAATGCCGTCGATTTCGTCGAAGCCATGTACGCCGCCGGCGCCGACGGATTCTTCGACGCGCTGTCGTTTCACCCGTACAACTTCGACACCAAGTTCTCCGAGCAGGATGACCTCGACTGGCGCGAACTGATGCCGCTCTACCAGGTGTCCAAGATCCGCGAGTTGATGGACCTGCATCAGCAGCCGGGTGAGGAACAGCTCAAGATCTGGATCAGTGAGTACGGGTTGCCCACCAGTGTGGTGAGCCCGGAAAAGCAGCTGTCATTCATCACGGATCTGCTCACCGCGTGGCAGTCCTTTTCCGGTGGTGGTCCGATCTTCATGTACACCACGAAAGACGACTGGGCTGCCATTGGTGATGAACGATTCTTCGGCCTTTTTGATAAGGACGGGAATTTCAAAGGTAGCGAGCAGGCATTCAAGGATTTTGTGCGATTGATCGACTGCCTTGATGGTTGCTCACCGGTCAACCCGACCAACCCGCTGGCTTCGCTGGTGCAGCTGATCGGCCAGCTCGTCACCCAGGTGCTGAGCTTTGTACCGAACCTGATTGCCTCGGTGGTGTCCGCGGTGGCCGGTCTACTGGGCAACATCCTCGGTGGGTTGAGCGGCGCGACGTCACCGACCGTGGCCGGCGCCTCGCTGCGGGCGGCGGCGGTGGTCGATGACGAGGCTCCGACCGCCACGGTCGAGGAAACGGACCCGGCCACAGCGCTCGGCGCCGACGGGGTGCCGGCCGAGGGTGCGGACACCGGCGAGGTGCCGGCCGACGAGCTCGCCGAGGTGGTCGCCGAAGCTCCGGTGGAGGTGCCGGTGGATGCCGCGGTCGAGGAGCCGGTGGTGGAGCCTGTCGTCGAAGAGGTCCCCGTGCCGGTCGACGAGGTCGTCGATCCGGTGGTTGATCCGGTTGTCGAAGAACCGGTCGTGGAAGAGCCCGTCGTTGTTGAGGAGCCCGTCGTCGAAGAACCAGTCGTCGACCCGGCCGCACCCGTGGTCGTCGACGACACCGTCACCGAGGACGAGACGGTCACCGGTGAAGAAACGGTGACCGAGGAGCCCGTCAGCACGGATCCCGCGCCTGCTGCCCCGGAAGTGACCGAGTCCGAGGATGATTCGGCCAAGCCGGCGGTGGGAGCCGCGACCAAGGATGACAAGGAAGAGGCCTCCACACCGGCGCCGAAGCGCAGCGCGACCAGCGTCACCAAGTCGGGACCGCGCAAGGCCGAGCGGCCGGCGCCGAAGAAGGACCGCGTCAGCGCTTCCGGATAAAGATCGTCGCGATCGCAATGGTGTCCACCGGCCGCACCCGCTGACAGAGTGTGTTCTGCTGCGGGTGTGGCTGAGTGGCTAGGCACCGGCCTGCAAAGCCGTTTACACGGGTTCGAATCCCGTCACTCGCTCCAGCAGTCGCGTCAGGCTTGACGCGGCGACTTCCCGGGCGCACCGTGATACACATCACAACGGTGCGATACCGGGAGGGCTCATGTCGACCAGGGACAGGTACACCGAAATACCCGCACCGTTCTCGTGGCAGGTGCCCAGCGTCGGTGATGCACGCTTCACCTGGGAGTACGACGACGGTCGGGCTCGGCTGCTCTCGCTCTATCAAAAGGGCAAGGACAAGCAGTGGGACGCCCAGTCGCGCATCGACTGGAGCCAGGACGTCGATCCGCTGAATCCGATCGGCCTGCCCGACGAGTTCCACCCGTTGTTCGGCAGCCCGATGTGGGAGGCCGCCGACGACTCCCGCCGCGCCGAATTCCGCAGGCACTCGCAGTCCTGGCAGTTCTCCCAGTTCCTGCACGGCGAACAGGGCGCCATGGTGTGCGCGGCCAAGATCGTCGAAGTGGTGCCCGATATGGACGCCAAGTTCTACGCGGCCACCCAGACCATGGACGAGGCCCGGCACGTGGAGACCTTCGCGAAGTTCCTGCAGGACAAGGTCGGCATGGTCTACCCGGTAAACACCAACCTGACCGCCCTGCTGGAGGACACCCTGCGCGATTCCCGTTGGGACATGCCCTATCTGGGCATGCAGGTCCTCATCGAAGGCCTCGCGCTGGCCGCCTTCGGGGTGCTCCGCGACCTGACGCCGCCGGAATCGCTGGCCAAACAACTGCTCGCCTATGTCATGCAGGACGAGGCCCGGCACGTCGCCTTCGGTCGAATCTCGTTGAAGGACTACTACGCCGCGCTCACCACCGCCGAACGCGACGAGCGCGAGGAATTCGTCGTAGAGGCGTGTTATCTGATGCGTGACCGGTTCCGCGGCGAAGAGGTCTTCGAAACACTGGGACTGGACGTCAAGGAATGCTCCGAATGGGTCGAACACTCACCGCTGATGATCCAGTTCCGCTCGCATCTGTTCAGCCGCATCGTGCCGATCGTCAAGGACATCGGACTGTGGGGTGACAAGGTGCAGAAGGCGTTCGCCGATATGGGTGTACTCGATATGGCCACCTTCGACATCGACGCGTTGATGAAGGCCGACGAGGATCAGGCGGATGCGTTGGAGCAGGTGCACGCCGAGATGACCGCTCGGGTGGACGAGGTCGATCAGGCGATCGCGGCGGGCGCCAACTGAGCGGAAGCCCGTGTATCGGGCGATCATTGCGGTATGGCGGCGCCCATCTTGGAACTACGGCATATCGAGTGTGAGCCGACCGGCTCCTACCTGCCGACCCTGCAGAAGTACGGGCCGGTGCAGACGGTGCGACTGTGGCGGGAACCGATTCCGGCGCGAGTCTCCGATTTCGCGGCGATCGTGGTGATGGGTGGGCCGATGGGCGCCGACGACGGTCACCGGCTGCGCTGGATCGATGACGAGATCGCCTTCCTGCGCCGTGCCGTCGATGCCGGCATCGGGGTCTGGGGTGTCTGCCTGGGTGCCCAGTTGTTGGCGGCGGCACTGGGAGCGCGGGTGTACACCGGTGCGGTTCCGGAAGTCGGGATCACCGCGGTCGACTTCGCCCCGGCGGCCGCAACGGATCCGGTATGGGATATCGCCGAATCGGAAATATCGGTGCTGCAATGGCATTCGGATACCTTCGAGCTGCCTGCCGGTGCGACGCTGCTGGCGAGTTCGGCGGCATACCGGCACCAGGTGTTCCGGCACGGCAGCTCCTACGGTGTGCAATTCCACCTCGAAGCCGATCTGACGCTGGCGCAAGTTTGGTTGGCGGTACCCGAGTACCGTGCGGCGCTGGAGGCGGCCATCGGTGCCGGTGCGGTGCCTGACTTGATGGCGGCGATCGCAGCCGGTGAGGACGCCGCCAGGACCATCGCCGAGACCGTGATGGACCGGTGGTTGAGCATCGTCACCGCATGATCCCCGTTACGTGTCGCGCGTCACGTGTAACCCCGCGATGCGATGCGCCTTCCGTGCCCGTGTTGCCGTCTGTTGCATCACGACCGGGTATCCGGGACTGCCATTCCGGCTAACATCGTTACCTGAAGCAAGCCGGCGGGGCATGGCCCGACAACGCGGGTGTGGTGATTCGCACCCTCGGCCGTCGAGCAACGGGTTAGGGTTCCGGTTGGCCTTGGAAAAAGCTGGAAAATAGCTATCGATTCTGCAATCGACACTGGGAGGGCATGAATGAGCGCCTATCAGACCGTGGTGGTCGGCACGGACGGATCGGATTCGTCCTTGCGCGCGGTGGACCGCGCCGGAGAGATCGCCGCCGGGTCCGGGGCCAAGGTGGTCATCGCGACCGCGTATTTCCCGCAGAGCGAGGATCATCACGCCGCTGACGTCCTGAAGGACGAGGGTTACAAGACCACCGGTAACGCGCCGATCTACGCCATCCTGCGGGAGGCCACCGATCGGGCCAAGGCAGCCGGTGCCACCGAGGTCATCGAAAAGGCCGTCGTCGGCGCTCCCGTCGACGCCCTGGTCGACCTCGCCGAAGAGGTCAAGGCCGACCTGTTGGTGGTCGGCAACGTGGGGCTGAGCACCATCGCCGGCCGCCTGCTCGGATCGGTGCCCGCCAACGTGGCGCGCCGCTCCAAGGTGGACGTGCTGATCGTGCACACCTCCTGAGTCACCCCGCTTGATGCCGAGGCCCGGTGTTCGCCATCTTCGGCGGCGCAGGGCCTCGGCTTTTCCACGGCGCGATGCGCTTTACAAATAGTCGCTTGAATGTCACGGTACTCGAGTGGACTTCGCGCACGTGGACCTATCGGACGACGACCGGGCGTTCCGGGACGAGCTCCGGGCCTTCCTGGCCGGTATCGTCACCGAAGAGGTGCTGCGCCGGGATCGTGAAACCGGTGAGAACTTCGACGAGTCAGTGCATTTGGCCCTCGGCGCGGCAGGCTACCTGGCCGCCGACTACCGGTCGGCGGCCGACGGCGGATTCACCGCCGTGCGGCGCCGGATCTGGGAGCTGGAGATCGGCCGCGCTCGCACCCCGTGGTTCCATTGGGGCACAACCGCGATGGTCGCCAAGTCGGTCGAGTCGTTCGGTTCACCCGACCTGGCCGAGCGGATCATGCCCGGGGTGCTCAGCGGCCGGATCCGGCTGTGCCTCGGCTATACCGAGCCCGACGGTGGCTCCGATGTGGCAACCTGCAAGACCAGGGCCGTCCGGGAACCCGATTGCTCCGCGTGGATCATCAATGGCTCCAAGATGTTCACCTCCAACGCGCACAACGCGCAGTACGTCTTCCTGATCACCAACACCGACCCGGCGGCACCGAAACACCAGAGCCTCACCATGTTTCTGGTGCCGATGGACGCCCCCGGTGTGGAGATCCAGCCGATCCGCACCGTCGACGGCGACCGCACCAACATCACCTTCTACACCGACGTCCGCGTCGACGACGAGTACCGGATCGGAGCCGTCAACGGCGGCTGGGCGGTGCTGCGCGAGGCGCTGAACGCCGAGCACGGCACCTTCGAACGTGATGCCGGTGGCCTGCAGAAGATCGCGACCATGACCGAGCACATCCTGCTGACCGCCGAGGCTGTGGATGCAGTCGCCGGTGTTGCCGAACCCGACCAGCGGCTGGGCCGTGCGGTGGCACGTCTGGAGGCGGCGATGAGTGCCCCGGACATGTTCGGCCGGGTGTCGATTGCGCAGACGATGCGCGATATCGCACCGGATCTGATGGATCTGTTGGGCCCCGCGGGAGCGCTGCCGGTCGACACCGCGGGCAGCCCCGAATACATCTTCCGCCTCGCCGGGCCCACCGGGATCTACGGCGGAACGCTGGAAGTGTTCCGCAACATGATCGCCCAACACGCGCTCGGCCTGCCGCGGCCCACCTATGCCGCGCCGAAGGGAACCCGATGAAATTCGCCTTCACCCATCCGATGCACAGCCATCCCTACAACCCGGAGCTGGTCGGCGGGGCCGGGGTGGCAGCGGTGGCCGCGGCCGCGGAGGCCGCCGGATTCGCCGGTTTCGGGTTCACCGACCACCCGGCGCCCACCCAGAAATGGCTCGACGCGGGTGGCCACGATGCGCTGGATCCGTTCGTGGCCATGGGATTCGCGGCGGCCCACACCACCACGCTGCGGCTGATCCCGAACGTGGTGGTGCTGCCGTACCGCAACCCGTTCGTCGTCGCCAAGGCCGGCGCCACGCTGGACCTGTTGTCCGGCGGGCGCTTCACCCTGGCCGTCGGGGTGGGCTACCTCAAACGTGAATTCACGGCCCTCGGAGTCGATTTCGACGAGCGCGGCACGCTGGTCGAGGAGGCGCTGGCGGTCATCCGCAAGATTTGGGGTGGTGATGACATCAGCTTCGAGGGACGGTATTTCACCGCCGCCGGGATCACCGCGCACCCGCGGCCGACGGTTCCGCCGCCGATCTGGATCGGCGGGAACACCGCGGCGGCGCGGCGTCGCGTCGCCGAACACGGTGACGGATGGTGCCCGTTCCCGGCCGCCGGTGTGCTCGCCCAGACCGCGCGTACCGACCCGATGGACTCCCTGGACACCCTGGCGGCCGGTATCGCCGATCTGCGGCGCCGCCTCGATGAGGCCGACCGGGACCCGGCCGCGGTCGACATCACCTTCAGTAACCACACCCGCGGTGTGCCCGGAGAGCCGGATTTCGACGCCGCCGCCTACCTCGACGGGGTCGGGCGTCTCGCCGATCTGGGGGTCACCTGGATCCAGGTGCGGATCCCCGGCGACAGCCCGGCCCGTGCGACCGACGCCATCGCGCAGTTCGGCGAGCAGGTGATCAGCAAGGTCTGATCACCAGCCCATGGAACCCGGCACACCCTTGAACGGTCCCGCCACCGCGCCGGTGATCCAGCCGCCGTAGAAACCGCCGGGCTGCGGTACCACCGTCTCACCGTTGACGGTGCACCGGTCCACGGCGGCCGCCATCACCGCGACGGCCCCGGCGATCGGCTCGAAACCTCGGGTCGGTTCCGGATAGGTCCAGGCCGCACGCGCCGCGGTCGCCCCGTCGGTGACCAGATCGAAGTAGCTCGCCTGCCCCTTCCACTCGCACCAGGACGATCCGGTGGTGGGCCGCAGCACTGCGGGCGTGAACGCCTCGGTGGGCAGGTAGTACGTGGGCGGGTGGCTGGTCTCCAACACCCGCCACGCTCGGGTCGTCGTGGTGACCTCGGTCCCACCCAGTTCCACGGTGATCGAACCGCGGAACTCGTCGAGCCGGGGCGGGCGCGGGTAGTCCCACACCGACTCCTGACCGGGGCCGGGGGTCTCGGGTGTGGGGTGTCCGCTCACCAGCCGCGCTCGCGCCATTCGGCCAGGTGCGGGCGTTCGGCACCCAGCGAGGTGTCGTCGCCGTGGCCCGGATACACCACTGTCGAATCCGGATAGCGGTTGAACACCTTGGTCGACACATCGCCGAGCAACCGCTCGAAGTCGCCGTCCTTCCACGTCTTGCCCACCCCGCCCGGGAACAGGCAGTCACCGGTGAAAAGGTGCGTCGTCTGGCCGTCGGCGCCGGTCAGGGCCAACGCCACCGAACCCTCGGTGTGCCCCTGCAGATGGATGACGTCGAAGGTCAGCTCGCCGATCGTGATGGTGTCCCCGTCGGCGAGGATCCGGTCCGGCGTGACCGGCAGCGGATCGGCGTCCAGCGCGTGCGCGGCGGTGGGGGCGCCGGTGACCTTCGCCACCTGCTCGAGGGCCTGCCAGTGGTCCTGGTGCTGGTGGCTGGTGACGATCAGAGCGATATCCGGGGCGTGCGCCCGCACGAGCTCGACCAGCCGGTCGGCGTCATTGGCGGCGTCGATCAGCAGTGTCTTCCCGGTCGAGGAACACGTGACCAGGTAGGCGTTGTTGTCCATCGGGCCGACCGATGCCTTGACGATCGTCGCGGCGGGCAGCGTGCGGCGGGCGGCGGCACCGGCGTCGACGTGGCCGGTATAGGTCTCGGCTAGGGCTGTCATACCGCCACGGTATCGGGCTTGTCGGTGGGTACACCTAGCATGGGCCGTGAATTCTGTCTTGGGAGGAAACCCCGTTGTCTGACCGTCTGATCGTCAAGGGCGCGCGCGAGCACAACCTGCGCGGAGTCGATCTTGATCTGCCGCGCGACGCCCTGATCGTCTTCACCGGCCTGTCGGGCTCGGGGAAGTCCTCACTGGCCTTCGACACCATCTTCGCCGAAGGCCAGCGCCGCTATGTCGAGTCGCTGTCGGCGTACGCGCGGCAGTTCCTCGGCCAGATGGACAAACCCGATGTCGACTTCATCGAGGGCCTGTCACCCGCGGTGTCCATCGACCAGAAGTCCACCAACCGCAACCCGCGCTCCACCGTAGGCACCATCACCGAGGTGTACGACTATCTGCGTCTGCTCTACGCCCGCGCCGGCACCCCGCACTGCCCGGTCTGCGGTGAGCGCATCGCCCGGCAGACCCCGCAACAGATCGTCGACCAAGTGCTGGCCATGGAGGACGGCACCAAATTCCAGGTGCTCGCCCCGGTGGTGCGCACCCGCAAGGGCGAGTTCGTCGACCTGTTCGACAAGCTCAACAGCCAGGGCTACAGCCGCGTCCGCGTCGACGGCGTGGTCTATCCGCTGACCGAGCCGCCCAAGCTGAAGAAGCAGGAGAAGCACGATATCGAGGTGGTCGTCGACCGCCTGACCGTGAAGGCGTCGTCGAAGCAGCGGCTGACCGATTCGGTCGAGACCGCACTCGGGCTGGCCGACGGGATCGTGGTGCTCGACTTCGTCGACCGTGCCGAAACCGACCCGCACCGCGAACAGCGCTTTTCCGAGAAGCTGGCCTGCCCCAACGGTCACCCGCTGGCCGTCGACGATCTGGAACCCCGGTCGTTCTCCTTCAATTCGCCCTACGGCGCCTGCCCGGAATGCACCGGTCTGGGCATCAAGAAGGAGGTCGACCCGGACCTGGTGGTGCCCGACCCCGAATTGACGCTGTCGGAGGGGGCGGTCGCACCGTGGTCGATGGGGCACACCTCGGAGTACTTCACCCGGATGATGTCCGGGCTCGGCGACGAGATGGGGTTCGACGTCGACACCCCGTGGAAGAAGCTGCCCGCCAAGGCGCGCAAGGCGATTCTGGAGGGCTCCGACCACCAGGTGCATGTCCGCTACAAGAACCGGTACGGCCGCACCCGGTCGTATTACGCCGATTTCGAGGGTGTGCTGGCCTTCCTACAGCGCCGGATGGAGCAGACCGACTCCGAGCAGATGAAGGAGCGCTACGAAGGGTTCATGCGGGACATCCCGTGCCCGGAATGCTCCGGAACCCGGCTCAAGCCCGAGATCCTCGCGGTCACGCTGGCCGCGGGTGAGTTCGGCGCCAAGTCCATCGCCCAGGTCGCCGAACTGTCGATCGCGGACTGCGCCGACTTCCTGAACGCGCTGACCCTCGGGGCCCGTGAACAGGCCATCGCCGGGCAGGTGCTCAAGGAGATCCAGTCCCGGCTCGGCTTCCTGCTCGACGTCGGCCTGGAGTACCTGTCACTGTCGCGGGCGGCGGCGACGCTGTCCGGCGGTGAGGCCCAACGGATTCGGCTGGCCACCCAGATCGGCTCCGGTCTGGTGGGTGTCCTCTATGTGCTCGACGAGCCGTCCATCGGCCTGCATCAGCGTGACAACCGCAAGCTCATCGACACCCTGGTGCGGCTGCGCAATCTCGGCAACACGCTGATCGTGGTCGAACATGACCTCGACACCATCGCGCACGCCGACTGGGTGGTCGACATCGGCCCCTATGCCGGTGAGCACGGTGGTCGGATCGTGCACAGCGGCTCCTATCAGGACCTGCTGAAGAACGCCGAATCACTCACCGGTGCTTACCTTTCCGGTAAAGAGACCATCGAGGTACCGGCGATCCGCCGACCGGTCGACCGCAAACGTCAGCTGACCGTGGTGGGGGCGCGCGAGCACAATCTCAAAGAGGTCGACGTCGCGTTCCCGCTCGGGGTGCTGACCTCGGTCACCGGGGTATCCGGCTCGGGCAAGTCGACCCTGGTCAACGACATCCTGGCCACGGTGCTGGCCAACAAGCTCAACGGCGCGCGGCAGGTACCGGGCCGGCACACCCGGATCAACGGTATCGACCAGCTCGACAAGCTGGTGCGCGTCGACCAGTCACCGATCGGGCGGACCCCGCGGTCCAACCCGGCCACCTATACCGGCGTGTTCGACAAGATCCGCACGCTGTTCGCCGCAACCACCGAGGCGAAGGTCCGTGGCTACCAGCCCGGCCGGTTCTCGTTCAACGTCAAGGGCGGCCGCTGCGAGGCGTGCTCCGGTGACGGCACGTTGAAGATCGAGATGAACTTCCTGCCCGATGTGTATGTCCCGTGCGAGGTGTGCCACGGCGCCCGGTACAACCGCGAGACCCTCGAGGTGCACTACAAGGGCAAGACCATCTCCGAGGTGCTGGACATGCCGATCGAGGAGGCCACCGAGTTCTTCGAACCGATCTCCTCGATCCACCGGTACCTGAAGACGCTGGTCGATGTCGGGCTGGGCTACGTGCGGCTGGGCCAGCCGGCGCCGACGCTGTCCGGCGGTGAGGCGCAGCGGGTGAAGCTGGCTGCCGAACTGCAGAAGCGCTCCACCGGCGGGACCGTGTACATCCTGGACGAGCCGACCACCGGGCTGCACTTCGAAGACATCCGCAAGTTGCTCAAGGTGATCAACGGCCTTGTGGACAAGGGTAATTCGGTCATCGTCATCGAGCACAACCTGGATGTCATCAAGACGTCGGACTGGATCGTCGACATGGGACCCGAGGGGGGAGCGGGCGGCGGCACCGTGGTCGCCTCCGGTACTCCCGAGGATGTCGCGGCCAACCCGGGTAGCTACACGGGGCAGTTCCTGGCCGAGATGCTGGAACCGCCCGCCGCCCCGAAGACGACCCGCAAGCGGCGGACCAAGGTCAGCGCCTGACGGCTGCCGCCGGCCTCGTCCTGGCACCAAATGTTCCGCTGACAGCGGCGGCACGCAGATATCGACGTGGCGCCGCTGTCAGCGGAACATTGCGATCGTGAACCGGCCCGAGCGGTAGTCGCGCCGCCGGGTGGACTGCTAGATCTTCGTCAGCGGTGATGGGAACCGTGGCTTGATCCGGGTGCCGTCCAGCCAGTCGGTGAGTTCGTCGGCCTTGCGCTTCAACGCCTTCCGGGCCGCGCGACTGACATCGCCGATCACCTGCACCTCGACCCGGCCGTCATCGGACTGCCGCCAGCCGCCGACCACCCGCCCGTCGACCCACGCGGTCGGCCCGGCGTTACCGCGGTTGTCGAAGACCTGCTCGCGATGCCCGTCCAGGTACCAGTCGCGTTCGGTCCAGCCCATCGTCGTGACATCCAGCCCGGGCAGCAGCGCGCACCACGGCTCGGCATCCGGCTCGACGTCCAGGTCGTCGGCCAGCGCCACACCGGGCGTACCGTGCACATCCACTGCGACGGCACCGATATCGGCCAGCGCGCGACGCACCCAGCCCAGGGTGTGGCCGAACCACCACTTGATATCCGCGACGGTGGCCGGCCCGAACGCCCGCAACCACACGGCCACCAATTCGGCCGCCGCGGCGTCCGGATCGGCCGCCTCGACCGCGCCCAACCACGACCCGGTCGACGCCCACACCGGGCGCGACGACGTCCATCCACCCTGATTGCGGCCCCGCACGATATCGCCACGCACGTCGAGCACCGTCAACACCCGAGGAGCCAGGTGCGTGTCACCGCCCCAGGGCTTTCCCGGTGCCGGGTCCCAGGTACCCGCCAATTCCGGCAGTGCCGCACGCAACTCCGCGGCACCGGTCGGGCCGTGCTCGTCCAGGTGGCTCAGGACCGCCGCGCTCGCCGTCGCCAGCCAACGGGTTCCGTCGGCGGCGACCCCGGCCTTCTCCACATCGGCGATCAGTTTCCGGCTCTCGGTGTCGGCCACCCGGTCGCTGGCCGCGACCTGTACCGCCGACAGCCGCTCGGCCGGCACCATCCACAGCGTGCGCCGCATCGCCACCTGCCGGACCACCGACCGCTGTGTGTACAGGGCCGAACTCAGATCATCGCGGTCGAAGCCCGGGACCCGCGCCCACAGCGAGAGATATGGCGTCGTCGGGTCGGTGGCATGCAAACCGACCAGCGCCGCCGCCACGGCCTCCGTCGTCGTTCCCGAGGCGGCCAGAAAGTGTCGCCGGCCGAGCCGGGCACGTCGTTCGGCGACGGTGAACGAGCGCATTCAGCCCTGGTCGGGCTTCATCGACTCGCGGATCTGCGCCAGTCGGTCGGCGGCGGCCCGCTGCCGGGCGTCGTACTGTTCGGCCACCGAGCGGCCCTCGGGGGTGTCCTCGGCCAGTTCGGCCGCTCCGATCGCGGTACCCCAGCGGTTCTCGACCTTCTCGCGGACGTAATCGAGTGTCGGCACCCCGGACTCGGTGTAGTCGGGGTTCACCTGGACGGGCGCCGGGTCCGCCGGAACGAACTCGGCGTCGAGCGGCTCCTCGGCAGAAGACTGCTGCTCATCGGGCATGACGCCACCGTACCCGCACCGAAGTTTGGGATCGGTAGCAATCGTCCGCAGATGTACTTGTCTCACGACGGAGCCACTGGGGCTGCGGGCGAATGAAGGGGATAACAATGACGAAGAATCGCGTTCTGGCCGCCGGGATCGGGATGCTCGCCACGGCGGCCGTCCTGGTCGGGTGCTCCAGCGAGAAGCCGGCCGAGAGCAGTGAGCCCGCCGCTTCGGGCAGCAGCACCGCGCAGGTCGCCTCCGGCGGCAGCACCGAGGTCAAGGTGGAGGGGCAGGATCTGGCCGGGCTGGACCTGAACTCGGTGACCTGCGTCAAGGCCGGCGGCAAGATCAACGTCGCCAGCGGCGCCGTCGGCGGCCAGCAGGGCCTCGGCGTGGTGATGACCGACGAGGCCACCCCCAAGGTCGAATCGGTTGGCCTGGTGGTGGACGGCAACGCGCTGGCCGTGGCCTCGATGGCCGGTGCCAGCACCGGTTCTGCAGAGGTCGCCGTCGACGGCGACACCTACACCATCACCGGTGAGGCGACCGGCGCCGATATGAAGAACCCGATGGCCGGGATGATCACCAAGAAGTTCGAGATCAAGGTCAGCTGCAGCTGATCGACATCCCGAGACTGCTGCGGCGGGGGGCGCGGGAACGCGTCCGCCGCCTGACGGCGTCCTATGATGACGCCGTGTCGATCATCGATGCCCTGGACGAGGCTCAACGGCTCTCGTGGGCCTCGGACGAGCAGACCGCCAAGGACCTGCTGCTGGCCCAACTTCCGCTGATCGAGGCGGCTGATCGTGACGACTGGGCGTTGGAGGTGTTCGCCCAACTCGGTGAGATCTACCTGGTGCGGACGGCCTATGACGGTGTCTCCGAAGCCCTCAAACGCATCGACGACTGCTTGCAGATCTACCGGGGAATACAAGCGGGCAACGGGCCCGATGCGGCGGAGACCACCAATATGACGGGCATCCAGATCGAGCACATGATCTGCCGATACACCCGACGTGCCCACTTTCTGCGGACCGGGCTGGCCGCCGCGCACGGTGAGCATGAGACAGCAGCCGGCGCTCTGCGACTACTCGTCGAGGACCGGGAGGTCATCGACGATCTGACCGATGAGCATGCCCACCTGGTGACCCATGCTCGTATCCTGTGCGCTGCCGCGCTGTGCGACGACGATCTGCATGTCCAGTCACTTCCTTTGTGGGAGATGGTATTCGACGCGCTTGACGGCCCGGGTGACGGTAGTGTCGGCGATGACAGTCTGCGGGTCCTCGCCGGCATCGGTTATGGCCGGTTCTGTGTGGAGACAGGCAGGCTGACCGAGGCCGAACCGTGGCTACGCAGGGCGGGTGCGCGGGCACAGGCGCGTGATTGGCGTCTCGCCAATGCCAGAACGGAATTGGAGCGTGCCACCGCCGCATGGGCAGCCGGTGACCGCGCCCGTGCGCAGGATTTGGTGCACGGCGCCTATCCGGTCATCGCCGAGAACGCTCGCGCCCACGACGTTTCGCGGAGCTGGCTCTACTTCGGGCTGATCAGCATCTCGGTGGGAGCACTCGAGGACGCCGATGAGCGCTTCGGTCACGCCGAACGGCACTGGCGTGAGGTCGAAAAGCCACTGCACATCCACCGAATTCTTCTGCAGCGCAGTTGGGTCGACATCATGCGCGGTGACTTTGCCGCCGCCCACGACCGGGTCGCCGCCGCGCGCCAACTGCTCGACAGCTGGCCCAGGCACAGCTGGCTGCAATACGCCAGGCTCGACGATCACCACGGTTCCATCCTTCGTGCCGAAGCGCTCGCCGACCCGGCGACCGCCGAAGAAAAGTTTGCGCAGGCGGCCGAGCTCAAGGTTCCCGCAGCGCTTGCCGTGGACACCGTGCGTCACACGATTGCCGATGCAGACGCCCGCATGCGGTGGGCGACCCACGTATCGGCGCGGTTGCTGGCCGGAGCATTTGCCGTCGCATGGGAGTGGGGAAACTCGAATCTGGTCAGCGAACTCATCGAATACCATTGCGCACGAGGGGCATTCATCGTTCCGCGGACGCCTCAGCCAGTGGCTTGGGCAGACGTCGCGACGGCGGCGGTCCCGGTCGACGATGCCGAGGAGTACGCGCTCGTCGCCGCGGGCCCGGTGTCGGTGGCGGGCGGATCGTTGACCAGGCTGGGTGCACTGCCGCCGCTGCGGATGGACCCGACCACGGCACCGGTGCTGTCGCGCTACCGCGACCTGGCACAGCAACGCTACGGAATGGCCGTCACGTCGGCCGAAGCCGAATGGGCCACCTGGCCGTGACAGAACCGCTCACCATGGTGTTGCGCTACGCCGATGTCGGCGTCGCGACCTACGCCAGCCTGCGGATCATCGGGCAACCCGAGCGCACCGTCACGTGGGTGGTGGCCGAGACTGTCCTACTTGCCGTACTCGACGAACTCGTTGCGGCGCTGCCGGATCCGCACGGGGACGAGACCCCGGTAGGCGGTTTGGCTCGAGCCCTCTCTGTCGGTGCGTTCACCGCACCGACGACCGAACAGGCGCTGGCCTATCGCCTCGGAGCGCTGCTCATCGACGAGCGCGGATGGCAATTGCTGGCCGACTGTGAGGACTCGCCGCGGGCCAGGCTCTTCGTTGCGCCGAGCGCACGCCTGGGTCGTGTGCCGTGGGGATTGCTCGCCAAGCCCACGGTGTTCCCGATGATCGCCGATCAGCCGATGGATTCCTCGCAAATAACTTGGCCACGTGCTGATCTCGATCGACTCACCAACGGCTACCGGCTGATGGAACACGTCGATGTGCTGATGGCGGTACCCACCAATATCGCCGCATCGCGACGGCCGGCGGAGTCGGGGACCGGCGGGGACACGCTGCTGATCCTCGATCCGCGTGTTCCGGGCCAACGCCCGGATTCGGCTCTGGGGTCAGTGCTGGGTCGGCCCGATCCCGGTACAGTCCTGGCACGCCACTATGACGAACTGCTGCAACAGCAACCTGTGCTCCCGCGCGTCGACTCGGCGCTGGAACTCTTTCGGCGCACGGACACCGACCGTGCCTGGCTGGCCGGCATGCTCGCGCGGCGGCCCGGACGATTGGTATACGTCGGGCATGCCAGCGCCGCCGACCGCGACCTGGGGCATGCCGACCGCGCGGCGCTGCACCTGGCATGTCGCGCGACGATGACGGGTCTGGGCAACCCGGTAGGGGACCACCGACCGCTCCTGGCGGCCGATCTGATGGCCGCCGATCTGGTGTTCCCTCCCAGAGTGGCGTTGCTGGCCTGCGCCTCGGGCGGGGACTACCGATTCGACGAGGCCACCGGTCTGGTCGCGGCTGTGGTCCTGGCGGGCGCCGAGCTGGTGACCGCCGCGTTGTGGTCACTGCCCACCACGGCGGGATACCGCAAGTTCACCGGTGTCGACTCCGGTGACCCCATGGGTGAGACGATCGCGGCGGTCGACACCGCACACCAGGCGGGCACCGACATCGGCGCCGCGATCGCGGTGAACACCTGGCAGCGCGAGCAGATGCGACGCTGGCGGTCCGGGGATGGCGGGGCGAACCCGGTGTACTGGGCTGCGCTGGTCAGCTACGCATGTCAGGCCGGTGGGACGGCCACCGCAACGGCTGACTCGTCGCCGCGCCGGTAGTAGGCGTCGATGACACTGCCAGGATTCACCCGGTCCAACGAGGTGGCCGGGATCAGCGTGGTCTCGTGAGCCGGGAACTGCCCGCCCTCGGGCCGGCGCACCATCAGATCGAGCACCACCTCGCGGTAGTCCTCCCGGGCCGTGCCGGTGGGGCGGGCGGCCGTGACCACCCCGACACCCTTGACACCATGCCGGATGAGGTCCAGCTGGGTGTCGGTCACCAGTCCCTTGCCTACCAACATCCGGTCGAACGCGGTGCGGATGGCCGCCATATCGTCGGCCAGCGAAAGATCCTCGCGGGCATCGGGATCGAAGGTCACCAGCAGCACGACACCCGGGCGGATGGCGGCGGCCACCGGATCATCCGCGGTGCTCAGCAGTCGGCCGGTGAACTTCTGCCCGCACACGCTCTGCACCTCGACGGTGATGCGGTCGGTGCCCGCGGACACGCTGGCGACGGTGCCGATCCCGACCGCGGGGTGCACGGCCGACGGAGAAGCGGCCCGAGTCCGGGTCAGCGCGACGAGCGTCACCGCGCCGGCGATGGCGGCGACGGCGAACAGGAAGATGAGCAGGCTGTGCGACATGAAGTACAGACTCGCTCCGGCACCGCGCTACCGAACCCAACTTTGTCCGGCGTCGCTGCCGGGTTGTATGCCTATCCTGATCGGATGAGCACCGTCCCGGAGGCCGCGACCCGCGCCGCCGACGCTGCGCCGATGCAGCCGCGGCGGGCCGTCATCGATAGTGCCTGGCGAGCGCTCGGGCCGGGGGTCGAGGTGCTCAGCGCCGACGACGGCGGCCCGTTGAGCCGGACGATCAAGCGCATCCTGGACCCGTTGGTGCTGCGGCTGCGGTCCAACCCGCATTTCTCCGCGCCGGTGGTGCCCGCCGAGGTGGCCGACCAGATGCATGCCGCGATCCTGGGTCAACGCACAGAACTGTGCGCGACGGCCGCCTGGTTCGCCGTCCTGAAGGCGCAGCGTCGCAAGCTGCGGTTGACCACCGGAAATGCCCAGGAACTGTACTTCCCGGTCTGTTTCGAGCTGGCAGTCACCAAAGGTGCTCCCGTACCCGGTGATTCGGATACCGCGGTGACGGTGCTGCGCGGCATCCACGACGATCGGGATCGCAACGCCATCGAGGTGCTCAACCGCTATGTCGCCGATGATCGTACGGTCGCCGGGCTGTCGGCCCAACTGTGTCGCAGCTGGGCCGATGTCGAGGCAGGCGATACCATCACCGATCCGTTCCTCGCCGGCCTGGAGACAGTGCTGGGTGCTGCCGCCACGCACGGGGAATCGACTGCCCGGCAACGGGTCTGGTCCGCCCTGGTGGCCGATGCGACGCCGTACAATCTCGGGGCCCGCGCCCGCCGCCCGCCGGTCGAATTGCCCTGGTCACTGACCGCTGTCGGGCTCAGTGCGGCCATCCCGCAGAAACCACCGCCGGTACACGGCGGCGACGGCGACCGACCGCTGGACCGCAGTGTCGTGGACCGGGTGCGGGCCACCCTGCGCCGTGCGTTGGATCGTGACGAGCTGCCCGACGTTCCGCTGCTGTGTGCCGAGGAGGTCGACCGGGCCTGCGCACCATGGGGTCTGCTGGCCGAGGACATCCAGGCCACCCTGGTCGCCGGTATCGCGGTCGCCGTCGAACTGGCCCCGCTGGACGAGACGGCAACCCCCACATACCGGCTGGCCGGCCAGATCCAGGCGCGGCTGCGCAAGGAGGCCTATGTGCTGCACGCGCGGCGCTACCTGGCGGCCGGTGCGGTACTGCATCCGCGCCAGCAGCAGGTGACCGATGAGCTGGCGACCTTTGCCCGGCCCTACCTGAGCCGACTGTGGGCGCGCCTGCACGGGCGTGATGTCTGGCAGGAGAGCTGCGCCGACGTCGACGAGATGCGTGCCTTGTTGGAGGGGGTGGCCCGGTCGGTGAGCCTGGATCACCGGCAGCGCATCAAGGCCATGCTCGAACTGGAGGCGGTGCGATGAGGCTGATCGCCGAGGCCGGGCTGTGGCGCACGGATACTCCGGTGCCGGACCCACCCGCCGTCGCGGTGCTGGAGGTAGCCGGCGCTGTGCTCGCCTGGACCGTCGACGATCCTTCGGCGCCGGTTCAACTCACCGTCACCGATATCGAGGCCGCGGACTGGTTGTGGCGGGTGACCGGCCCGGCCGGACATGTCGCGATGGTCGAGGCGGTGAGTGGCATACCCGTACACGGCAGCATCGACATCCCGGATCTGCAGCTGGATGTGCAGGCGCTGGCGCCACTGCGCCGACTGGCGGTCGGGCACTGGCTGCGGCGCTGGTGGCCGGCCAGCCTGGGGGACTCGATCGTCGATCTGGACGCAGCGGTACTCGACGCCGAGATCGCGATGCTGACGGCCGCGACGCAGGAATTCTTCGCCGAGGACACCCTGGACTCGGATATCGATTCCCTGTTGCAGCCGCACCGCGACACCCTGCTCGGCTACCGGCGTGACGGTGACCCCCGGGTGGCCGAACTCGCCGCGGCCTGCGCGGATTTGGCCGACTGGCCGACCGCGGCCGACGACGCCGTGCCCGCCCAGCGCCGGCGCGACGATTACGCGCTGGCCGCCGGCGCCGCCGAAACCGCGGCGACCGGCGCCATCGCCGGTGGTGCGACATCGATCAGCTGGAGCGCGGTGCCGCCCGCGGTGTTCGACGCCGCCGAGGACACGGTCGACTGGTCGGTGCGCACCGTTCCCGGCGGCAACGTGGTGGCGACGGTGCGCGCCGCGGTGAGCGCGCCCGCCGGCGGTATCGCAGTCCGGTTACGCAGCGGTGCCGTCGCCGCCGAGGGTGTCCTGGCCGCCGACGGCACCGCGACGCTGACGCTACCGGTCTCGGAATCGGCCGCCTGGAACCACGATTGGTCGAACACCACGGTGGCCATCGGTGCAGGCAAGGGGGAGGACCGCGCCGCGCGGGACCGGGTACGGGCGTTCGCTCGGGCACGGCTGGGCGGTACCGCGGATACGTTCCTGGCCGAGGTGCTGGCCGCCGAGTCGGACTACTGACCCTGTCGCCACTGCGCCACCGCCACTGTGGCAGGCCCGGTCGGGGCACCCGGTAGCGCGGCGGCCGGGACGTCGGGAGTGTGGATCCGCCCGGCCAGCCAGGGCAGCGCCTCGGCGAATGCCGTTCCGGCAAAGGGCCAGTCATGTTTCCCGGGTCTGCTGACCACCGCGCAGGCGATACCGTGGCCGGTCCCGAGGGCACACAGCGACCTGGCCGCGGCGGCCTGCGGCGGCGGTGGCGCCACCCCGGCGCCGTTGATGGCGAACCAACCGGCGATACCGTCGTAGTGGCCGTGCCGGTTGATGACGGTGCCTGGGTCGAAATCGGCGTAGGCGGCGGCGTTGCCACCGAACAACCGGTCGATGGTCTGGGCCGGTGTCCCGGTGTTCGGGGCCAGATCGCCGGCGATGTCCTCGAATGTCGAGAACTCTTGCGGGTGCATCACGGTCAGGTCGACGGCGCAGGTGCCGCCCATCGAGAAGCCGACCACTCCCCAGTTGTCCGGGCTGACGCCGAACCTGGAGACGATCGCGGGCACAACATCTTTGGTCAGATGGTCGGCGACCCGGCCACGTACGCCGTTCACACACTCGGTGTCATTGCTGAACGCCCCGGCCACATCGGCGAACACCAGCACCGGCGCATTGCCGTGATGTTCTGCGGCGAAGGCATCGGCCGCCTGCACCGCGCCGCCGGCCCTGGCCCAGTCCTGCGGCGTGTTGAGTTCCCCGCCGATCATCAGCAGGGCAGGCAGTCGTGGTGGCGGATCGGTGGCGAACCAGGCCGGCGGGAGATAGACCAGTTCGCCGCGGTGTTTGAAACCGGAGCCGGCATCGCCGGTGTCCACCGAGACCAGGGAACCGTTGCGCGGCAGGGCATGTCCCACCTGAAACGCAGTGACGGCGGCCATATCGGTCTGGTCCGGCAGCGGTCCGTCGGTGAACTGACCCCATGCCGAACCCATGGTGGGGAAGTAACCGGTCCACAGATTCAACGCCAACGCGGCGCACAGTGCGCACAACGGGACGGCGACGACGGCCGCGATCCTTGTCGTGCGTCGCCGGGCGGTCCGACCCGATACCATTGCGCAGCAGGCGAACCCGGTCAGTCCGATCCACACCCACAGTCCGGCCGGGGCGGGGTCACCGGCCAGGCCTTGGCTGTTCACATACCAGCGGGCGGCGGCCGCGACACCGATGCCGACGGCGGTCGCAGCGATCAGTCGGCGCACCCCGATCCTGCGCACCGCGAACAGCAGGACCGCTGCGGAGATCACCTGCACGGTCACCGGAACCCAGCCGTGGGTGAGCGACATCAGCGTTGGTGCGGTCACGCCACCATGGTGGCGCGACTTCCTGGTAAGCGGCTGTGACGGCTCAGCGCGGCTTGGCCAGCGGGAACGGCAGTGTCTCGCGGATGCTGCGCCCGGTGATCAGCATGACCACCCGGTCGACACCGACACCCAGACCGCCGGTCGGCGGCATTGCGTATTCCAGCGCCTGCAGGAAGTCCTCGTCGAGTTCCATCGCCTCCGGATCGCCTCCGGCGGCCAGCAGCGACTGCTCCTGCAGGCGTCGTCGTTGCTCCACCGGATCGGTGAGTTCGCTGTAGGCGGTGCCCAACTCGACACCCCAGGCCACCAGATCCCACCGCTCGGCCACACCGGCGATGCTGCGGTGTGGACGGGTCAGCGGTGACACCGAGGTCGGGAAGTCCTTGTAGAACGTCGGGTGCTCGGTCTGCCCCTCGACGAGGCGTTCGTACAGTTCGAGCACCACCGCGCCGGCGTCCCAGTGCGTCAGGTACGGCACACCGGCGCCGTCGCACAGCGCACGCAGGGTGGTCAGGCCGGTATCGGGGCCGATCTGTGTCCCCAGGGCCTCGGACACCGCACCGTGCACCGTCTTGACCGGCCACTGCCCGGAGATGTCCACGGCGACCAGCCCTTCGCCGTCCGGTCCGGGACGCATCACCACCTGTGCGCCGTTGGCGGCCTCGGCGGCGTTCTGGATCAGTTCCCGGCAACCATGCAGCCACACGTTGTAGTCGGCGTGCGCCTGGTAGGCCTCCAGCAGCGTGAATTCCGGGTTGTGACTGAAGTCCACACCCTCGTTGCGGAATGCCCGGCCCAGTTCGAAGACCCGCTCCACACCGCCCACACACAACCGCTTCAGATACAGTTCCGGCGCGATCCGCAGGTACAGGTCCAGGTCGTAGGCGTTGATATGGGTGACAAACGGGCGGGCGTTCGCCCCACCGTGGATCTGCTGCAGGATCGGGGTCTCCACCTCGAGGAAACCCTTGTCCACCAGGGTTTCCCGGATGGCGTGCAGAATGCGGCTGCGGGCGGTGATCAGGTCCCGGGCCTCGGTGTTGATCGCCAGGTCGACATACCGGGTGCGTACCTTCGCCTCCGGGTCGGTCAGCCCTTTCCACTTGTCGGGCAACGGGCGCAGGCACTTGCCGATCAGCCGCCACCGGGTCACCAGCAGCGACCGGGTGCCGGTGCGGCTCTGCCCCATGGTGCCGGTCACCTCGACCAGATCACCCAGATCGATGGATCCGGTGAAATCGGCGTTGCTGCCCTGGGTCAGTCGCGAATCATCGAACAGCAGTTGCACTTCGCCGGACCAGTCGCGCAGTTGGGCGAACAGCACCCCGCCGTAGTCGCGTAACCGCAGGATCCGGCCGGCCACCGTGACCGTCTCGTCGGCTGCGGTGACATCGAGGGCCTGTGCCACGGTGTGGCTGGGTGCCTCACCCACCGGATAGGCGTCGACCCCGTTGTCCTGCAGGGTTTTCAGCTTGGCCATCCGGACCCGAACCTGCTCGGGCAACCGGTTCTCATCGGCGCCGGGCAGGTCGTCGGCGAGTGCGCTGACATCGGGTGCGCTGCCGTCACCGTGCAGCAAGCCACTGTCCACCAATGCTTTCGGTGCCGCGACATGCTCGCCGGTATGTGCCTTGCGCCGCGAGAACGGCAGCACCAGGAAGCCCTCGGCGATCACCGAGGCCACCCCGACGCGGGGGATCTCGCGGGTCTCCTCGTAGCAGGCGTACCGCGGCACCCATTCCGGCTGGTATTTCATGTTCGAGCGGTACAGCGTCTCCAACTGCCACCACCGCGAGAAGAACACCAGCAGCGCCCGCCACAGCCGGGCCACCGGGCCGGCTCCGAGCGCCGCGCCCTGCTCGAAGGCCGACCGGAACATCGCGAAGTTCAGCGAGATCCGGCTGATGCCCAGATCCTCGGCCTGTAGGCACATCTCGCTGACCATCAGCTCGATCGTGCCGTTGGGTGATTGCGGCGAACGCCGCATCACATCCAGGGACGCTCCGTTGGCACCCCACGGCACCAGCGACAGCATGGCCACCACCTGCTCGTCACCGGACACGGCCTCCACCAGCAGGCAGTCGCCGTCGGCCGGATCGCCCAACCGGCCCAACGCCATCGAGAAACCGCGCTCGGTCTCGGTGTCGCGCCACTCGTCGGCCCGGGCGATCACCATCGCCATGGCATCGGTGGTCAGATCCCGATGCCTGCGGATGCGCACCGTCAGCCCCGCCCGCCGGGCCCGGGTGACCGCCTGACGCACCGGCTTCATGTCCGGGCCGGACAACTTGAACCGATCGGGGTACAGGATCGCCTCGTCGCCGAGTTCGATGGCGTTCAGGCCGGCATCCCGGAACGCTTCTGCGGCAGCGACGCTGGCACCCATCACCCCGGGTGCCCAGCCGTAGGTCTCGCACAGTTTGAGCCAGGCGCCGATCGCTGCCGGCCAGGCCTTGGGGTCGCCCACCGGGTCACCGCCGGCGAGGCACACGCCGACCTCGACCCGGTAGGTGATGGCGGCCCGGCCGCTCGGTGCGAACACCACGGACTTGTCCCGGCGGGTGGCGAAGTACCCCAGCGAGTCGTTCTTGCCGTACAGCTCGAGCAGGCCGCGGATGGCCGATTCGTCGGGGCCGGTCAGGGCGTTGGTGGCGCGCTGCGAGCGGAACAGCACGATGGCGGCCACCATCAGCGCCAGTGCGCCGAACAGGCCGAGCAGTGCGTTGACGAGGACACCGGGATGCTGACCGTCGAATACCGCGGCGTCGACGCCGGCGAAGGCGACGACCCGGTTGGCGGCATAGGCGAGCCGGTAGTCGCGCTCGAGGGTGCCCGGGAACAGTTCCAGCAGGCCCCAGCCGATCAGGATGCCGACCGCCATCGCGGCCAGCAGGGTGGCCACCGCCTTGAACAGGGCACCGCGACGCACCTTGGCCCAGAACTCACGCCGGGCCAGCAGCAGGAACCCGATCGCGGCCAGATGGAAGACCAGGCCGATGACCTCGCCGAACTCCTCGGCGATGGTCTCGTCGCCGGTGACCAGATCGGCGATGTTCACCGCCACCGCGGCCACCATGTAGAGCACCAGGATCCACCAGGCGATGCTCTTGCGGGCCGCCAGCGCCGCCGCCAGCAGCGCCAGCACGAAGGCCCAGGCGAAGCTGGTGTCGGGGAAGTTGAAGATGTAGTCGTTGACGAACTCGCGGGGTACCTTGATCGCCGACCGGACGAACGGCGAGATGCTGGCCACCAGGGACAGCGTCGCGATGACCCCGACGATCCAGCCCGCCGCGGTGGGCACCCACGCATAACCGGATGGGCGCCTCGGCTTCGAGGCGGGCGCCGTCGAGGGCTTCGAGGAGGACCCAGCGGTGGTGGCCGTCATGGGCCGGAGAATATGCCTTTACCGGCTCTGACGGGTGTTTCTGCGCTTCCCGCGCGGCGTGTGTCGGGCCCGGTTCACCAGACCGGGCCGGTGTATTTCTCGCCGGGCCCGTGGCCGGGTTCCTCGGGTGCGACGCTGGCCTCCCGGAACGCCAGTTGCAGGCTCTTGAGGCCGTCGCGCAGCGGGCCGGCGTGCAGGCCCAGGTACTCCGCAGAAGCCGTGACCAGCCCGGCGAGTGCGGTGATCAGGCGGCGTGCCTCGTCGAGGTCGCGGTGCGGGCTGTCGTCGGGGTCGGCGGCTCCCAGGCCGAGCTTTTCGGCGGCGGCGCTCATCAACATGACCGCCGATCGGGTGATCACCTCGACGGCCGGGATCTCGGCGAGGTCCCTTACCTGCGGGTCTGCATCGGCCGGCGTTTTCTGATCATCGGTCATGCCTGATAGAGTGGCACGATCGACCGTCCCGGCGAACGCCAGGGACAGTAAGTGGAGTCCCGCTCCCACCGCTGACCGTACCGGTCCAGCGGTCCGGTCACAGGTATCTGCGGATGCCCTGTTCTGCGCATGCGCAGGCGGCGAAAGCCGTGATCGGTCGGCATCGGGCCTCGCTATATGCGAGGCCTTTCTGTTCGGAAGAACAGAGCTGCTGATGGCGTTGGTATCCCTGCTGGCCCGGCCTTCCATACGGTCGTGGCACGAGCAGACAACGTAGGAGGCCCCATCAGCACTGAGACCCGCATCAACGAGCGTATCCGCGTACCTGAAGTTCGCCTGATCGGACCGAACGGCGAGCAGGTGGGCATCGTTCGCATCGAAGATGCTCTCCGCGTCGCCGTCGACGCCGATCTCGACCTTGTCGAAGTGGCCCCTGACGCCAAACCCCCGGTTTGCAAGATCATGGACTACGGCAAGTTCAAGTACGAGACGGCCCTCAAGGAGCGCGAGTCTCGCAAGAACCAGCAGCAGACCGTCGTCAAGGAGCAGAAGCTCCGGCCGAAGATCGACGATCACGACTACCAGACGAAGAAGGGCCACGTGGTCCGCTTCCTGGAGGCCGGGTCCAAGGTCAAGGTCACCATCATGTTCCGCGGTCGCGAGCAGTCCCGGCCCGAACTGGGTTACCGGCTGCTGCAGCGCCTCGGAGCCGACGTCGCTGACTACGGTTTCGTCGAGACCTCGGCCAAGCAGGACGGCCGCAACATGACGATGGTGCTGGCACCGCACCGCGGCGCGAAGACCCGCGCCAAGGCTGCGCACGACGCGGATGCCCCGACACCACGGTCCGGGGGAGAGGCGAAACCCGCCGAGCCCACCGAGACCCCGCAGAACTAGTTACTTCACACGAACTGAGGACATATGCCCAAGGCAAAGACCCACAGCGGCGCATCCAAGCGCTTCCGCGTCACCGGAAGCGGCAAGGTCGTCCGCCAGAAGGCCGGTAAGCGCCACCTGCTCGAGCACAAGCCGAGCAAGCAGACCCGTCGCCTCGACGGCCGCGCCGTGGTGGCCGCCAACGACACCAAGCGCGTCAAGAAGATGCTGAACGGTTAATTCCGTTCCCTACCGACTTTCACCCCGTTAGACAAGGAACACTCACATGGCACGCGTGAAGCGCGCAGTCAACGCCCAGAAGAAGCGGCGCACAGTTCTCAAGGCGTCCAAGGGCTACCGCGGACAGCGTTCGCGGCTCTACCGCAAGGCCAAGGAGCAGCAGCTCCACTCGCTCACCTACGCGTACCGCGATCGTCGCGCCCGCAAGGGTGAGTTCCGCAAGCTGTGGATCTCGCGTATCAACGCCGCGGCCCGCGCCAACGACATCACCTACAACCGTCTGATCCAGGGCCTCAAGGCCGCAGGCGTCGAGGTGGACCGCAAGAACCTGGCCGAGATCGCCGTCAGCGATGCCGCCGCGTTCACCGCGCTGGTCGAGGTCGCCAAGGCCGCGCTGCCCGAGGATGTCAATGCGCCGTCGGGTGAGGCCGCCTGAACACTCCGCTGACGGAGCGGGCAGACCGGGTAGCCGCAGCGATCAAGCTGCAGCGACCTGCCGAACGTCGCCGCGCCGCACGCTTTCTCGCAGAGGGACCCAACCTCGTCGAGTCAGCGCTGCGGCGCGGTCTCGTTTCCGAGGTGTTCGTCACCGAGGACGCATTGGTCCGGTTCGGCCCCCTGCTGGGTGACACACCGACCTACGTTGTCACCGACAAGGCCGCGAAGGCGTTGTCGGACACGGTGACCCCGGTCGGGCTGATTGCCGTCTGCCGGATTCCCGAGGTGACGCTGGCCGAGGTGTTGCAGAAGCCGCGGCTGGTCGCGGTGGCCGTGGAGACCTCCGATCCGGGCAATGCGGGCACCCTGATCCGGCTGGCCGACGCGATGGGCGCCGATGCGCTGATCCTGGCCGGGAACAGTGTCGACCCGTACAACGCGAAATGCCTACGGTCCTCGGCCGGGAGCATCTTCTCGGTACCGGTGCTTTCGGCTCCCGACACGCTCGAGCTGATCCGGGACCTGGTGTACGCCGAACTCGTGGTGACGGCCACAACTCTGGACGGCGAACGATCGCTGGCCGATCTGGACCTGGCGGTGCCGACCGCCTGGCTGTTCGGTTCCGAGGCGCACGGACTACCTGCCGAGGTGGCGGCAGCCGCCGACGTGCGGGTGACGATCCCGATGGCCGGCGGGGCGGAGAGTCTCAATGTGGCTGCCGCCGCGGCGATCTGCCTGTACCAGAGCTCCCGGGCGTTGCGGTCTAGCTGAGCAGCCCCCGTGCCACGTGGGTGATCTGCACCTCGTTGGAACCGGCGTAGATCATCAGCGACTTGGCATCCCGGGCGAGCTGCTCGACGCGGTACTCGGTCATGTAACCGTTACCGCCGAACAGCTGAACCGCCTCCATCGCCACATCGGTCGCGGCCTGCGAGCAATACCACTTCATCGCCGAGGCCTCGGCCAGGCTGATCGGAGCGCCCTGCTGCGCCGACTCGATGACGCGGAACAGCATGTTGCGCACGTTCATCCGTGCCACCTCCATATTGGCCAGCTTGAGCTGGATCAACTGGAACTGGCCGATCTCCTTGCCCCACAACACCCGGGTCTTGGCGTAGTCGACGCTCAACCGCAGGCATTCCTCGATGACGCCGAGCGCCATGGCCGCCACGCCGATGCGCTCGGCCGAGAAGCTGGACCGGGCGCTGTCCCGGCCATCGCCGGAGGCATTGTTCTCGGTTTCGCCGAGCAGCCGGTCCCGGCCGAGGCGGACGTTGTTGAAGAACAACTCACCGGTGCGGGAGGAATGAATCCCCATCTTGTGGAACGGTTTCGACTGGACGAACCCTTCCATCCCGCGGTCGAGCACAAACGTCAGCACCTTGCGATCGCGTTTCTCGACGCCGGGTTCGTCGAGCTTCGCGTACACCACCACGACGTCGGCGTCGGGTCCATTGGTGATGAACGTCTTCTGCCCGTTGAGGATGTAATCCTCGCCGTCGCGCGTGACGTAGGACTTCATGCCGCCGAACGCATCCGAACCCGAATCGGGCTCGGTGATCGCCCAGGCGCCGATCTTCTCGTAGGTCACCAGGCCCGGCAGCCAGCGTTCCTGCTGGGCCGGTGTGCCGCGGCCCTGGATGGTGGGCACCGTCAGACCCAGGCTGACGCCCATGCCGGTGACCAGCCCCATCGACACCCGGCACAGTTCGCTGATCAGGACAAAGCCCATCCCGGCCTGGTCGGGCCCGCCACCGAACATCCCGCCCGAGGACTTTGCCTCTTTCGGGGCGCCGCCGTCGCGCAGCCGGGACAGCCTGCGTTCCAACGATTCCCGTGCCATGACGTCGATACCGAAGGTGGCGAACAGCTTTCGGATGATCGGGTAGGGCTCCATATCGCCGCTTTCCAGCGCGTCGATATTCGGGCGGATCTCCTTGTCGATGAACTCGCGTACCGCATCACGAACGGCGATATCGACATCGGACCATTCCAGCATCGGGTCAGGCAGCCTTTCTGTTGGACCGGCCCACGCCGGCCAGTGAAAACGTGGTGTGCAGCAACGAGCCCGCGCGGTCCAACAGGGACTTGTGCGGGGGTTGGTAGTGCATGGGCAGCCCGCGCCGGTCGGCCGGTGGGGCCATGAAGCCCGGCGCCTCGACCAGGGGAGCGTCGACGGGCGTGCGGCCGGCGGCGCGCCGATAGGCCGATACCGCCCGCGGGTGCAGCCGGATCTCCTCGGGCACCGCGACGAAGGCGAGTTCGACGGCCTTGCCGAGCAGTCGCAGGATGATCTCGTCACCCGGGGTCCAGCGCATGCCGGCCTTTTCCCGTAACGCGGGGTCGAACACCCCGGCAGCCACCCAACGCTGGGCGCCGACGAGCGGGCGGAAGATCTGGTCCCAGACCGGGGTGGGCATCAGCACGAACCACGGCTTGGGAATGCGGATGGTGAAGATGTCCAGCGTGGCCCGGTTGATCTCCAGCTCGTCGCGGCACTTGTGCTCCCAGTACTCGCAGAACTCTTCCCAGGAGCCGGGAACCGGCCGCATGCTCATGCCGTACATCCGGTACCACTGCACGTGCTCGTCGAACAGTTGATGCTTCTCGGCTTCGGTGAGGCCACCGCAGAAATACTCGGCGGTCTTGATGATCAGCATGAAGAACGTCGCGTGTGCCCAGTAGAACGTCTCGGGGTTCAGCGCGTGATAGCGCCGTCCCTGACCGTCGACACCCTTGATGTCGTGGTGGAAACTCTTGATCTGCTCGCCGGTGTCCGCGGCGCGGTCACCGTCGTAGACCACTCCCATGATCGGGTACACCGATCGCGCCACCCGTTGCAGTGGTTCACGCAGCAGGATCGAATGGTTCTCGACGCCGGCGCCGAGCTCGGGGTACATGTTCTGGATCGAACCGATCCACACACCGAGCAGTCCGGTGCGCAGGTCGCCGAAGTATTTCCAGGTGAGCGAATCCGGGCCGAGCGGGATCGGCTTGGGCAGCGTGGTCGGGTCGGGGCCGGATGATGCAGCAGTCATGGCGTCCTCGTTGAGCCTTGAAAACTACGGGTGTCCGGCCACCCTATGCGTGACAACGGGTGTTGTCTACGTGCCCCGGCGGTGCGGCGCCAGGCTGTTATGTGTCGGCGATCAGTGCTCCACGTGGCTGTGACGCGTGGTCAGGCACGGTCACAAGCGGGCGTCACACTGCCCGCATACGACGGTGCGCCGCACGAGGAATCGTGCGGCGCACCGAGGCGTTCAGCCACCGGGTGTGGTCACCAATCGCCGATGGGCGCACCCGCGGTGAACTGCCCGTTGTGTTCGACGGCGAACGGAGCGGACGTGGTACCCGGCACGGCTTTGACGCTGTCGCGCCCCTCGCCCTGCGCGTGCACGATGCCGGATTCCGCCGAGCGGGTGTCCAGGAAGCCGCGCGCCTGGCCATAATCGGCCACTCGTAGGGCGTCGTCGGAGATCAGGATCGCCTGACGACTGGTGACGTAGGGCGCGGGTGCGGATTCCTGCACCTCCGCATGTGCGGCCCCGGCGCCGAGAAAGGCCAGTGCCGCCGGTGCCGCGAGCGCCAGGCCCGCCACTGTCGCCCGGTGGCGTGTCCCGCCAATCCGCTTCATTCATTCTCCATTCGTCGGACGCCGGCATCTTGCCGCGCGTGCGTTCTGTGACCGGCAGTGGGTCAGAACCGCACTGCCGGTGTGGGATTGGTGATTCGTGGAGTCTTCGGCTACGACGTGGTCATCGCCGGAATCGCGAGAAGTGCTCTGCCGCGAGTACATTGACTTCGGTTGTGGTCGGGCTCCAGCAAGGCGGACAGGACGGGTGCATGTTCACCGACCTCCCTACTTCTGTTGTGCCTGACCCGAATTCACGTGATGGTCGCCGCGCCTGCGAGGCGAGGATGTTGTCGGTCACCCTGCCGCAGCTGATCTTGATGTGTGAGGCTTCGGATCGCGCAGATTCTTTGTGCCGGCCAATGTCGCAGTAGGCGGTGCCGTCGGTTGGTATGACGTGTGTCACTACGGTCATCGGATGTGTCGCACCCGGTGCGGACCGGGGAATCGCGGCCTCGAATGGGTCTTCGTGGGTCGTCATTGCCGGTACCGGGAGTGCCGCATAAGGTGGCCGTGTGGAGGCCGAATCGTTCGAGGAGCGATCCGCACGCACCGGGCAGCGCCAACCCGCTGACGTCCCGCGCTCCGCCGGCCCACTCGGATGGCTGACGGCCACCAATCACAACGCCGACGTCGTCGCGATGATCCGCCGAGCGCGGCGCGCCCTGCCCGGGGATCCGGAATTCGGTGACCCGCTGTCGGCGGCCGGCGAGGGTGGCCCACGCGCCGCTGCCCGGGCCGCCGACCGCCTCCTGGAGCGCGAGGCGGCATCCCGTGAGATCAGCCTCGGCGCCCTGCAGGTCTGGCAGGCGCTCACCGAGCGGGTCTCGGGCAAGCCCGCCAACCGGGAGATGACGCTGGTCTTCACCGACCTCGTCGGCTTCTCGGCTTGGTCGTTGCGGGCCGGTGACGACGCCACCCTGCGGTTGCTGCGCCGCGTGGCCCAGGTGGCCGAGCCTCCTCTGCTGGCCCAGGGTGGCCATATCGTCAAACGCATGGGTGACGGCGCCATGGTGGTGTTCTCCGACCCCGCCACGGCCATCCGGGCGGTGCTCGCCGCCCTGGATGCCGTCAGCACGGTCGAGGTGGACGGCTACACACCACGGATGCGGGCCGGCATCCACACCGGGCACCCGCAGCGCATCGGTTCGGACTGGCTCGGTGTCGACGTCAACATCGCTGCCCGGGTGATGGAACGGGCCACCAAGGGCGGCCTGATCATCTCCCACACGACGCTGGAGGCGATCGACCCCGAGGACTTCGACGCGCTGGGGGTCAGCGCCAAACGGGTGCGCAAGCAGCTGTTCGCCACCAGGCCGAGCGGTGTGCCGGAGGACCTGCAGATGTACTGGGTGAAAGCGCTGCCCACCGTGCGGGACGCGGGGGCTGTCGCCGGCGGCGACGCGGGCGCCGCCGAGGGTGCGTGACGTCGCTCTCATCTGCGCATCACCTATGATCGCCGGGTGACGGAGCTCTCAGAAGACGCCCTGATCAGCGCAGTTGCCGCGGCCCGGCAGGCCTTTGATGAGGCCGCCGACCTGGATGCGCTGGCCCGGGCGAAGACCGAACACCTCGGTGACCGTTCCCCGATCGCGCTGGCGCGCCAGGCCCTGGGCACGTTGCCCAAGACCGAGCGCGCCGACGCGGGTAAGCGGGTGAACGTCGCGCGCACCGAGGCGCAGCAGAGCTACGACGATCGGCTGGTGGCGCTGCGCGCCGAGCGGGATGCCGCGGTGCTGGTGGCCGAACGTATCGATGTGACACTGCCCTCGACGCGGCAGCCCGTCGGCGCCCGACACCCCATCACCCTGCTCGCCGAGCGGATCGCGGACACCTTTGTCGCGATGGGCTGGGAACTGGCCGAGGGGCCCGAGGTCGAGACCGAGCAGTTCAACTTCGACGCGCTGAACTTCCCGCCGGACCATCCGGCCCGCAGCGAGCAGGACACCTTCCAGATCGCTCCGGACGGGTCGCGCCAGGTGTTGCGCACCCACACCTCGCCGGTGCAGATCCGTGCGCTGCTGGAGCGCGAGTTGCCGGTCTACATCATCTCGTTGGGGCGCACGTTCCGCACCGACGAGCTCGACGCCACCCATACGCCGGTCTTCCATCAGGTGGAGGGACTGGCGGTGGACAAGGGCCTGACGATGGCCAATCTGCGCGGCACGCTGGACGCGCTGGCCCGCGCCGAGTTCGGCGCGAGCGGCCGTACCCGGTTCCGGCCGCACTTCTTCCCGTTCACCGAACCGTCGGCCGAGGTCGACGTGTGGTTCGAGAACAAGAAGGGCGGTCCGGGCTGGGTGGAATGGGGTGGTTGCGGCATGGTGAATCCGAATGTGTTGCGCGCCTGCGGAATCGATCCCACCGAGTATTCCGGCTTCGCCTTCGGTATGGGATTGGAGCGAACTCTGCAGTTCCGCAACGGTATTCCGGATATGCGTGACATGGTCGAGGGTGACGTGCGGTTCTCCCTGCCGTTCGGGGTGGGTGCCTGATGCGTGTTCCCTACAGCTGGCTGCGGGATACCGTCCGGCTCGGCACGCCCGACTGGGATGTGTCGGCCGACGAACTCGAGCAGATCCTGATCCGCCTCGGCCACGAGGTCGAGGAGATCATCCCGGTGGGGCCGGTCACCGGACCGCTGACCGTCGGCCGGGTCACCGAGATCGAGGAACTCACCGAATTCAAGAAGCCCATCCGGGCCTGCAAGGTGGATGTCGGTGAGGCCAATGTTGACGGGCTGCCCCGCGACATCGTCTGCGGCGCCACCAACTTCGCCGTCGGCGACCTCGTGGTGGTGGCGCTTCCCGGCACGGTCCTGCCCGGCGATTTCACGATCGCCAAGCGCAAGACCTACGGCCGCACCTCCGACGGCATGATCTGCTCGGCCTCCGAATTGAACCTCGGCGGTGACCATTCCGGCATCATGGTGCTGCCGGCCGGTACCGCAGAGCCGGGTGCGTCGGCCATCGACGTCGTCGGTCTCGACGATGTGGTGTTCCACCTCGCGATCACCCCGGACCGGGGTTACTGCCTCTCGATTCGCGGTCTGGCCCGCGAGATCGCCTGTGCCACCGACCTGGAGTTCGTCGACCCGGCCGATATCGCGCCGCTGCCCGTCGAGGGTGAGGCGTGGCCGCTGACGATCCAGCCGGGCACCGGCGTGCAACGGTTCGGGCTGCGCCCGGTCACCGGGATCGACCCGGCCGCGGTGTCACCGTGGTGGCTGCAGCGACGGCTGCTGCTGTCCGGGATCCGGGCCATCTCACCGGCCGTCGATGTCACCAACTATGTGATGCTCGAGCTCGGCCATCCGATGCACGCGCACGACCGGTCGCTGATCACCGGCGCCTTCGACGTGCGGTTCGCCGGGGCGGGGGAGCAGGTCACCACCCTCGACGATGTCACCCGCACGCTCAACGACACCGATGTGCTGATCGTCGACGATGTGGCCACCGCGGCGATCGGCGGTGTGATGGGTGCCGGCACCACCGAGGTGCGCGCCTCGACCACCGATGTGCTGCTCGAAGCCGCGGTGTGGGATCCGGCCGCGGTATCACGGACCCAGCGCCGGCTGCGGCTGGTCAGTGAGGCGGGACGGCGCTACGAGCGCACCGTCGACCCGGCCATCTCGGTGGCTGCGCTGGACCGCTGCGCGACACTGCTCGCCGAGATCGCCGGTGGCACCGTCGATCCGACGCTGACCGACTGGCGGGGCGATCCGCCGCGCGAAGACTGGTCCCCGGCCGCGGTGAGCATGCCGTCGGATCTGCCCGACCGGGTCGCCGGTGTCACCTACCCGGCCGGTGTCGCGGCGCGTCGGCTCACCCAGATCGGGGCCGAGGTCACCGAGACCGAGGGCGTGTTGACTGCGACACCGCCGAGCTGGCGGACCGACCTGCGTGAGCCGGCCGATCTGGTCGAGGAGGTGCTGCGTCTGGAGGGGCTGGACGCCATCCCGTCGGTGCTGCCGCTCGCCCCGCCCGGGCGCGGTCTGACACCGGTACAGAAGCGTCGGCGTGCGCTCGGAAAGTCGTTGGCGCTGGACGGTTTTGTCGAGGTGCTGCCGACCCCGTTCCTACCGGCCGGGGTGTTCGATCAATGGGGCCTCGACCCGGAAGACCCGAGGCGATCCGTCGTCACGCTGCTCAACCCACTGGAGTCCGACCGGCCATTCATCGCCAGCACCTTGCTGCCCGGTCTGCTGGAGGCATTGGCCCGCAACGTCTCCCGTGGCGCGGTGGACACCTCGTTGTTCGCCATCTCGCATGTCGCCGTGCAGACATCGGAGACCAGGGCCGTGGACCGCATTCCGACCGACCGGCGGCCCACCGATGCCGAGATCGCCGGACTGGACACCTCACTGCCACGCCAGCCCGAACACGTCGGTGTGGTGCTGGCCGGGCTGCGTGAGCCCGCCGGACCGTGGGGTCCCGGCCGCAAGGTCGAGGCCGCCGACGCATTCGAGGCGGTCCGTGTTATCGGCCGCGCCGCCGGTATCGAGCTGACCTTGCGCACCGCCGCGCACCTGCCCTGGCATCCCGGACGATGCGCCGAGGTGCTCATCGGGGATGTCCCGGTGGGGTATGCCGGGCAGCTGCATCCGGCCGTGATCGAGCGTGCCGGGCTGCCTGCGGGCACCTGCGCCGTGGAGCTGAACCTCGATGACATCCCCATCGTCGATCGGCTGCCCGCACCCGCGGTGTCCCCGTTCCCGGCGGTGTTCCAGGACATCAGCCTGATCGTCGCCGATGATGTGGCGGCCGGCGCCGTCGTCGACGCCGTCCGGGATGGCGCCGGTGAGCTACTGGAGGATGTCCGGTTGTTCGACGTCTACACCGGCCCGCAGATCGGGGACGGCCGCAAATCGCTGACCCTGGCGCTGCGGTTCCGGGCCGCCGACCGGACGCTGACCGAAGACGAGGCCAGCGCTTCGCGTGATGCCGCCGTCGCTGCGGCAGCCGAGCGGGTGGGTGCAATCCAGCGGGCCTGAGCTGCTCCCATGGCGCGAGCGACCGTGTCTGTACACCGACACGCCGACCCGGCGGACGCTTTGCGGTCGCTCGCGACGAAGTCGTGATTAATGAGTTTGCGTATCGCTGCATAACAATGCAAAGATCGGTGTATGACTTCCGTAGCTGTCGCCGGCGCCAGCGGGTACGCGGGCGGGGAGATTCTGCGCCTGCTGCTCGGCCACCCCGCCTACGCGGACGGCCGACTGACCATCGGCGCGCTCACCGCCGCGGCCAGCGCCGGCACGACCCTGGCCGAGCATCATCCGCATCTGCTGCCGCTGGCCGACCGGGTGCTGCAGCCCACCGATGCCGCACTGCTCGCCGAGCACGACGTCGTATTCTTGGGCCTGCCGCACGGACATTCGGCCGAACTCGCCGCACAACTCGGCGACACCGTCATCATCGACTGCGGCGCCGACTTCCGGCTGACCGAGGCCGCCGACTGGGAGAAGTTCTACGGCAGCGCGCACGCCGGCACCTGGCCCTACGGCCTACCGGAGCTGCCCGGTGGCCGCGACGCGCTCAAGGGTGCCACCCGCATCGCCGTGCCAGGCTGCTACCCGACCTCGGCGCTGCTGGCCCTGCTGCCTGCCGTCGCCGCCGACCTGGTGGAACCGCAGGTCACCGTCGTCGCCGTCAGCGGTACCTCCGGCGCCGGCAAGTCGGCCAAGGTGGACCTGCTCGGCGCCGAGGTCATCGGATCGGCGCGCGCCTACAACGTCGGCGGCAAGCACCGGCACACCCCGGAGATCGCGCAGGGCCTGCGCAAGGTCACCGAGAAGCCGGTGACGGTGTCGTTCACGCCCGTGCTCATCCCGACCTCGCGTGGCATCCTGGCGACCTGCACCGCGCCGACGACGGCCACCGAACAAGAGGTCCGCGCGGCGTACGAGAAGTTCTATGCCGACGAACCCTTCATCCATGTGTTGCCCGAGGGGCAGTTGCCCAAGACCGGCTCGGTGATCGGCAGCAACGCGGCGCAGATCGCGGTGGCCGTCGACGCCGAGGCGAAAACCTTGGTGGCGCTGTGCGCCATCGACAACCTCACCAAGGGGACCGGCGGCGCCGCCGTGCAATCGATGAACCTGGCGCTGGGCTGGCCCGAGACCGAAGGACTTTCGACCGTGGGAGTGGCGCCGTGAGCGGAGCGAACCATCAGACCCCGAAACTCGTTCGGACGCAGGGCGTCACCGCCCCGGCGGGCTTCCGGGCCACCGGGATCCCGGCCGGCATCAAGGCCTCCGGCGCGCTCGACCTGGCACTGGTCTTCAACGAAGGCCCCGATCACCACGCCGCGGGCGTGTTCACCCGCAACCAGATCAAGGCCGCCCCGGTGCAGTGGTCGCAGCAGGTGCTCACCACCGGTCGACTGCGTGCCGTCGTCCTGAACTCCGGCGGCGCCAACGCCTGCACCGGCGCCGGCGGTTTCCAGGACACCCACGCGACCGCCGAAGCCGTCGCCGCCGCGCTGAGTGACTGGGGCACCGAGACCGGCGCCATCGAGGTCGCGGTGTGCTCGACCGGGCTGATCGGCGACCGGCTACCGATGGACAAGGTGCTGGCCGGCGTCACCGAGATCGTGCACGAGATGGCGGGTGGGCTGACCGGTGGGGAAGAGGCCGCGCGGGCCATCATGACCACCGATACCGTGCCCAAACAGGTTGCGCTGCACAATGACAACTGGACGGTCGGCGGGATGGCCAAGGGCGCGGGCATGTTGGCCCCGTCGTTGGCGACCATGCTGGTGGTCATCACCACCGACGCCGCCGCGGATGCGACCGCGTTGGACACCGCGCTGCGGCGGGCGACCGCCAAGACCTTCGACCGGCTCGACGTCGACGGCAGCAGTTCCACCAACGACACCGTCCTGCTGTTGTCCTCCGGCGCCAGCGAGGTCACCCCGAGCCAGGACGAACTGGATGCGGCGGTCTTCGCGGTCTGCGACGACCTGTGCGCCCAGTTGCAGGCCGACGCCGAGGGCGTTACCAAACGTGTAGTCATCACCGTCGAGGGCGCGGTCGACGAGGACGAGGCCCTGACCGCCGCACGCGTCGTTGCCCGGGACAGTCTGGTCAAGACGGCGCTGTTCGGATCCGATCCGAACTGGGGCCGGGTGCTCGCCGCCGTCGGGATCGCCCCGGTGACGCTGGACCCCCAGCGGATCAGTGTGTCGTTCAACGGTTTCCCAGTATGCGTCGACGGCGCCGGCGCCCCCGGTGCGCGCGAGGTCGATCTGTCTGGTGACGAGATCGCGGTGGTGATCGACCTGGCCTCCGGCGATGCCGCCGCCTCGATCCGCACCACCGATCTGTCGCATGCCTACGTCGAAGAGAACTCGGCCTACAGCTCATGACGATCACTGACACCAAGGCGGCAGTCCTGGCTGCGGCGCTGCCCTGGCTCAAACAACTGCACGGCAAGATCGTCGTCGTGAAGTACGGCGGCAACGCCATGACCGACGACCGGCTCAAGGCCGCCTTCGCCGCCGATATGGTGTTCCTGCGCAACTGCGGTATCCGACCCGTCGTCGTGCACGGCGGCGGCCCGCAGATCAGCGCCATGCTCAAGAAGCTGGGCATCGCAGGCGATTTCAAAGGTGGCTTCCGGGTCACCACACCCGAGGTGCTCGACGTCGCCCGCATGGTGTTGTTCGGCCAGGTCGGCCGCGAACTCGTCGGCCTGATCAACGCACACGGCCCGTACGCGGTCGGTGTCACCGGCGAGGATGCCGCCCTGTTCACCGCGGTACGGCGCAGCGTCACCGTCGACGGGGTGGCCACCGATATCGGCCTGGTCGGCGACGTCGAACACGTCAACGCCGGATCGCTGCTGGATCTGATTGCCGCCGGCCGTATCCCGGTGGTCTCGACCATCGCCCCCGACGTCGACGGGGTGGTGCACAACATCAACGCCGACACCGCCGCCGCCGCGCTGGCCGAGGCGCTCGGCGCCGAGAAGCTGTTGATGCTCACCGATGTCGAGGGCCTCTACACCGACTGGCCCGACCGCACCTCGCTGGTCAGCGAGATCGACAGTGCCGCACTGACCCAACTGCTGCCCCGGCTGGAATCGGGCATGGTGCCCAAGATCGAGGCCTGCCTGCGGGCCGTCGACGGCGGTGTGCCCAGCGCACATGTCATCGACGGTCGGGTCGAACACTGTGTGCTGGTCGAGCTTTTCACCGACGAAGGAACCGGAACCAAGGTGGTACCCGCATGACACTGCAGACCCGCTGGGAAGCGGTGATGATGAACAACTACGGCACCCCGCCGCTGGCCCTGGTCAGTGGGGACGGTGCGGTGGTCACCGACGAGTCCGGCAAGACCTACCTGGACCTGCTCGGCGGTATTGCGGTCAACCTGCTCGGCCACCGTCACCCGGCGATCATCGAGGCCGTCACCGCACAGCTCAACACGCTGGGGCACACCTCGAATCTGTATGCCACCGAACCCGGTATCGCGCTGGCCGAAAAACTGGTCGGGCAGCTCGGCTACCCCGCCAGGGCCTTCTTCTGCAGCTCCGGCACCGAGGCCAACGAGGTCGCGTTCAAGATCACGCGGCTCACCGGACGGACCAAAGTCATTGCCGCCGAAGGCGGTTTCCACGGCCGAACGATGGGCTCGCTGGCGCTCACCGGCCAGCCCGCCAAACGCGCCCCGTTCGAACCGCTGCCCGGCCAGGTCACCTTCGTGCCCTACGGCGACGTCGCAGCCCTCAAGGACGCCGTCGACGATCAGACTGCCGCGGTGTTCCTGGAACCGATCATGGGGGAGGGCGGCGTCGTCGTCCCACCACCGGGCTACCTGGCCGCCGCCCGTGAGATCACCACCGCCGCAGGCGCTCTGCTGGTGCTCGACGAGGTGCAGACCGGGATCGCCCGCACCGGTGCCTTCTACGCCCACCAGCACGACGGCATCACCCCCGATATCGTCACCCTGGCCAAGGGGCTGGGCGGCGGCCTGCCGATCGGCGCCTGCCTGGCCATCGGTGCCACCGCCGACCTGCTCACCCCGGGTATGCACGGCAGCACCTTCGGCGGCAACCCGATCAGCACCGCGGCCGCCAACGCGGTCCTGGACACCGTGGCCGCGCAGGACCTGGTCGCCCGGGCCGGGGCGGCCGGCAAGACCATCAGCACCGGTGTCGAGGCACTGGATCACCCACTGGTCGACCATGTCCGCGGCAAGGGTTTGCTGATCGGTATCGCGCTGAACCAGGACGCGGCCAAGTCCGTGGAGGACGCCGCCCGGGCCGCCGGCTTCCTGGTCAACGCCGCCGCGGCGAACCTGGTCCGGTTGGCGCCGCCGCTGATCATCACCGACGACCAGATCGATCACTTCCTCACCGCCCTGCCCGCGGTGCTGGACAAGGGAGCGCCATGACACTCAGGCATTTTCTGCGCGACGACGACCTCACCCCCGAGGAACAGGCCGAGGTGCTGGCGCTGGCCGCCCAACTCAAGTCCGCACCGTTCTCGCGACGGCCTCTGGAGGGTCCGCGCGGTGTCGCGGTGATCTTCGAGAAGAACTCGACCCGCACCCGGTTCTCCTTCGAGATGGGCATCGCCCAGCTCGGCGGGCACGCTGTCGTCGTGGACGGCCGCAGCACCCAACTAGGCCGTGAGGAAACCCTGGAGGACACCGGGGCGGTGCTGTCGCGCTATGTCGACGCCATCGTGTGGCGGACCTTCGCTCAGGAACGGCTGGCCGCCATGGCGTCCGGGTCGACGGTCCCAATTGTCAACGCACTGTCCGACGAGTTCCACCCGTGCCAGGTGCTGGCCGATCTGCAGACCCTGGCCGAGCGCAAACCGAAGCTGGCCGGTCTGAGGATGACCTACCTCGGCGACGGCGCCAACAACATGGCGCACTCGCTGATGCTGGGCGGGGTCACCGCGGGCATCAATGTCACGATCGCCGCGCCGAAGGGTTTCGAGCCGGACCCGCAGTTCGTCGACGCCGCCCGCCGGCGGGCCGCCGAGACCGGGGCAACGGTCACCCTCTCAGCCGACCCGAAGGCCGCCGTCGACGGGGTCGACGTGCTCGTCACCGACACCTGGACCTCGATGGGGCAGGAGAACGACGGCCTGGACCGGGTCCGCCCGTTCCGGCCGTTCCAGGTGAACAGCGATCTGCTCAAGCTCGCTGATCCGGAAGCCGTTGTGCTGCACTGTCTTCCAGCGCATCGCGGGCATGAGATCACCGACGAGGTGATCGACGGACCGCAGAGCGCGGTCTTCGACGAGGCCGAGAACCGGCTGCACGCCCAGAAGGCGATGCTGGTCTGGTTGCTGGAACGGGCATGAGTTCTCCCACCCGCGTCGGCCGCCAGGCCCGGATCGTCACGTTGCTGTCCGCAAAACAGATCAGCAGCCAGACCGAGCTGGCGACACTGCTGGCCGCCGAGGGCATCGAGGTCACCCAGGCCACCCTGTCGCGGGATCTGGAGGAGCTCGGTGCGGTGAAGCTACGCGGTGCCGACGGCGGTGTCGGGGTGTACGTCGTCCCCGAGGACGGCAGCCCGGTGCGCGGGGTGTCCGGTGGCACCGAGCGGCTGAGCCGGCTGCTCGGCGAGCTGCTGGTCTTGACCGATGCCAGCGGAAACCTCGCGGTCCTGCGCACCCCGCCGGGGGCTGCGCACTACCTGGCCAGCGCCATCGACCGGGCATCGTTGCCCCAGGTTGTCGGCACCATCGCCGGAGATGACACCATCTTCGTGATGGCACGTGAGCCGATGACGGGCGCCGAGCTGGCCGCCATGTTCGACAACTTGAAATAAGCAAGCACTAACAAGGAGAAGTACGAATGTCCGAGCGCGTCATCCTGGCGTATTCCGGCGGTCTGGACACCTCGGTGGCCATCAGCTGGATCGGCAAGGAAACCGGCAAAGAGGTCGTCGCCGTCGCCATCGACCTCGGCCAGGGCGGCGAAGACATGGATGTCGTCCGCCAGCGTGCCCTGGACTGCGGCGCCGTCGAGGCCGTCGTCGTCGACGCCCGCGACGAGTTCGCCGACGAGTACTGCCTGCCGACCATCCAGTCGAACGCGCTCTACATGGACCGCTACCCGCTGGTCTCGGCGATCAGCCGGCCGTTGATCGTCAAGCACCTGGTCAAGGCCGCGCGCGAGCACAAGGGTGGAATCGTCGCGCACGGCTGCACCGGCAAGGGCAACGACCAGGTCCGCTTCGAGGTCGGATTCGCCTCGCTGGCACCGGATCTGCAGGTGCTCGCCCCGGTCCGGGACTACGCCTGGACCCGGGAGAAGGCCATCGCGTTCGCCGAGGAGAACGACATCCCGATCAACGTCACCAAGCGCTCGCCGTTCTCCATCGACCAGAACGTGTGGGGCCGCGCCGTGGAGACCGGGTTCCTGGAGCACCTGTGGAACGCCCCAACCAAGGACGTCTACGACTACACCGAAGACCCCACCATCAACTGGAGCTCACCCGATGAGGTCATCGTCGGATTCGACAAGGGTGTGCCGGTGTCCATCGACGGTCGCCCGGTCACCGTGCTGCAGGCCATCGAGGAGCTGAACCGGCGCGCCGGCGCGCAGGGTGTCGGTCGGCTCGACGTCGTCGAGGACCGCCTGGTCGGTATCAAGAGCCGCGAGATCTATGAGGCGCCCGGCGCCATGGTGCTGATCACCGCGCACACCGAGCTCGAGCACGTCACCCTGGAGCGCGAGCTGGGCCGCTACAAGCGCGGCACCGACCAGAAGTGGGGCGAGCTGGTCTACGACGGCCTCTGGTACTCGCCGCTCAAGCGCGCGCTGGAGTCCTTCGTCGCGCACACCCAGGAGCACGTCACCGGTGAGATCCGCCTGGTGCTGCACGGCGGACACATCGCGGTCAACGGCCGGCGCAGCCCGACCAGCCTGTACGACTTCAACCTGGCCACCTACGACGAGGGCGACAGCTTCGACCAGTCCAGCGCCAAGGGCTTCGTGCACGTGCACGGCCTGAGCTCCAAGATCTCGGCCAAGCGCGACCTGGGTCTCTGAGGCCCATGAGCACCACCAACGAAGGATCGCTCTGGGGCGGCCGGTTCGCCGACGGGCCCTCCGATGCCCTTGCCGCGCTGAGCAAGTCCACCCATTTCGACTGGGTGCTGGCGCCCTATGACGTCACCGCGTCCAAGGCACATGCCCGGGTGCTGCACCGCGCCGGGCTGCTCACCGACGAGCAGCGCGACGGTCTGCTGGCCGGCCTGGACAGCCTCGGCTCAGACGTCGCCGACGGCAGCTTCGGTCCGCTGCCCAGCGACGAGGACGTGCACGGCGCGCTGGAACGCGGGCTGATCGACCGGGTCGGGCCCGAGCTGGGTGGCCGGTTGCGGGCCGGCCGGTCGCGCAACGACCAGGTGGCCACCCTGTTCCGGATGTGGCTGCGCGACGCGGTCCGCCGGGTCGCCGACGGTGTCCTGCAGGTTGTCACCGCCCTGGCCACCCAGGCCCAGACACACCCGACGGCGATCCTGCCGGGCAAGACGCACCTGCAGTCCGCACAGCCGGTGCTGCTGGCCCATCACTTGTTGGCCCACGCCCATCCGCTGCTGCGCGACGTCGACCGCCTCGTCGACTTCGACAAACGGGCGGCGGTGTCCCCGTACGGTTCCGGCGCACTGGCCGGATCCTCGCTGGGCCTGGATCCCGATGCCATCGCCGCCGAACTCGGATTCGCCGCGGCGGCGGACAATTCGATCGACGCCACCGCCGCGCGCGACTTCGCGGCCGAGGCCGGGTTCGTACTCGCGATGATCGGTGTCGACCTGTCCCGGCTCGCCGAGGACCTGATCCTGTGGAGCACCACCGAATTCGGGTACGCCACCTTGCACGACGCCTGGTCCACCGGCAGCTCGATCATGCCGCAGAAGAAGAATCCGGATATCGCCGAGCTGGCCCGCGGCAAGTCCGGCCGACTGATCGGCAACATCACCGGCCTGTTGGCCACCCTGAAGGCGCAGCCGCTGGCCTACAACCGGGACCTGCAGGAGGACAAGGAACCCGTCTTCGATTCGGTGGCGCAGCTGGAGCTGCTGCTGCCGGCGATGGCCGGGCTGGTGGGCACGCTGACCTTCGACACCGACCGGATGGTGGCGCTGGCTCCGCTGGGTTACACGCTGGCCACCGATATCGCCGAATGGATGGTCCGCCGCGGCGTACCGTTCCGGGTCGCCCACGAGGCCGCCGGTGCCGCGGTGCGCGCGGCCGAGGTCCGCGGCGTCGGCCTGGAGGATCTGACCGACGCGGAGTTCGCGCAGATCCATGACGAACTCACCCCCGAGGTGCGCGACATCCTCACCGTCGAGGGCTCGGTGAACTCCCGCGACGCCCGGGGCGGGACCGCACCCACCCAGGTTGCCAAGCAGCTCAACGTCGTCCGCGACACCACCGATCGACTCCGGATCGCGTTGCGCTAGGTACTATCCCCAGCATGGAACCGGCTCGGGGGAGCGCCGCCATCACCGTCACCGCACGCTTTCGTAACTGGCTGGCGGGCTGGGGATTCAAGGAGTGGCGCCGCGCCGGCCTGGTGGCGGTGCTGGTTGCCACCGCGGCGTTCGGCGGTCTGGACACCGTCGACAAGAAGGTAACCGACATCAAGGCCGGCGAACAGTTCGACACCGGACGGTTCGAGATGACGGTGCTGCGCGCCACCCTGGTCGACGAGGTCCGTGCCGGGCAGCGGCGATTGTTCGCACCGAAGCCGGGTCGCCGCTATCTCGGGCTGGTGGTGAAGGTGCACAACACCAGCACCCTGCCAGGCCCGGTGGCACAACCGGTGGAACTCGTCGACCAGTCCGACGCAATCGAACTGGCGGCAGTTCGACTGGCCGACGGCACCCTCTCGATGCGCCTCGGACCTGGCCTGACCGACGAGGTGGTGCTGCTGTGGGAGGTTCCGGCCGATGCGGTGGCGGTCGGCGCGCAACTGCCGCTGTGGATCAGCAAGGAAGTCCGCAAGATCAACGCGACCGTCGGGCAGGGCTGGGTGCCCAGCATGACCGACTATGCACAGCTGCGCGTTACGGTCGGCGGCAAGGGATGAGGCGCCCGCTGACGGCGTTGCTGACCGCCGCGGTCGTCGCGGCCGCTGCCTGGATGTGGCACAGCCTGCCCATTCCCGACGAAGTCTTCGCCCCCTTCGATGTCGAGGTCGCGATGGGGCAGCAGGCCACCGGCGCGGCGATCACCGCGCAGGTCGACGGCGTCCGGATCGGGCCCCGGGTCGACAAGACGCAGTACCCGCCGGGCACGGTCGACGCGGTCGGTATCTGGGTCGCCGTCGACGGCGCGGCGATGACGACCCGCCGCGACCAGGTGCCCTCGGTCGAACTGATCGTCGGGTCCAACACCTATGTGCCCACCAGCCGGCTCGGCCTCATCCCGGTCACCGGGGCGCTGGTCCCCGGGATCCGGCTGAGCGGGTCGTGGGTGTTCGACGTGCCGCCCGATCTCGTGGCACCGGACCGGGGCCGGATCGCACTGCGGATGTGGGTCGGCGACTGGCGGCTGAATTCGCGGCTGGTCGTCGACATCGATCTGGCCGACGCGCGGGTGCAGCGCACCGATCTGATCGACATCGGCCCGGGCACGCAGGTCGGGACATGAAACTCTGGCAGCGCAATCTGATCGGCACCGCCGTCGCTGCCGCGGCGGCGATCACCACCACCGTGTTCATCCTGGAACCGGAATGGGCCGACTACCGGCACACCGTCGTGCCCGCGCACACCGCCGCGCCGCGGCAGTCCATCGAGGTGGACGGGCAGATGTGGTCGGTCCGCAATGTCAGCCGCACGACGACCAAACCCGGGTCGGCCCTGCCCGAGGGCACCGTCCAACTGAACGTGCTCATCGAGCGATCCGGCACGGCCACCGAGGAATTCGGCTGCGTGGGCTATCTGATCGAGGGGGAGCGTTCGTGGCGTGGCAACGGTCCACCGTGCGGTGCGGAGCTGTCGCTGCCGTGGACGTTCCTGGTGCCGGCGACGACGGAGCCGACGGCGGTGGACGTCAGGAGACCGGACGGCTCGATTCTGCTTCGGCTGGAGCTGTAGCGGCAGAGCGCTGTACGCACCAGGCCAGCGCGGTGGCCACCAGGCAGATCCGCAGCGGCTCGATGATCGAATGCGATATCAGCGCCATCAGATCCCAGGTGGCGAACCAGAACTCGATGTCGTGCGGTCCCATCAGCCAGGCCATGCCTCGGAACAGGTAGCCCGGCCCCAACTGCGCGCGGTAGAAGCTGCCGGCCATGTCCAGCCAGGCCAGACCGAGATAGCCCAGCACATACACCGACAGCGCGAGCAGGCCGCCGGCGGCGATGACATGGGCCGAGTCGGTGATCGGTTTGAACTTGCCGATCTGGCCGGTCAGCTGATCGCGCACTTCGGTGCGGACCTTGCCGGGGACGCGTTTCCATCCGGTGCTCAACTGGGTGCGTCGCGCCTCCGAGCGCTGCATCCACCGGTCGACCCGGTCACCACCGATTCGTTGGGCCTCGGCGCGCCAGTCGGCCTTGGCGGTGGCGCCGTAGACGATGCAGGCCACCGCCAACCAGATCAGCGGTACCGCCGCGCCGCCGAAGACGGTGCTGATGGCCCACGTCAACCCGTCCCACATCTTCTGCAGGAACTGCACGTGGGAGAACAGACTCTCGCGGGTGTCGTTGAACCACACGATGATCCGTCGTTCGGCAATCCAGGCCGACGGGTTGATCAAGATGGTGAGCCCCTGGCTGGCCGAGTACGTCAGCACCAGGAAGACCCACAGCGTGTCCAGGTAGACCTGAACCGGTAACAGCCAGGCGGGTGTGCGGTCCTTCAGTCGGCCCAGGGCGAACCTGGCGATCAGCGCCAGGCCGATGATGACGAGGGTGACGGTGCCGACCGGCAGCATGCTCGGGTGCAGGGTGGACGCCTCCGGTGACATCATGGCCGCGCCGGCCCGGTACTGCATCGCGCGATACTCGAACGACAGCCAGTCCTCCCGAAACATCTGCCACGCCAGATAGATTGCGAAGAACGGCACGATGATGGTCGCGAAGATGTCGATCTGCCGGGCCGGTCGCCGCGCCAGTCCCGCCAGCACCGGGATGCCCGGCCGGATCACCAGGAACATCGCCACATAGGAGCCCAGCCGGGCCATACCGGCCAGTGGCATGATCAGCGAGGCCCACACATAGTTGTCGTACCCGGCCCAGGCGGCCCATTCGATCGCGCCGATCCGGCCGAGATAACCGAGCAGATAACACGCCACCAGCTGCGGGAAATACCGAATGCACAGCGTCAGCGGCGCCAGCACGTATCGCACGGCAGTCATCGTAACGGCCCCCCCGACCCAATTCCCTGATCAGCCGAGGCTTTCGGACAGCTCCAGCCATTTCTCCTCGAGCTCGGCGACCTCGGCCTCCAACTCGCGGAGCGCCCCGGTAAGTCGTTGCAGCCCTTCGAAATCGCCCTGATCGTGCTCGGCAAGCTTCTGGTGTGCGGTGCCGATCTGGCCGTCCAGCTTCTGCAGCCGGCGCTCGATCGACGTGACCTCCTTCTGCGTCGCCCGCAGATCCGACCCGGACAGCCCCGGTGCGCCGCCGGCGGCAGGGCGCGCGGCGGCCGGGCCCGTCTCCGCGGCGTGCTTGGCCCGCAGCCGCAGATATTCGTCGACGCCGCCGGGCAGATGACGCAGCCGCCCACCGAGGATTCCGTACTGCTGGTCGGTGACCCGCTCCAGGAAATAGCGGTCATGGCTGACCACGATCATGGTGCCCGGCCAGGAGTCCAGCAGGTCCTCCATGGCCGCGAGCATGTCGGTGTCCAGGTCGTTGGTGGGCTCGTCGAGGATCAGCACGTTGGGCTGCTCCAGCAGGATCAGCAGCAGCTGCAGTCGGCGCTGCTGGCCGCCGGACAGATCTTTCACCGGCGTCGACAGTTGCGCGCTGGCGAACCCGAGCCGCTCCAGCAACTGGCTGGGGGTGAGCTCCTGGGCCTTGGAACCCGTGCCGAAGCTGTAGGTGGTGGCCAGGTGGCTGAGCACGATGCGCACCGGGTCGTCGAGGTGTTCGGCGAGCCTGTCCACGCCCTGGGTCAGCGTCGCCACCTTGACCGTCTTACCGCGCTTGACCCGGCCCGAGGTCGGCTCCACCGAACCGTCGATCAGGCCCAGCAGCGTCGACTTGCCCGCGCCGTTGACACCGAGGATTCCGGTGCGTTCGCCCGGTGCGATCAGCCATTCGACCTCGTGCAGCACCTCGCGATCGCCGTAGCTGACCGAGGTGTCGAGCAGGTCGACGACCTGCTTTCCCAGCCGGGTCACCGCCAGCGACTGCAGCGCGACCTTGTCCCGGATCTCGGGGACGTCGGCGATCAGCGCGTTGGCCGCGTCGATGCGGAACTTCGGTTTGGAGGTGCGGGCCGGCGCGCCGCGGCGCAGCCAGGCCAGTTCCTTGCGGGCCAGGTTCTTGCGCCGCTCCTCGATGGTGGCGGCCTGCCGGTCCCGCTCGACGCGCTGCAGGATGTAGGCGGCATAGCCGCCCTCGAATGGTTCGACGATCCGGTCGTGCACTTCCCAGGTGACTGTGCAGATCTCGTCGAGGAACCAGCGATCGTGGGTGACCACCAGCAGCCCGCCCGAGGTCGGGCTCCAGCGTCGCTTCAGATGTTCGGCCAGCCAGGTGATCGCCTCGACGTCGAGGTGGTTGGTCGGCTCGTCGAGTGCCAGGACGTCGTGGTCACCGGCGAGCAGCTGGGCCAGCGCCACCCGGCGGCGCTGGCCGCCGGACAGCGTGCCCAGCTTCGCGTGCCAGTCCAGATCGCCGAGCAGGCCGGCAATGACATCGCGGCCGCGCGGATCCCCGGCCCATTCGTGTTCGGGGACGTCGCCGACGACGGCGTGGCCGACGGTATCGGTCGGGTCCAGCGTGTCGGCCTGGTCGAGCACACCGACGCGGACGCCGCCGCGCACGGTCACCCGGCCCCCGTCGGGCTTCACCCGTCCGGCCAGCATGGCCAGCAGGCTGGACTTGCCGTCGCCGTTGCGGCCGACGATGCCGATCCGGTCGCCCTCGTTGACACCGAGTGAGACGGAGTCGAAAACGACCTTGGTGGGGTATTCCAGATGGAGGGCCTCGGCCCCGAGAAGATGCGCCATGTCCCCACCAGGCTAGTGCTGAACATTCTCAGCGGGCGACCAGCGGCGCTGTGCCATGATGTCGAGGCAATCGGGGGATCGGGAGCCACTTTGCGGGCTCACACGGCAGGGGAGTTGCGCGTTGGTGGATTTCTCACTGATCACCGGTCCGGTGAGCCGCTTGTTGGCCACCGCGCAGAACGGCATCGAGGTGCTGCGCTACGGCGGTCTGGAAACCGGTGCGGTGCCCTCGCCTTATCAGATCATCGAGAGCGTGCCGATGTACCGGCTGCGCCGGTATTTCCCGCCTGACACCCGGCCGGGCGCGACACCGCCGGGGCCGCCGGTGCTGATGGTGCACCCGATGATGATGTCCGCCGATATGTGGGACGTGACCCGCGAGGACGGCGCCGTCGGGATCCTGCATGCGGCGGGCATCGACCCGTGGGTCATCGACTTCGGGTCACCCGATGAGGTCGAGGGCGGCATGCAGCGCAACCTGGCCGACCATGTGGTGGCGCTTAGCGACGCCATCGACACCGTCAAGAAGCTCACCGGCAGCGATGTGCACCTGGCCGGCTACTCCCAGGGCGGCATGTTCTGCTACCAGACCGCGGCCTATCGGCGGTCCAAGGACCTGGCCAGCATCATCGGATTCGGGTCGCCGGTGGACACCCTGGCCGCGCTGCCGATGGGGATTCCGCCCAACGTCGGCGCGGTCGCCGCCAATTTCATGGCCGACCATGTGTTCTCCCGCATCGACATCCCGGGATGGTTGGCCCGCACCGGATTTCAGATGCTCGACCCGCTCAAGACCGCGCAGGCCCGGCTGGATTTCCTGCGCCAGCTGCACGACCGCGAGGCGTTGTTGCCGCGCGAACAGCAGCGCCGGTTCCTGGATTCCGAGGGCTGGATCGCCTGGTCCGGGCCGGCGATCTCGGAGCTGCTCAAGCAGTTCATCGCACATAACCGGATGATGTCCGGCGGATTCAACATCCACGGCGAACTGGTCACGCTCGCCGATATCAAATGTCCGGTGCTGGCGGTCATCGGCGAGGTCGACGATATCGGCCAGCCCGCAGCGGTACGCGGTATCAAGACCGCCGCGCCGCAGGCCGAGACCTACGAATACCTGATCCGTGCAGGGCATTTCGGCCTGGTGGTGGGTTCCAAGGCGGCGACGCAGACGTGGCCGACGGTGGCGTCCTGGGTCAAGTGGCGCAGTGGCGACGGCCCGCTGCCCGAGGATGTGGGCCCGATGGGTGCCCATGCCGCCGAATCCGCCGACGGCGGTGTCGCATTGGCCTCGCGGGTCGCCCACGGCGCGGCGGCCGCTTCGGAGATGGCCTTCGATCTGGCCCGGTCGGCGGCCGGTGCCGTTGTCGCGACCAACAAGTCGGCCCGGACCTTGATCGTCGAGACCGCGCGCACGCTGCCCCGGTTGACGCGACTGGGGCAGATCAACGACCACACCCGCATCTCGCTCGGCCGGATCATGACCGAACAGGCGATGAGCCATCCCGACGGTGAGTTCCTGCTCTTCGACGGCCGTGTGCACACCTACGAGGCCGTCGACCGCCGTGTCAACAACGTGGTGCGCGGACTCATCGAGGTCGGGGTCCGACAGGGTGTGCGGGTCGGTGTGCTGATGCAGACCCGACCCAGCGCCCTGGTGGCCATCGCGGCGCTGTCGCGCCTGGGCGCGGTCGCGGTGCTGATGCCCCCGGACGCCGATCTGGCCCAGGCCGCCCGGCTCGGCGGGGTGGTGGAGATCCTCACCGACCCGGCGAACCTGGAGGCCGCGCGTACCTTGGACCGCCGGGTGCTCGTGCTCGGTGGTGGTGAATCGCGTGACCTGCACCTGCCTGCCGACGCCGACGTGGTCGACATGGAGCAGATCGATCCGGACCGGGTGCAGCTGCCCGGCTGGTACCGGCCCGACCCGGGGTTCGCCCGCGATCTGGCATATGTCGCGTTCGCGACCATCAACGGTGAGCTGGTGGCCCGCCAGATCACCAACTACCGGTGGGCGCTGTCGGCGTTCGGCACCGCCTCGGCGGCCAACCTCGGCAACCGGGACACCGTGTATTGCCTGACCCCGCTGCACCATCCGTCCGGGTTGCTGGTGAGCCTCGGCGGCGCGGTGGTCGGCGGTGCCCGCATCGCGCTGTCCCGCGGGTTGGCGCCCGATCGGTTCCTGCACGAGATCCGTCAGTACGGCGTCACGGTGGTGTCCTACACCTGGGCGATGTTGCGTGAGGTCATCGACGATCCGTCGTTCGCACTGAACGGGACGTTGTCGGTGCGGCTGTTCATCGGCGCGGGTATGCCGGTCGGTTTGTGGCGGCGGGTCTCCGAGTTGTTCGCCCCGGCCCATGTCGTGGAGTTCTTCGCGACCACCGATGGCCAGGCGGTGCTGGCGAACGTGGCCGACCTCAAGCCCGGCAGCAAGGGTCGGCCGCTGCCCGGCGGCCCGTTCGTCGAGTTGGCCGCCTACGACGTCGACGATGATCTGATCCTGGAGGACGACAGTGGCTTCGTGCTGCGCGCCGAGCCGGGCCAGGTGGGTCTGCTGCTGGCCCGGCCGCGTGGTCCGATCGACCCGACGGCGTCGGTCAAGCGCGGTGTCTTCGCCCCCGCGGACACCTGGGTATCCACCGAACAGCTGTTCCGCCGTGACGAGGACGGCGACTACTGGCTCGTCGACAACCGCGGTTCGGTGATCCGCACCCCGTCGGGTCCGGTGTTCACCGCGGCCGTCAACGACGCGCTCTGCCGGATCAGCGCGGTCGATCTCGCGGTCACCTACCGCCTGGACGTCGAGGGCAAACCGTTGGTGGTGACGGCGGTGGCGCTGCGCCCCGGTGGCAGCGTGCCCAGCGCGGAGGTGACCGAGGCAGTGGGCACGCTGCCGGTGGGCCGCGGGCCCGATGTGGTCTACGTGGCACCGGCGCTGACCCTCGGTGCGTCCTACCGCCCCGAGGTCGGGCCGCTGCGGGCGGCGGGCATCCCGAAGTCCTCGCGTAACGCCTGGTACCTGGACACCGATACGACTCAGTACAAGCGCATGACGGCCGCGGTGCGGGCCGAGCTCGGTGATCTGTGACGAGCCCGGTCCGCAGTGCGCTGTTAGGCTCCCGGGCTAGGAGGATCGTGATGACATCTTTGACCCGCCGTTCGCTGGCGGCCGCCGCGCTGGCAGCCGGGATGATGCTGGCCGGTGGTACGGCCACGGCGAACGCCGACGTCCTGGACGCGCTTGCCGACGAGTACGGCCGCAGCGCCAGCGGTGGTCAGGTCGCCAACCTGGTCGACGACGCGCTGAACCTGCGCGCGCAGGGCATCCGGCCGACCCCGGGTGCATTGGCCGCCATCACGGCGGCGCTGGACAAGCGCCCCAACCTGATTCCGCTCGCCGATGCGTTGCGCGCCACCGTCGCCCAGCAGCGCCAGGTGCAGGCCCGCGGCGGTGCGTCCGCCGGCACGCCTGGCGGCACCTCGGCCCAGCCGTGGGTTCCCGACACCGGTGACGATCCGGGTCCGCTGATCCCGCCGGGCTGGGGCGGTCGCGCTTGGTAGCGCAGTTGGATCCCAAGCTTCTCGACATCGTGGTGTGCCCGCAAGATCACGGGCCGCTGCGGTACGTGCCGGGCGACTGCCTGTACAACCCGCGGTTGCGGCGGCGCTACCCGATCGTGGACGGCATCCCGGTGCTGCTGATCGACGAGGCGGTCGCGGTCGACGACGATGCCGAGCATGAGCGGTTGATCAGCTCAGCTCAGGCAGATCCCCGGTGAGATAACGCTGCAGATTCGGTGCGATGGTTTTGGCGACCACGTCCGGCGGTAGTGACGCGAACGGCTCGAGTTCCAGGATGTAGCGGGCGACGACGACACCCACCAGTTGCGATGCGACGAACTGCACCCGGTAGGGCCCGGACCCCACAGGGTTGTCCACCCGGGAGCCGATCTCGACGGTGATGACCTCCTGCAGGAATGAGCGCACCAGGTTGACATCGCCGCCGCCGAGGATCGAGCGAAGGGTGGCGATGAATCCCTTGCCGATCTCGGAATCCCACAGCGGCAACAGCAGTGCGGGCAGCACGGAACCGATCTCGTCGACCGGGGTCTGCCGCAGTGGACCGATGATCTGCATCGGGTCGATCGGGATCGCGATGGCGGCGGCGAACAACTGTTGCTTGGTGCCGTAATAGTGATGTACCAGCGCGCCGTCGACACCTGCCGCGGTGGCGATCGCGCGGATCGACGTCTTGTCGAAGCCATTGCGCGAGAACAACTCCCGGGCATGTTTCAGGATGCGTTCGCGGGTGTCCGACGCCCCGGGTGGGCGCCCGGGGCGTTTGCGGTCGGTGTCGTCGGTCAAGATCTGCAGTATTCCTAGGGGGTTCGACGGCGCAGTGTCGCCGCAGCCAGGGCCATGGCCACCACCGCGAAACCGATCACGACGGCGATGTCACGTATCGCGATCGTCGTGGGTTCGGCGTGCGCACCGACCTGTTGCAGCGCCTCCAGAGCGTAGCTGGCCGGCAGCACGTTGCTGATCCACTGCAGCCATTCCGGGAGTGCAACGCGGGGAGCGATGATGCCGCACAGCAACAACTGTGGGGCGATCACCAACGGCATGAACTGCACGGCCTGGAACTCGGTGCGGGCGAACGCGCTGCACAACAGTCCCAGCCCGACACCCAGGACCGCGTTGACGATGGCGATGCCGAAGACCAGCGCCGGACTACCGGCCGTCTCGAAACCCAGCAGCCAGAACGCGACGACACAAGCGAACGTCGCCTGCACCGCCGCGGCGATGGAAAAAGCGGTGCCGTACGCGGCGAGCAGGTCGAATCTGCGCAGGGGGGTGGTCAGGATCCGCTCCAGGGTTCCGGACACCCGTTCGCGTTGCATCGTGATCGAGGTGATCAGGAACATCACGATCAGCGGGAAGACGCCGAGCATGATCAGGCAGGCGTTGTTGAACGGCGACGGACTGCCCGGCGGGTGCGGGATATCGCGAAACATGAAATACATCAGCGTGATGATCAGCGTCGGGACCACGACGATCATCACGACGCTGCGGTGGTCGCCGGCGAGCTGACGCAGGATGCGGCCGGTGGTGGCCGTATAGCCCTGCAGTCCGAGCGAGCGGGATCTCACGCTGCGGTGCTGCGCCGGATGACCGACAGAAACGCGTCCTCCAGTGACGAACATCCGGTGTCCTTTCGTAGTTGGGTGGGGCTGGTGTGGGCCAGCAGGTGGCCCTCGCGCAGCAGTAGTAGGTCACCGCAGTGGTCGGCCTCGTCCATGACATGGCTGGACACCAGCAGGGTGGTCCCGCCCCGGGCGAGTTGATGGAACTGTTCCCATAGGTCGACGCGCAGCACCGGGTCCAGCCCGACCGTCGGCTCGTCGAGTACCAGCAGTTCGGGTTGGGCCACCAGGGCGCAGGCCAGCGACACCCGGGTGCGTTGACCACCGGACAGATTGGCGCACAACGCCGTTCGATGGTCGGTCAGGCCGACGGCGGCCACCGCATCGTCGGCGGCGTGCGCGGTGCGGCCGTACAGCGCGGCGAAATAGCGCGCGTTGTCGATGACGCGGAGGTCCGGGTAGATGGTGGCGTCCTGGGTGACATAGCCGACCCGGCTGCGCAACGGAGCGCTGCCGGCCGGATGCCCGAGCACGGTGACGGTGCCCGACGACACGATCTGGGTGCCGACGATGGACCGGATCAGTGTCGTCTTGCCGCACCCGGAGGGGCCCAGCAGTCCGGTGATCGAGCCGCGTCGGATGCGCGCCGAAACATCCTGCAGGGCGGTGCGCGCACCCCGGATGACGTGCAGATTGTCGATCGCAACGGCGGTTTCGTGGGTCGTTGCCGATAATTCATCACTCGATGAACTCATCATGTGATGAATAGTGCGCCCGCGTGTCGGGGGTGTCAAGGGGTTGGGCAGAATCTCCGCTGTGGGAGTACGGGCGCTGGCGGTCGATCCGGTGGCCGCCGCGCGCCGCCTGCTCGGCGCGCGACTGTATGGACGTGCCGTCACCGCCACGATCGTGGAGGTGGAGGCCTACGGTGGGCCACCGGACGGACCGTGGCCCGACCCGGCATCGCACTCCTATCGCGGGCCGCGGGTCCGCAACACGGTGATGTTCGGCCCGCCCGGTCGGCTCTACACCTATCGCAGCCACGGCATCCATGTCTGCGCCAACGTGGTGTGCGGCAGTGACGGGACCGCGGCCGCGGTGCTGCTGCGGGCGGCCGTGATCGACGACGGTGAGCCGGTGGCGCGGCATCGGCGCGGTCTGGTGCCTGCCCCACGTGCCCTGGCCCGGGGTCCGGGAAATCTCTGCTCGGCGTTGGGAATCACCATGGAGGACAACGGAATCGACCTCTTCGATGCCGACAGTCCGGTCCGGCTGGTACTCGGTCGTGGGGCGGATGCGGTCGACGGCCCGCGTGTCGGGGTGAGTACGGCCGCAGATCGGGCCTGGCGTTTCTGGCTGCCGGGTGTGCCGGAGGTGTCGGCCTACCGACGCAGTCCGCGGGCACCGGCACCGGACGACAGTGACTGATGCAGGAAGATGGGCAGGGTGAGTACGGGCATCCTCGATGAACTGGAATGGCGCGGCCTGATCGCGCAGTCGACCGACCGGGACGCGTTGGGTGACGCGCTCGCCGACGGGCCGGTGACGGTCTACTCCGGTTTCGACCCGACCGCGCCCAGCCTGCATGCCGGCCACCTGGTTCCGCTGCTCACACTGCGGCGATTTCAGCAGGCCGGGCACCGGCCGATCGTGCTGGCCGGCGGCGCCACCGGCATGATCGGTGATCCCCGGGACAGCGGGGAACGCACCATGCAGACCGCCGACACCATCGCCGACTGGGCCGGCCGGATCCGCGGACAGCTGGAGCGATTCGTCGAATTCGACACCTCGCCGACGGGCGCCATCGTGGAGAACAACCTGACCTGGACCGGCGAGCTCTCGGCGATCGAGTTCCTGCGTGATGTCGGCAAGTACTTCTCGGTGAACGTCATGCTCGACCGCGACACGGTGCGCCGTCGCCTGGAGGGTGACGGCATCTCCTACACCGAGTTCAGTTACATGCTGCTGCAGTCCAACGACTACGTGCAGCTGAATGAGCGCCACGGATGTGCGCTGCAGATCGGCGGTTCCGACCAGTGGGGCAACATCGTGGCCGGCGTGCGATTGGTCCGGCAGAAGCGCGGAGCGGTGGTGCATGCGTTGACGACGCCGCTGGTCACGGACTCGAGCGGCAAGAAATTCGGCAAGTCCACCGGCGGCGGCAACCTCTGGCTCGATCCCGAGCTGACCAGCCCTTATGCCTGGTACCAGTACTTCGTGAACACCGCCGATGCCGATGTGCTGCCCTACCTACGGTGGTTCACGTTCCTTGCTAAGGACGAGATCGACGAGCTGGCCGAGGCCACCGAGACGCGGCCGCATGAGCGGGCGGCGCAGCGCCGGCTGGCCCGCGAGCTGACCACATTGGTGCATGGCCAGGGGGCCACCGATGCCGTTGAACTGGCAAGTCAGGCGTTGTTCGGGCGTGCGGAGTTGTCGGCGCTGGATGAGTCGACGCTGGCCGCCGCCTTGCGTGAGGCCAGTGACGGCGAGGTCGCCGAGCTGACCCCGGGTGGTCCCGACGGCATCGTCGACCTGTTGGTGGCCAGCGGACTGGTGGCCAGTAAGGGTGCCGCCAAGCGGACGCTCGCCGAAGGCGGGGTGTACGTGAACAACGTGCGAATCGAAAGCGACGAGTGGATACCACAGACATCGGACTTTTTGCACGATCGTTGGCTGGTGTTGCGACGTGGCAAGCGCAACATCGCGGGAGTGGCCCGGGTGGCCGCCGGTGACTGACTCGCCGGTGCCGCTGACCTGCGGCAATCCGCCGCTGACCAGGCGATTTGACTCGCTGTTAGCCCTGCCGTAACTTATTGCGAGTCAGAGCGACACGGCCTCAAGCCGGAGAGCGAAGACCAAATCCGAGAGAGAAACCCTTAACCGGGGAGTACCTCATTGCCCGCACTCTTGCCCGCGGCTTTTAGCCGCGGACTTGTTGCGCGGTCAGGATCGGGTGTGTTGTTTGAGAACTCAATAGTGTGTTTGGTGGTTTTTGTTTGTTGTTTTTTGCCATCTTGGTGGGGGACTCCCCGTCTTCCTGCCACGTGGGATGGTTTGTTTTTTTGATGCCAGTTTTTGGTGTCTTTTGTTTGTGATCGGATTTTTCTGATTCGAATTCTGCCTGGGCTTTGGTCTGGGGGTTTTTGTTTGGAGAGTT
>NZ_JBKFAX010000016.1:0-181526 GCF_053345865.1 Mycobacterium sp. C31M | reverse complement strand
CGGGGGCGGCGGCCGGCGGCACGGCCGGGCTGCCCGCGGCGACGGGCTGGGCCGGTCCGGGCTGGGCCGGCGCGACGGGCGCGGCCTGCGGCGCGACGGTCACGGTCTGGGTGACGGTGACCGGAACGGGCGGCGCCGGCTGCGGGGCCAGCGGTTCGGCGGCGGCCGGAGTCCCGGCCAGGCCGACCACACCGGCGACACCGGCAGCGGTGCCGGCAACCAGAATCCGCCAGCGGCGCACGTTCTCGTTCATTCTGACCTCGGTCCTTCCTTTGGCGGGGTCGCGCTTCGGTGTCCAATTCCCCGAGTCAGGGGCCGACTGTAACCAGGCCCGCGGGCCGCAATCCACCGTCGGAACCGAGCTGCAACCGGGTTCTGACCACCCTGCAACCCAACCTTTATCAACCCGTGGCCGAAAGCATCGCGAATGGCGCTTATACCCTGTTTGTCGTGACAGACCCGTCGATTGACCCCGCCGACGCCCCGCAGCACCGGTATACCGCCGCGCTGGCCGGTGACATCGAGCTCACCTGGCAGCAGCGCTGGCAGCGCCTGGGCACCTTCCATGTCCCCAACCCGGTCGGTTCGTTGGCACCCACGGACGGCTCGGCGGTCCCGGCCGACAAGATGTTCGTGCAGGACATGTTCCCCTACCCGTCCGGCGAAGGTCTGCACGTCGGGCATCCGCTCGGCTACATCGCGACCGACGTGTACGCGCGTTACTTCCGGATGACCGGACGTAACGTTCTGCACGCCTTGGGTTTCGACGCGTTCGGGTTGCCCGCCGAGCAGTACGCCGTGCAGACCGGCACACATCCGCGCACCCGCACCGAGGCCAATATCGTCAACTTCCGACGGCAGCTGGGGCGGCTGGGGCTGGGCCACGACGCCCGACGCAGCTTCTCGACCACCGATGTCGACTTCTACAAGTGGACCCAGTGGATCTTCCTGCAGATCTACAACGCCTGGTTCGACCCCGACCTCAAGCGGGCGCGCCGCATCGACGAGCTGATTGCCGAGTTCTCCTCCGGCGCCCGCCCGTTGCCCGACGGCCGCGTCTGGGACGAGCTGACCGTGGGGGAGCGGGCTGATGTGATCGACGGTCACCGGCTGGTCTACCGCGCCGACTCGATGGTCAACTGGTGCCCGGGGCTGGGCACAGTGCTGGCCAACGAAGAGGTCACCTCCGACGGCCGCAGTGACCGCGGCAACTTCCCAGTGTTCCGGAAGCGCTTGCGGCAGTGGATGATGCGCATCACGGCGTACTCGGACCGGCTGCTCGACGACCTGGACGTGCTGGACTGGCCGGACAAGGTCAAGGCCATGCAGCGCAACTGGATCGGCCGCTCGGTCGGTGCACAGGTCCGGTTCGCCACCGCGGTCGGCGATATCGAGGTGTTCACCACCCGGCCCGACACCCTGTTCGGCGCCACCTACATGGTGCTGGCCCCCGAGCACGAGCTGGTCGATGCCCTGACGGCGGCGACCTGGCCCGAGGCCACCGATGACCGGTGGACCTACGGTGCGTCGACACCGGTCGAGGCGATCGCGGCCTACCGTGCCGATATCGCGGCGAAGTCGGATCTGGAGCGTCAGGAGAACAAGTCCAAGACCGGTGTGTTCACCGGGTCGTATGCGACCAATCCGGTGAACGGACAACAGGTTCCGGTGTTCATCGCCGATTACGTGCTGATCGGCTATGGCACCGGAGCCATCATGGCGGTGCCCAGCGGTGATCAGCGTGACTGGGAGTTCGCGACCGCGTTCGGGCTGCCCATCGTCGAGGTGGTCTCGGGCGGAGACGTCACCGAGGCGGCCTACAACGGTGACGGTGTGATGGTCAATTCCGGTGAGCTGGACGGGCTGACGGTCGCGGCGGCCAAGGAGGCGATCATCGCCCGGCTGGCCGCCGAAGGCACCGGCCGGGCCCGTGTCGAGTTCAAGTTGCGGGACTGGCTGTTCGCCCGGCAGCGCTACTGGGGCGAGCCGTTCCCGATCGTCTACGACGCCGAGGGGCGTGCCCATCCGCTGCCGGAATCGGCTCTGCCGGTGGAGCTTCCGGACATCCCGGACTACGCGCCGGTGATGTTCGACCCTGATGACGCCGACAGCGAACCGTCCCCGCCGCTGGGTAAGGCCACCGAGTGGGTGAATGTCGACCTGGACCTGGGTGACGGGTTGCAGCCCTACACCCGCGATACCAATGTCATGCCGCAATGGGCCGGCAGCTCCTGGTATGAGCTGCGCTACGCCGACCCGCACAACGCCGACGAATTCTGCGCCGAGGAGAACGAGGCGTACTGGATGGGGCCGCGGCCCGAGATCCACGGCCCGTCCGACCCCGGCGGGGTGGACCTGTACGTCGGCGGTGTCGAGCATGCGGTGCTGCACCTGCTGTATTCGCGGTTCTGGCACAAGGTGCTCTTCGACCTGGGCCACGTCAGCTCCAGCGAGCCGTACCGGCGCCTGGTCAACCAGGGCTACATCCAGGCCTTCGCCTACACCGACGCGCGCGGCTCGTACGTGCCCGCGGCCGACGTCGTCGAGCGGGACGGCAAGTTCCTTTACGAAGGTCAAGAGGTCAACCAGGAGTTCGGCAAGATCGGCAAATCGCTGAAGAACTCAGTCTCTCCGGACGAGATCTGCGATGAGTACGGCGCGGACACCCTGCGGGTGTACGAGATGTCGATGGGTCCGCTGGAGGCGTCCCGTCCGTGGGCGACAAAGGATGTCGTCGGCGCGCACCGATTCCTGCAGCGGGTGTGGCGGGCCGTCATCGACGAGACCACCGGCACCGAGCGGGTCAGTGAGCACGAGGCCGTCAGCGACGAGACCCTGCGCGCGTTGCACAAGACGATCGCCGGTGTCGCAGACGACTACGCGGCGCTGCGCAACAACACCGCGGCGGCCAAGCTGATCGAATACACCAACCACCTCACCAAGGAGGGTGTGACCGCCCGCGCGGCGATCGAACCGCTGGTGCTGATGGTGGCACCGCTGGCCCCGCACCTGGCCGAGGAGTTGTGGAAGCGGTTGGGGCACGACACCTCGTTGGCGCACGGGCCGTTCCCGACCGCCGACGAGCGCTACCTGGTCGACGACACCGTCGAGTTGCCGGTTCAGGTCAACGGCAAGGTGCGCGGCAAGATCACCGTCGCCTCGGACGCTGGAGCTGCCGACATCGAAACCGCGGCACTGGCCGACGAGAAGGTTTTGGCCTTCCTGGCCGGGGCCAGCCCCAAGAAGGTCATCGTGGTGCCCGGCCGGTTGGTCAACCTGGTCGTCTAGTTTGCGATTTCGGTGAGGGGCGAACCTCGACTTTCGGCTAGTTTTTGCGGCCGCTGACCAGGTATTCGCCTATGCGCATATGCATGTCCGGATACTGGTGACAGGGCCGCAATGACGCGGCGGAAATCCCGCCTCAGAGAACGACATACGAAAAGCGCGGCCCGGTCTGGAGCGCGAAGTGTCAGATAATCGGATCGTCGTCTACAAGGGTCCGGGTCAGGTGGCCGTCGAGACCCTGCCCTACCCGAAGCTCGAGGTGCCCGCCGAGGTCGCCGAGGCGATGGGGATGAGCCGCAAGGCCGACCACGGCGTCATCCTCAAGTGTGTATCGACCAATATCTGCGGGTCGGATCAGCACATGGTCCGCGGCCGCACGACCGCACCCGTCGGCCAGACGCTGGGGCACGAGATCACCGGCGAGATCGTCGAAAAAGGTTCCGACGTCCAGTTTCTGGAGGTCGGTGACATCTGCACGGTGCCGTTCAACATCGCCTGCGGGCGGTGCCGCAACTGTCGTGAGGGACAGACCGGCATCTGCCTGAACGTGAATCCGGCGCGCGCCGGGTCGGCCTACGGCTATGTCGATATGGGCGGCTGGCTCGGCGGTCAGGCCGATTACGTGATGGTGCCGTTCGCCGATTTCAACCTGCTGAAGTTCCCCGACCGCGATCAGGCCCTGGCCAAGATCCGCGACCTGACCATGCTGTCGGATATTTTCCCGACCGGCTACCACGGCGCCAAGACCGCCGGTGTAACCACCGGCTCCACCGTGTACGTCGCCGGGGCGGGCCCGGTCGGACTGGCCGCCGCGTACTCCGCGCACCTACTGGGTGCCGCCGTGGTGATCGTCGGTGACCTGAACGCCGACCGGCTCAAGCAGGCCGCCTCATTCGGCTGCGAGACCATCGACATCAGCGCCGATGCCACACTCGAGGAGCAGATCGCCGACATCCTGCACACCAACGAGGTCGACTGCGCCGTCGACGCGGTGGGCTTCGAGGCCACCGGTCACGGGCACGGGGCCGGTGAGCAACCCGCCGCGGTGCTCAACTCGATCATGAACGTCACCCGGGCCGGCGGCGCGCTGGGCATCCCCGGCCTGTATGTCACCGGCGACCCGGGCGGTACCGACGACGACGCCAAACACGGCACCCTCAAGGTGCGCCTCGGCCTGGGTTGGGCCAAGAGCCACAGCTTCTACACCGGCCAGTGCCCGGTGCTGAAGTACAACCGCGGGCTGATGATGAGCATCCTGCACGACAAGGCGCATATCGCCGATGCGGTGAACGCCACCGTCATCGGACTCGACAAGGCCCCGGACGGTTACGCCGCCTTCGATTCCGGGGTGGCACAGAAGTTCGTGCTCGACCCGCACGGGATGGTGCCGGCGGCCTGAGTCACACGGCCCGCGGGCGGATGACGATCTCGTGCACGTCACCGTCCGCGGGGGTGGCCACCGCCTGGGCGACCGCCGCTGCCACCGTCGACGGCTTCAGGAACCGGGTCGGGTCGTACTCCTTCTCTTCATACGCGACCAGATCGCGCTGCATCTCGGAGTCGGTGCGGCCCGGGTACACCGAGGTGACGCGCAGCGACGGCTCGTCGGCACGCAGCGAGTCGGCGAACGCCCGCAGCGCGAACTTGCTCGCCGAGTACGACGCCATACCGGCCGAGACCTTTTGTCCAGCACCGGAATTGATGAATACCACGTGCCCTCCGGCGGCCCGCACCGCCGGTAGCAACGCCAGCGTCAGCGCGACCGCACCGGTCACGTTGACCTCGAAACTGGCCCGCCACTGCTCGGCGGTGGACTCGGCGACCCGACCCGGATAGAGCACCCCGGCGTTGTGCACCAGCACGTCCAGCTCGGCGAGCACCTCGCTGGCCGATTCGATGGAGTCTGCGTCGGTGAGGTCCAGCGGCCAGGTCGGCGCGCCCAGACGTTGGGCCACGGCGTCCAGATGGGCCGAAGGGCGGCCGGCCAGCAGCAGGGTGTGCGTCGGGGCGAGCGCGTCGGCGATGGCCGATCCGATCCCGCCGCCGGCGCCGGTGATGAGGGCGGTCGGCACGCCGAGAACGATACCGACCTGCGCGCCGGGCCGTGACGCCGCATTATTGATGCGATGCCACCGGACCCAAGCTTCGCCCCGACCCAGCTCGCAGCGCGCGCGGCGTATCTGCTGCGCGGTAACGACCTGGGTGTGATGACCACTGCCGCGCCGCTGCTGTACCCGCACATGTGGAGTTGGGACGCGGCGTTCGTGGCGATCGGGCTGGCCCCGCTGTCCGTCGAACGGGCCGTCGTCGAGCTCGACACCCTGCTGTCGGCGCAGTGGAGCAACGGGATGATCCCGCACATCGTGTTCGCCAACGGTGTTGACGGGTACTTTCCGGGTCCCGCCCGCTGGGCCACCTCGGCGCTGGCCGCACACGCCCCGCGTACCCGGCACACCTCGGGTATCACCCAGCCGCCGGTGCACGCGATCGCGGTGCAGCGCATCCTGGACCGGGCCAAGACCCGCGGCCGGTCCAGCCGGGCGGTTGCCGAGGCCTTCCTGGACCGACGGTGGAGCGATCTGGTGCGCTGGCACCGCTGGCTCGCGGAGGCCCGTGACCCGAACGAGCGGGGTCGCATCACGCTGCATCACGGCTGGGAGTCCGGCATGGACAACTCGCCGCGGTGGGACAGCGCCTACGCCAACGTGATTCCCGGCAACGTCCCCGAGTACCAGCGCGAGGACAACAAGGTCAACACCGACGCCAGTCAGCGGCCGTCGGACCTCGAGTACGACCGCTATCTGTGGCTGCTGGAAGAGATGAAGGCGGCCCGCTACGACGACGCGCTGATGTCCAAGACGATGAGCTTCGCGGTCGAGGACGTCTTCGTGTCCTCGGTGTTCTCGGTGGCCTGCACCGTGCTGGCCGAAATCGGCGAGGACTACAAGCGCTCACCCGCCGACGTGCGCGACCTGTACTCGTGGGCCGACCGATTCCGCGCCGGTGTGGTCGAGACGACCGATGAACGCACGGGTGCGGCAAAGGATTTCGATGTCCGGGCCGACGCGTGGGTGGGCACCGAGACCATCGCGCAGTTCGCGCCGTTGTTGTGTGGTGGCCTGCCGCACGACAAGGAACGGGCGCTGCTGCGGTTGTTGGACGGACCGCGGTTCTCCAGCCACCCCGACCTGAAGTACTCGCTGATCCCGTCCACCTCGCCGGTGTCGCGGGACTTCCGTGCCCGCGAGTACTGGCGCGGACCGGTGTGGCCGGTGACGACCTGGCTGTTCTCCTGGTGCTTCGCCCGGCGTGGCTGGGCCGAACGCGCGTGGGCGTTGCGCCAGGAGGGTTTACGGCAGGCCAGCGACGGCACCTTCGCCGAGTACTACGAACCCTTCACCGGTGAGCCGCTGGGCAGCATGCAACAGTCCTGGACCGCGGCCGCGGTGCTGGACTGGTTGGGCTGACTCAGTTCTGGGCCTGATCGGCCAGGCGCTCCAGGGATCCCAATGCGGTAGCCAAGGCCGCCCGGTCCTCGGCGCTGAGCCCGCTGAGCATGCCATCCAGGAAGGCACGGCGGGCGTCCAGCGCCTCCCGATGCTGCACCAGACCGCGGGGAGTCACCTCGACGAGCACGGCCCGCAGATCGGACGGGTCGCGGGAGCGCTTGACCAGGCCGAGTTTTTCCAGCCGGCGAATCGCCACCGTCGTGGTGGGGGTGCGGACACGTTCGTGGGCGGCGAGTTCGGTCATCCGAATCGGACCGCTCTCCAGCAGGGTCAGCAGGATCGAGAGCTGCGCCAGCGTCAGGTCGGCCCCGGCGGCGTTGCCCGCACCGCGATTGTCTCCACGGCGCAGCACGGAGAACAGCTTGGTGAGCACACGTTGCAGCTCTCCTGCCAGCTCACCGGCCTGCGGTTCGGTCTCGACCATAATTCGCTAGTCTAACCTGTCGGTCCCTGACAAGAGGAGACGCGCGCAAAAGTCCCGCGTTACAGGACCTGATCCAGAAAGCGGCGGAGCCGGTCGGTCTCGGCATCGGCGAAGATCTGCTCCGGCGGACCGGATTCGACGACCTTGCCGTGATCCATGAACACCACACTGTCGGCGGCCGACCGCGCAAAACCCATCTCGTGGGTGACCACCACCATCGTCATCCCCGCCGCACCGAGTTCGGTGATCAGTTCCAGAACCCCTTTGACCAGTTCGGGATCCAGTGCCGAGGTGGCCTCGTCGAAGAACATCACCTGCGGTGTCATCGCGAGTGCGCGGGCGATCGCCACCCGCTGTTGCTGCCCTCCGGACAGTGTCGACGGACGCACTTCGGCCTTGTGCCGCAACCCGACCCGGTCCAGTTGGGCCAGGCCGAGTTCGTGCGCCTGTTCGGTGTCCATGCCCTTGAGCTTGCGGGGGGCCAGCGTGACGTTGTCCAGCACGGTGCGGTGCGGAAAGAGGTTGAACTGCTGGAAGACCATGCCGATCCGCTGGCGCAGCTGATCGGGGTTGTCCCTGAGCACCGAGCGGCCGTCGAGCAGGATGTCGCCGGCATCGGGTTCGTAGATCCGGTTCAGGGTGCGCAACAGTGTGGACTTGCCGGATCCGGACGGTCCGATGACGGCCGTCGTGCTGCCGGCGGGCACGTCCAGATCCACGCCGCGCAGAACCTTGCTGGCGCCGAAGGACAGCTGAACATCCTTGGCGGCCAGGGAGACTGCCTGTGCTGTCGGGCTGACCATCAGACCATTTCCTCCTGGACGGGGGCGGGTTGTCTACCGGTGCGCAGCCGGGCGTCGATGACGTTGACCAGATGCGTCAGCGGAATGGTCAGCGCCAGGTAGAACAGGCCCGCGGCGACCAGTGGTGACAGATTGCCGGTCTGGGCGTTGAGATCTCGGCCCACCTGGAACAGTTCACGCTGATCGGCGATCAGACCCAGGAAGTACACCAGCGAGGATGCCTTCAGCAATGAGATGAACTGGTTGACCAACGCAGGCAACACCCGCCGGATGCCCTGCGGGATGATCACCAGCTTCATGGACTCCGAGTAGCTGAATCCCAGTGCGCGGGAGGCCTCCATCTGTCCGGTCTCCACACTCTGGATGCCGGACCGGAAGATCTCGCCGACATAGGCCGCAGACATCAACCCCAACGCGGCGATGCCCAGCGGATAGGGATTGTTGCCGGTGAGCCCGCCGACGATGGGGCCGATGCCGAGACCGATGACCAGAATGATCACCACCTCGGGCAGGCCGCGGAAGATATCGGTGTACACCCGCGCCGGCCAGCGCAGTAGCCGAGAGCGCGAGATGCCGGCCACCGCGAGCAGTAGACCCAGCACCACCCCGATGACCGCGGCGCCTGCGGTCAGCAGCAGGGTGTTGGGCAGCCCGGTCTTGAACAGGTCGGGGATGGCCTGCCGATACAGCTCCCAGTCCAGAAAGGTGTCGGCCAGCTGGCCCAGCGTCGATTTGGGAGCCGGCGGGGCGGCTGCATCGGAGTCGGGCGCGCGTTGCGACGCGATCTCCGCGAAGTCCGGAAGCTGCGGTGCGGGTGCGGCTTTGGAGCCGGGCTTCCATCCCGGCGGCAGCGCCCGGGGCACCCAGTCGGTATACAGCTGTGACCAGGTGCCGTCGGCGATGACGGCGTCCAACCCGGCGTTGAGCGCGTCGATCAGCGGCTGGTTCTCCTTGGCCACCGCGTAGGCGACGAAGTTGTCCAGGCTGAAGGTGTTCTCGATGATGGCGGTCGGATCGCCGGGCTGCACCGTGCCGACGGCCTGCTGGGACGGTGCCACCCAGGCGTCGATCTGACGGGTCTTGAGGCTGCCGTACACCGTGTTGTAGTCCGGGAACTTGACCGGGTCAAGGCCGAGGGTGTCCACGACATAGGCCTCCTGGACAGTGCCCTGCACGACACCGATGCGCTGACCGGGCGCCAGTTGGGAGAAGCTGGTGATGCCCGATCCGGCCGGTACCACCAACGAGAAGTAGCCGAAGTCATAGCCGTTGGTGAATCCGACGGTCTGCCGGCGGGCGTCGGTGGTGGTGATCGAGGACGAGCCGACATCGAACCGTCCGGAGGCCACCTGGGCCAGCAGTCCGGAAAAATCGGTGCCGACGAAGTTGATCCGCAGTCCCAGCTTCTCGGCGACGGCGCGCAGCACCTCGTTGTCGAATCCGGTGAACTGGCCGCCTGCGTCGATGCAGATGCTCGGCGGGGCATCCGAGAGGGTGCCGACGGTCAGCACGCCCGGCGTTCCCAGGCGCAGCGCCGCGGTGTCGATGCCGTCGAGCGGTTCGACGTCAGGGGTCGTGTACTTGTCGGCCCCCGGACCCTGGGCGGCGGCGGCCAGGTTGGTAGGCAGCGCGCTGGCGCTGTCGATACCGGGTGGGGCGCACTGGTCGGCGGCGGCCGGAGCGGCCAGCGGAAGCGCACATGTCAGCAGGACGAGCAGGACCACCGGCACCGTGTGCAGGATCCGGCGCAGCAACGAGGTCATGGCTGCCCAAGGTAGCCGCTCGGGAGGGCCCGGCGAAGCCTTCAGTTCACTTCGATGGCCAACGGACCGTCCAGCACACCGCGTCGCACCAGTTCGGTCAGCATGATGGTGGCCATCAGCCCGGCGGCCGCCGTACAGGCCCTGCGGGCGGCCTCGGGATCGGAGTCGGCGATCGCGGCGGTCTCGGTCTCGTAATGGTCGAGCAGCTCGGCTGGTGCGTCCAGGTAGGCCGACCAGTACGCCCGCGGGATGAACGTCTGTGCGGCGTCGGTGGCGGCCAGCAGCCGGGGACCGGCATAGGTCTCGGTGATGCTCTGCCGGTATTGCCAGGCGGTCTCGTGGAAACCACGGGCGTCACGGCTGGTGCGCAGGGCGTGGGTCAGCTCCTGCAGGTCGGCCACGAATCCGGCGTCGGCTTGGGTGGCCGCGCGCGCCGAGGCGATCCCGTTGAGCACGCCGTACATCTCATGGTGCTCGCGCAGCACATCGGCGTCGAACCGCTCGATGAACGCGCCGCGGTGGTACTGGGTGGACACGATGCCGTCGTGTTCCAGTTGCACCACCGCCTCCTGGATGGGTACCCGGCTGATACCCAGATCACCGGCGATCTCGTTGCGGTCCAACCGATCTCCGGTACGGAGCTTGCCAGTCAGGACCAGGTTGACCACGTGGGCGACCACCAGGTCCTTCTCCTTGACCCCGTACTTCTTCGGCATGGCGCGCAAGTGTGTCACGCCGCAGCCGCCGATGGGCGGCTCTCTTCGCGGGCTCAGCCGCCGGCGCGCGCGTCCCGCCACTTCACCAGTGCCTGCGCCCGGGTCAGGTCGTAGTCCGGGCCGTTCACCCCGATGGTCATCAGGGTGACGCCAGGTCGGCCAGTGAATCCGCACCGGCGAGCATCACCTCGATGCTCTTCTCCGGCACCCCGGAGGAGCGTTCGATCGCCCCGGCGCGCGGCCCAGGTCGGCGCAGTGCGCATCGAGGACACCGGCCAGCTCCGGATAAGTGGTCCCATCGGTGAACCCGTGCCAGATCTGCGCGTACTCGGCAACCATCCGCAAGGTCTTCTTCTTGCCTTGGCCGCCGATCAGGATCGGTATCTCGCGCATGGGTGCCGGGTTCAGCTTGGCGGGCCATATCGGCGAGCAGTTCGGGGTTGCGTCCAGCATTCGTAGTGCGGGCCGTCCGGATCGCCGTACAGCGGGAAGACGCAAAGGGTCGCATTCTGCCGCTCTTTCACCGGAGATGTTGTCGACGGTGCGGACCATATGCGTCTGCTCGCGGAGAGAAGTCAGACCCCGATGTTGCCGCCGTCGCGCCACACCGCGACGACGGACGGCTTGGCGGTGCCGTTGCCGCCCTCGGGCCACCGCGACAGCGGGTCGTCGATGCTGTTGTCATCGTTCTCACCCGGGTGTTGCACGCAGACGGTGACGAGGTCGTCGGTGACGACGGGGCCGCAGGTCTCCGCACCGAGCGGCACGGTGAGGAACTGCTTGGTCAAGCCACGGGTGGGCCCCTCCAACGACACCGCGAACAGACCGTCGTTGGAGTCGAGTGCGTTGCCGTCGGTCGACACCCACAGGTTGCCGTGGCTGTCGAAGGCCAGGTTGTCCGGGCAGGAGATCGGGCTGACCTTGGTCTTGTCGAACCCGCCGAAGTAGGTGTCGGCCGCCTCGGGATCACCGCACACCAGCAGCAGCTCCCAGGTGAAGTCGGTGCCGGTGTGATTGTCGGTGAGCTCGAGGACCTGGCCGTTCTTGTTGTCGTTGCGCGGGTTGGCCGCATCGGCGCCAGGCTTGCCGTCGACACCGCGGTTGGAGTTGTTGGTCAGCGCGACGTACACCTTGCCGGTCTTCGGGTTGGCCTCGAAATCCTCGGGGCGGTCCATCTTGGTGGCGCCGGCCTCGTCGGCGGCGAACCGGGTGAACACCGCGACGTCCTGCGGGCTCATCCCGTCGATCAGCGAGGTGGCCTTACCGTCGGCTTCCGAGCGCAGCAGCGGAACCCAGGTGCCGGTGCCGGCGAACTTGCCCTCGGCCGGCAGCGTGCCGGAGCCGTCGATCTGGTCGGCGGGGATGTCGCTGGAGAGCTTGGCGACGTAGAGGGTGCCCTCGTTGAGGATGGTCATGTTGTGCGCCATGGCTTCCCGCGAACTGCCGGGCTGCACCTTCTTGGTGGAGACGAACTTGTACATGTAGTCGAAGCGCTCATCGTCGCCGGTGTAGGCGACGACGCTGCCGTCATCGGTGACGTAGATGGTGGCGGCCTCGTGCTTGAACCGGCCCAGCGCGGAGTGCTTGATGGGCGCCGACGTCGGATCCCACGGATTGAGTTCGACGACGTAGCCGAACCGGTTGAGCTCATTGGGGGTCTTGGTGATGTCGAAGCGCGGGTCGAAGTTCTCCCACTTACGTTCGGTGGGTTCGGATTCCACTCCGTAGCGGCTGAGCCGGTCGGCTACTTCGCCCGCGGGTGCCGCGGCACCTTCCGGTGCGCCGAAGTAAGAGTTGAAGTTCTCCTCGCCGGACAGGATGGTTCCCCAGGGGGTCACGCCACCGGCGCAGTTGTTGACGGTGCCCAGCACGGTGCGGCCGGTCGGGTCGGCGTCGGTCTTGAGCAGGTCGGCCCCGGCGGCGGGTCCGACGATGGTGAACGGGGTGTCCGCGGTGATACGGCGGTTGTACCGGCCCATCACCGGGCGCAGGCCGTCGGGGGTGCGCTCCACCTCGACCACCGAAAGGCCGTGTGCGGCAATGCCGATCTCGAACTGTTCGCGGGTCGGATTGTCGGCGTCATACCCGGGGTGCATGAACTGCTCGGTGGTGTACTCGTGGTTGGTCACCAGTAAGAAGCGGTTGGAACTACCCGCGATGGGCAGCAGGCCCGCGAAGTCGTTGTTGAAGCCGAACTGTTGACGCTGGGCTGCCGCGGTCTGCCGGTTGACGTCGAACACCGGTGCGCCCGGCAGGACCGGGTCGCCCCAGCTGATGACGACCGCTTGCCGGTATCCCTCGGGGATCACCACGGCGTCCTCGCTGTTGGGTGCGACGGCGGTGAAGTTCATACCGGCCGGCGTGGCCGGCTCGGCCGGCACCGAGGTGGTCGCCGAAGTCGTTGCGGCGGTGTCGGATCCATTGGGTGAGCAGGCCGCCAGCGCCGATCCTGCGCCGACGGCGAGGACCGCGACGCCGGCGGTCTTGAGCGCCGAGCGGCGGGACACCGCGGCGACGATATCGCCGAAGTACTCGTTGTCGCTGGTGTTGGGCACGGGCTTGGAGCAGGCGTCACCACACCGGTAGCGGCAGGTGATGTGCTGGCGCGACGACCGACCCTGGTGCGCGACAAAGAGATTCAACGGTATGAGCGCCATGGCTGGGAGAGTTCCTTCCAATCCGAATACCGGTCGTGGGCTGGACGACCGGTTCGGGCGAGAAAGTTACGGGAGCCGGGCTAGCAGCAGGCAATCAGAAGGTGAACGGAAGTTGACGGACCTAACGGTCCGCTCGGCGCAATGTTTGACAGATCACGGAATTTGCTGACGAGTGGCGGTACATTGATCCGAATCTATTGACGAAAGGGTCAAATATGTCGGCTGCCGCGCGCGCCCGTCGCTCCGAGTCCTTCGCTGTCCGCCGGTGGCTGCAGCTCGGTGTCGCCTCGGCGGGTATGGGCGCCGCGCTTTGGGGCCTGTCGCTGGCCGGACCTCAGGTCGGCACCGCCACGGCCGACACAGGCGGCGCATCGTCGGCGTCGGCGAGCGCATCGCGATCCGACGGCGCGAAGTCGGTGCGTTCGGTGCGGACCGCCCGCACGGCCCGCACCGCGACGGCGCCGCGCAACTCGGCACGCCATGCCGAGGACGCCGAGGACGCCGAGGACGTCGAAGAGACCGAAGAGGCCGAAGAGGCCGACCAGGACAAGCGGGACCCCGCCGAGCCGGACACCGCCGCGTCGGATTCCGTCGAGCAGTCCAGCACTGCAAGCCCGACGCCCGATGCGAACCTGTCGAGCACCCCTGGCCCGGCAGTACCGACGCAGAGTGCAAATTCTACTGCGGTACAACCAGTCTCGACTCCGCCGCCGACACCATCGCTGACCGCGTCCTGGCAGAGTGCGTACTCGCGCTGGGTGGCCCGCTCACTGGACGCGTGGAGCAACGACAGCCTCGGCTGGATCGAGTCACTACAGACCGACGAGCGGACCAAGGCTCAGCTGGAGGCGGCGTTCTTCACCATCCGTCGCACCTTCTTCAACCAGGCGCCGACCATCGACCCGGTGCAGATCACCGGCGTTCTCGACGGCCCGGTGACCGGAACATTGGGGGCCTATGACCCCGACGGTGACCGGATGATCTACGTGCTGACCCGGGGTCCGAAATCGGGCAGCGTGCACATCAGCGGCGACGGCACCTTCACCTATACACCCGGAACTGGGTTCGACGGCGTGGACACCTTCCGCGTCACCGCCATCGATATCGGGTTCCACACCAACTTGCTGGAACCGCTGCGACCGATCGGCAGCAATCCCACGCGGTCGCTGATCAATCAGGGTGCGGTCAAGTTCGACTTCGACTACGTCGAGGGTGCCGAGCACTGGACCGCGGAGCGACGGGCCGAGCTGCAGCGGTCGGCCGACGCGTTGATCCTCTACTTCCGGGTCTTCAATCCGGTCCTGCTGACCTACTCGGTCAAGGGTGACAACAACCCGGACTCGCGCACACTGGCGTCGGCGGGCAGCAGTCTGCTCAGCGAGAACCCCGGCTACTGGAACACCGTGGTGCAGCACAAACTCCTGACCGGGAGAGACGCCAACGGAGCCGGGGTCGATGGCGAGATCAACTGGAACTTCGGCGCCCCGTGGGGGCTCGGGGATGACGTGGCCGCCGGGGCGTACGACTTCCAGTCCACAGCCATGCACGAGCTGCTGCATTCGTTCGGGTTCATGTCGATGATCGGCGGACCCGGTGACAACGAGGATCGGCACTGGCTGACGACGGACCGATTCCTGGTGACCGCCAACGGAAAACGGCCGATCGGGCGGGATTACCGGTGGGACGACGATTTCGACGGTCACCTCGTCGGGCAGGACGGAGGTCTCTACTTCGGCGGTAAGAATGCCGTCGCGGCCTATGGCGGTCCGGTGCCGCTGTTCACCCCGGATCCCTGGTCCGACGGAAGCTCCGGAAGTCACACCGATGATGTGACCTTCGCCGGGGATCAGCAGTTGCTGATGAACGCGAGGACCGACAGCGGGTTGGGGGTACGGGTGCTCAGCGCGATGGAGATCGGCGTCCTGCGCGACCTGGGGTACCGGGTCGTCGACATCAGCCGCTGACGATCCCGCGCAGGATCTCGATCAGCTTGCCCGGCTGATCGCCCTGCACGGAATGACCGGCACCCTCGACGATGTAGGTCTGCCGGAAGCCGGGGGCGTTCTCGGCGAAGGCCGCCGCGTCCTCGTCGTTGACGAAGAACGAGTTGGCGCCGCGTACCAGTGCGGTCGGCATCGTGATGGACGGCACGTCATCCCAGAGCCCCAGGAACGACTCGGGCATCCCGGTGCCCGTGGCGCCTCGGCGGATCGAGTCGTACCGCCAGGTCCAGGTGCTGTCATCGAGTCGTTTGGCATTGTGGAAGACCCCGCGCCGCAATGATTTCCGATCGCGGTGCGGTGCGGCCTCGATGGTGACGTCGAGCATGGCCTGAAAGCTCGGGAAACTGCGCTCACCCTGGACCAGCGCCACCGCACCCAGCTGGGCCTTGGACATCTGCTCATGCCGTTCCGGTGCCGACGGCGTCACGTCGACGAGCACCAGCTCGGGCACCAGCGCGGGTTCGGTCGCCGCCACCCGCAGCGCGGTCAGTCCGCCGAGCGACATCCCCACCACCAGTCGGGCATCGGCGGCGTACTCGCGCAGCACGGGCTTCACCGTCTCGGCGTTGAGCTTCGGACCGTAGTCGCCGTCCTCGCGCCAGCCCGATCGACCGTGCCCGGGCAGATCGATGGCCAGGGCCGGCAGTCCGAGGCCCAGGATCACCGTGTCCCAGGTGTGTGCGTTCTGCCCGCCACCGTGCAGGAACACCACCTCGGGGGACTCGGCACCCCACTTGATGAGGCTGATATCGCCCGCCTCGATCCGCTGCACGGCGGGCAGCGGGCCGTCGAGCCCGGCCTGCTCGGCGTTCTCGCCGAGCAGCGCGAACTCATCCAGTTCGAGCAAATCGTCATCGGAGATATCCGGGTTGGCCACGTGGGGGACATTACATAGTTGATGTCCCCCGATGGGGCGACAAACCGTCGATGAGTTTGCGAGCGCGTATGCTGGCAAACGCGTTACTGGCGCTTGGGAGGTGGCAGACGGCAAGGGGTGGGACCATCAGTACAGTTCAGACCGGTCGAGCAGTTGCGTACCGGGTCGCGCTGATTGCGTTACTGGTGTTTGCTGCGTGCTTGCTGGGAATTCTGACGCGATTACCCGGGACATTGGCGGCGTTCTGGCCGGCGAATGCCTTGCTGCTCGGTGTCATCATCCGTTTTCCGAAGTGCGCACCGCTCGCGGCGTGGCCGGTGTGGCTGGCCGCCTACCTGGCGGCCGATCTGGTGACCGGCGGATCGCTGGTCCGCAGTCTTGCGCTGAACACCGTCAATCTGGTCGGCGTCGCGGCCGGGTACTACCTGTTCCGACGCTTTCCGCTACCGGACCGCACGCTGGGCCGTGTCCGGTCGGTGGTGTTCCTGGTAGCGATGGCGGCGACAGCCGCGCTCGCCGCCGGTGTGGCGGGCGGCCTCGCACACGTGTGGATTCTCGGGCAGTCCTGGGGCGACACGGTGGTGTTCTGGACGACGACGGAGTTGGTGCACTACCTGACCATCACGCCGTTGGCGATGACCTGCCCGCCGTTCTGGCGGCGTACTGCACTGCCGACGGGTCGCGAGCTGGTTCAGGTCGCCGGCGCGATCACGACGCTGGTGGTGTGCCTTGTCATGGCGGTGGTCATCGGCGGGACCGGCGCGCTGGCCTTCCCGGTGCCAGTCCTGGTGGTGACCGCCTTGTTGACCACGGTGTTCATCACCGCGCTGTGCACCGCACTGGCCGCGGCCGCGCTGATGTTGCTCAATGCGCACGGGCTGGTCGGCCTGCCGACCGATGTGGCCACGCCGGTGAGTGTGTCCGTGCAGATCGGCCTGGCGCTGCTGGCGGTCGGACCTATCGCGGTGGCCTGCGTCATGGCCGAACGGCACCGTCTGCTGGACGAGGTGCGGCGGGCCGGCACCGTCGACGATCTGACCGCGGCGTTGCGCCGCGACGAGTTCTACCGGCTGGCGGAAAACAGCCTGGCGGCGTCGACTCGGTCGGGCCGACCTGTGGCGGTGCTGCTGATCGATCTGGATCACTTCAAGAACGTCAACGATGCGCTCGGGCATCGCGCCGGAGATGGTGTGCTGCGCGATTTCGCCGACCGGGTGCGTGATGTGCTGCGTCCCGGCGATCACTTCGGCCGCCTCGGCGGTGAGGAGTTCGCAGTGTTGATCCCGGATATCGAACTGGAGGTGGCCCGGACGATCGCCGAGCGGTTGCGGGTGGCGCAACAGGACGGTGCCGCAGCGTCGTTCGGAGTGCACGGACCCACGATCAGCATCGGCGTGGGCTACGCCAACGCCGCCGATACGGATCTGGAGCAACTGCTCGACATCGCCGATGCGGCGCTGTACCAGGCAAAGAAGGACCGTAACGCCACGGTGGTCGACTCGATCACCGACTAGCGTCCCGGTGGTCGAAGACCGGACGGGGACCCGGCGGGGCAGCCAGGATGGCCGGCAGGAAGAACGTCTCGATGTACCGGCGCGCGGTATCGGGGTCATCGGTGCCGGGAACGACACCGAGTAGCAGGGCGACCGCCGTCGAGATGAAGTACTGGGCGATATCGCCGGCGCGCAGTCCCGGCCGGAGCTGATCCTCCTCGGCGATCTCGATCATGGTCGCCACCAAGGCAGGCAGGCTGGGGTTCTCGGCCACAAGTCGGCCGACCAGGCCCTCGTCGGCCTGCTCGGACATCGTCTTGAGCAGTGGGTCGTGGATCAGTTCGGTGGCGACGATGACGAGGCTCTCGACGGCGATCTCGGCGAATCCCGCGCCGTCGGGCAACCGCTCGCCGATCGAGGACTGGTAGCGCGCCGTGGTCCGGTGCACCAAGGCTTCCAACAGATGTCGGCGGGTCGGAAAGTGCTGATACATGGCTGGGCGCGAGTACCCGGCGTCGCGGGCGATCACCGCCATGGTCGACGCCACGAAGCCGCGCGAGAGGATGGACTGTTCAGCGGCGTCCATCAACACCAGGCGGGCCTGTTCGGCGGTGTTCCCCCCGCCGGCCGGACGGCCGCGTCCACGGCGCGGCGGCGGCATGGTGGACACGCGGTCAGTATGCCGAAACGCCTCCGCTCTCTAGGCGACTGAGTTATAAAAATAGACACTTTCTAAATATGTCTATTATGCTGGGGGGCGGATAATGAGGGCTGGGCTGCTGGGCATCGTCGGCGCGGGGCTGATCGCGGTCTGTTTGTCGGCCGGAGCGCCGGTGGGATGGGCGGCACCGGAGGACGCCGGCGGTTCGGATGGCCCAAGCCAGTCGTCGGCACCGCCAAGTGCTGCGCCGGCCGACGCCGGGGCGGGTGACGCGACTGCCGGGCGACCGGACGGTGAGCCGACCGAGGCCCGGCAACCCCGTACCCGTCCGCGTGCGGTGACCGGTCCGCGGACCATCATCGAATCCCGCAAGCGCACCCTTGGCGTCGGTGACCGACCGGCCCGATCGATCGCCGCGCCGGCGGAGGCGGCCGCCGAGCCCACAGAACCCGCTGAACCAGCCGATGCTGCGATCGAGACTCCGCCCGAGCCGGCACCCGCCGCACCCGCCGTGGCGCTGTCCGCGACCGTGCAACGTGCCGCGTCCGCGGAGGTGTCGGTGCCGGCCACGGTGGCCGCTGTCGAGAAACCGGCCGAAACCGTCACGCGTGCACCGTCATTACTCAACACGGTCGGCTCGATGGTGCTCGATGCGCTGATGGGATTGATCCATCTGATCGACGGACCGCCGATGCTGCCCGCGGGTAGCACCGTCACGGTCCGCACCTCATCGTTGACCGTGCCCATCGGAGCGGGCCGTTCCGTGGAGGCGAACTGGTACTTCCCGAAGGATGCCGACGAGTCGACACGGCTGATCTATCTGCAGCACGGATTCCTGGCCAGCGCGCCCATGTACAGCTACACCGCAGCCAACCTGGCGGAGCGGACCAACAGCATCGTGGTGGCACCGTCGCTGTCGTCGAACTTCTTCAGCGTGAACGCCGAATGGGTGGGCGGATCGACCATGCAACGTGCGATGGCCGACCTGTTCGCCGGTGATCGGCACGCGCTCACCGAAAGTGCAAGCGCGGCAGCGGGTCACGCGTTCACACTGCCGGAGCGCTTTGCGCTGGTGGGGCATTCCGCGGGCGGCACCGTGGTGACCGCGGTGGCGGGATACCTGGCCGGAACGCCGGCCTTCGGCAATCTGGCCGGTGTGGTGATGCTCGATGGTGTCGAGCCCGCCGGGTCCCGCGCCATCGGCGACGCGCTGGCCAAACTCACCGGCGCGCAGGATATCCCGATCTATCTGATCTCGTCGCAGCGGTACATGTGGAGCAGGCACGGCGATATGGCCGACAAGCTGATGGCCGCGCGGCCGGGCCGATTCAACGGGGTGGCGCTGACCGATGGTATGCACATCGACTACATGGAGGGCGGAAACTCACTGCTGCAGTTCGCCGAGTACGTCGTCAGCGGATTCTCGCATCGGGTGAACATCGATGCGGCAGGCCTCATCACAGCGGGTTGGGTCGACGACCTGTTCGCCGGCACTTCGACAGGTGGCAGTTACGGCGAACCGGGGGATCGGATCACGATCGACACCAGGACCGGAGCGGCCACCGCCGTCGTCCTGCCGCTGGGGCCCGCGGGCCCCTCACCGTTGGGGCCGCTGCTGGACCCGGTGCTGAGTTGGCTGCTCACCTTCGCCGGGCGGCACCTGTTCGTCTATGACCCCGCATAACAGATTTGGGGAGTCCCCGTCGGAATGGTTCCGACGGAAACTCCCCAAATCACAACGGAGGTCTAGCCTTCGATGAACTTCTCCAACTCGACGCGGGCGACATCGTCGGCGATCTGCTTGGGCGGGCTCTTCATCAGGTAGGCCGATGCCGGCAGGATCGGGCCGCCCAGACCACGGTCCTTGGCGATCTTGGCCGCCCGCACGGCGTCGATGATGATGCCGGCCGAGTTCGGCGAGTCCCACACCTCGAGCTTGTACTCCAGGTTCAGCGGCACGTCACCGAAGGCGCGGCCTTCCAGGCGCACGTAGGCCCACTTACGGTCATCAAGCCAGGCGACATAGTCCGACGGGCCGATGTGCACGTTCTTGTCGTAGACCTTGTCGGCCAGCGAACCGCTCAGGTTCGAGGTCACGGCCTGGGTCTTGGAGACCTTCTTGGACTCCAGGCGATCACGCTCCAGCATGTTCTTGAAGTCCATGTTGCCGCCGACGTTGAGCTGGTAGGTGCGGTCCAGCGTCACGCCGCGGTCCTCGAACAGCTTGGCCATCACGCGGTGGGTGATGGTGGCGCCGACCTGGCTCTTGATGTCGTCGCCGACGATCGGCACACCGGCGTCCTCGAACTTCTTGGCCCACAGCGGATCCGAGGCGATGAAGACCGGCAGCGCGTTGACGAACGCGACCTTGGCATCGATGGCGCACTGCGCGTAGAACTTGTCGGCCTCTTCGGAACCGACCGGGAGGTACGAGACCAGCACGTCGACCTTGTTGTCCTTGAGGACCTTGACGACGTCGACCGGTTCGGCATCGGAGACCTCGATGGTCTCGGAGTAGTACTTGCCGATGCCATCGAGGGTCGGGCCGCGCTGCACGATGATGTCCGTCGGCGGTACATCGGCGATCTTGATGGTGTTGTTCTCGGAGGCGCCGATCGCCTCGGACAGGTCGAAGCCGACCTTCTTGGCGTCCACGTCGAACGCGGCGACGAACTTCACGTCGCGCACGTGGTACGGGCCGAACTTGACGTGCATCAGGCCGGGGACGCTGGCATTCTCGTCGGCGTCGCGGTAGTACTGCACACCCTGAACCAGGGAGGATGCGCAGTTGCCGACTCCGACAATCGCGACCCTGACCTCGTTGGGCGCGGTGGTCTCAGACATGACGTTCTCCTTCTCCTGCTGAAATTTCAGGTGCTGCTCACGGCTGGTTATCGGGGTGGCTCTGTGCGACGCGTTCGGCCGCGATCAGTTCGTTGAGCCACTTCACTTCGCGTTCGCTGGACTCCAGGCCCAGCTGGTGAAGCTGCTTGGTGTAGCGGTCCAGCGAGGTGCTGGCGCGGGCAATCGCCTCCCGTAGGCCTTCGCGGCGTTCCTCCACCTGCCGCCGGCGGCCTTCCAGGATGCGCATGCGTGCTTCGGCCGGGGTCCGGTTGAAGAACGCCAGATGTACACCGAAACCGTCGTCGGTGTAGTTCTGCGGTCCGGTGTCGGCGACCAGCTCGGCGAAACGCTTCTTGCCCGCATCGCTGAGTTGGTAGACGCGGCGCGCGCGCCGCATCTTCGGGGTCCCGTCCGGCGCGGCGTCCTCGACGATGAGTCCATCGGCCTGCATGCGCCGAAGCGCGGGGTAGAGAGACCCGTACGAGAAGGCGCGGAAGGCGCCCAGCAGCCCCGTCAGGCGCTTGCGAAGTTCGTACCCGTGCATCGGTGACTCCAAGAGCAGGCCCAGAACTGCGAGCTCCAGCATCGAATCACCTCCTCGTACAGTCGACCGCTACGACGGATCGACACCTCGGCGAAGTGTATCGCCCCGATATAATCGGCGCTACTCGCACATGACGGTACGGCGATCTGCGGGGATCGCCGGGGTGTCTGTCGGGTGAACGGGGCGAGCGATGCGACGGGGGGGGGGGGGGGGGTTACGGGCTCGGGTAGTTGATCCGCTTGACGGTCGCATCGCCGTTGAACTCGATGTAGCCGCTGTTCCCGAACTCGGGGGAGACGTAAATGCTGATCTCGATACTCTCCGGCGGGGCCGTGGTGTCGCTGTTCGGGCCGATGCTGACATGAATCTGCTTGACCTCGGCCGGGTCGATGCCCAGGGTCTCCGGGGCACCCCGGATCAGGCCGACGAACGTGGCGACGTCGAACGCGGCCAGGTCGACGACCCGGGCGTCGCTGCTGACGCTGGTCTCGGACGGGTCGTCCCAGCCGCCGCGGTAGCTGTAGCGCAGCACCCGGCGCGGCTCGTTCGGGTCGGCCCGCTCCAGCGAGGCGTAGTCGTCGAAGATGGTCAGGTCGTAACCGTTGGTGTCGCCGAACTTCTGGCGCATCTGCTCGAACAGCCCGGTCAGCCCACCGAGTGACTGCAGCTGCCGGGGCGCGGTCAACACCGTGGCCGGGATGCCGTCGGCCTTGGCACCCGGATCGGTCTCGAAACTGAACGGTGAGGACGTGTTTCCGTACAGCCCCCAACCGATCGCGACACCGAGCACCACCAGCACCGCGGCCGTGGCGATCCGGATACCCCAGCCGGCGCCCGGGCTGATCGCGGGCCCCTTGCGCTCGGGTTTGAGGTCGGGCAGTTTCACCGGGGCGCTGTCGGTCTGTAGATCGCTGACCAACCCCTGCAGGTCGCCGAGGGTCGCTGCGCTGGTCGCCGACGCCACCCGCTGCCGGTGTTCTTCCGCGGACAGCTGCCCGTCGCTCAGTGCGCTGTCGAGGACCTTGCAGGTGTCATCGCGGTCGGCGTCGCGCGCCCGCGTCCCCGCTGTCTGCCGTGTCGCCACGGAAGTTGATGGTAGGGCTCAGCTCGGCTTTTCGACACGCAGGACATTGCCGGCGGGGTCCAGATAGATATAGCCGTAGGTGTTTGCGTAGGTGGACACTCGGATCAACAGCTCCAGCGGGCCCGGACCGCTGTCGCTCCCCGCGATGTCCAGGTAGGTGTACTCGACACTGTCGAGTGTGATGCCCAGAGTCTCGGGGGCGGCCTGCCAGGCGGCGGCCGCGGCCGGGACGTCAAAGGCCGCGAGATCGGTCACCTGGTTTGAATCCGAGCGAGGCCAGGGTCTCGGCGCATCCCAGCCACCGCGGAAGGTGTAGCTGAGCTCTCGCCCGTCGTCGGCCGGATCCGGAACCGACAGATCGGCCCGATCCGGGGTGAAGGTCAGCTCGAATCCCATGGTGCTGCCGAACCGCTTGCGCATCTCTTCGAGCACACCCGACATGCCCTCGACGGTGTTCAGGTACCGCGGCACGTTCAACACCAGGGGCGGCGGTTCATCGACCGGCGCCGGCCCCGCTGTGACGGCGGGTGGGACCAGTACCTCCGGGGTCGGGTTGGCCGATGGCGTGGCCGGGGTGACGTCGTCGCCGCCGGAGAACACGATCGCGCCGATGATGCCGAAGCCGACGACCGCGGCACCCGCGGCGGTCAGAATCTGGGCGCGGGGCACCGACTTCTTGGCCGGTCGGGGCCAGGACGATGCGTTGCGTTGCAGGTCGGCGACCAGATCGGCCAGTTCTCCCAGCGTGCTCGCCTGCAGTGCGCGGGCGATCCGCTGCTGATGTTCGGCCATCGACAGCTGACCTTCGCTGTGCGCCTCGTCGAGTTGCCTACAGGTCGCATCGCGATCGCTGTCCTTCGCGCGTGTTCGCCCTGTCAGCCGTGCCGCCACGGATACAGATGGTAGAAGTTCGGTGCCGGCCGCGCTGCCGTCGCGCCTCGGTAGCTGCGGGGCCGACGTACTCTGGTGATCGTGCGATTGCAGCGACAGGTGGTGGATTACGCCCTTCGGCGTCGATCCCTGCTGGCCGAGGTGTACTCCGGGCGTACCGGTGTCACCGAGGTGTGCGATGCCAATCCGTATCTACTGCGCGCGGCCAAATATCACGGCAAGCCCAGCTCGGTGATGTGCCCGATCTGCCGCAAGGAGCAGCTCACGCTGGTGTCCTGGGTGTTCGGGGAGCATCTCGGCGCGGTGTCGGGTTCGGCCCGCACCGCCGAGGAGCTGGTGTTGCTCGCGACGCGCTACGACGAATTCGCGGTCCATGTGGTGGAGGTATGCCGCACTTGCAGTTGGAACCACCTGGTGAAGTCATACGTGCTCGGAACGCCGCGCCCCAAGGACGGGACGCAACGGCCGAAGGGCACTCGGACGGCGCGCTCCGGCGCGCGTACGGCCAGTGAATAGCGAAGGGCGCCACAGCGGTCCGACGGGCGATGCCGAATTCGAGCGGTCCGTCGGCGAGCGTGCGCGTCAGAACCCGAACCCGGCAGGGGCGCATCCTCGTCCGAATCCACCGGTTGGATCTCAGCCCACCCCGCCCGACCGATCCCGGCAGAACCCGCCCGAGCCACCGCGCCCCGGCAGGCCCGCCGGCGGCATCCCCGACGACCGCAAGACGGCGCTGATCCCGCCGGTGCGCAGTGATATCGCACCGCATATGCGCGACCAGATCGACGTCGTCAAGGCTGCGCTCGACGGCGGCCCGCCGCGTAAGCCCCCGCCACCCCCACTCGGCCCGGGCGGACCCGGCGGCACCGGTGGACCCGGTGGCCCGCCGCCCGGACCGAAGCCGGCCCGCAGGTTCCAGTGGAAGTGGGTGCGGCGGGCGGTTTATGCCGCGCTGGTGGTCTTCCTGGTGCTGCCGGCGATCACCTTCGGCATGGCCTACATGATCGTCGAGGTCCCCAAGCCCGGCGATATCCGCACCGCACAGGTGTCGACCATCCTGGCCAGCGACGGCAGTGAGATGGCGAAGATCGTTCCGCCCGAAGGTAACCGGGTCGACGTGAAGATCGACCAGATCCCGGTGCACGTCCGCGATGCGGTGATGGCGGCCGAGGATCGCGACTTCTACTCCAATCCCGGCTTCTCGTTCACCGGATTCGCACGTGCCTTCCTGAACAACCTGTTCGGCAGTAGCGGCGGTCTGCAGGGTGGTTCGACGATCACCCAGCAGTACGTGAAGAACGCGCTCGTCGGCGACGAGCGTTCCGGGGTCGGCGGCATCGTGCGCAAGGCCAAGGAACTCGTCATCTCCACGAAGATGGCCGGCGAATGGTCCAAGGACGCCGTGCTCGAGTCCTACCTGAACATCATCTATTTCGGCCGCGGCGCCTACGGGGTCTCGGCCGCCGCCCAGGCCTATTTCGGCAAGCCCGTCGAGCAACTGAACGTCGCCGAGGGCGCCCTGCTGGCAGCACTGATCCAGCGGCCGTCCACGCTGGATCCCGCGGTCGATCCCGAGGGTGCGGCCGACCGGTGGAACTGGGTGCTCGACGGCATGGTCGAGATCGGCGCACTGTCACCGGCCGACCGCGCCGCGCAGGTGTTCCCGCCGACGGTGCCGCCCGATTTCGCCAGCCAGGCCAATCAGACCACCGGTCCCAACGGCCTCATCGAGCGTCAGGTGACCCGCGAGCTGCTCGAGCTCTTCGACATCAACGAGCAGACGCTGAACACCGAGGGTCTGAAGATCACCACCACCATCGACCCGCAGGCGCAGAAGGCCGCCGAGGAGGCGGTCACCGAAACCCTCGACGGGCAGGACCCCGATATGCGGTCGGCGGTGGTGTCCGTCGACCCGCGCACCGGCGGGGTCAAGGCGTACTACGGCGGTTCGGATGCCAACGGGTTCGACTTCGCCCAGGCCGGCCTGCCGACCGGATCGTCGTTCAAGGTGTTCGCGTTGGTGGCCGCCCTGCAGCAGGGCATCGGGCTGGGCTACAACATCGACAGCTCGCCACTGGAACTCAACGGCATCAAGATCGGTAACGTCGAGGGCGGCAGCTGTGGCAGCTGCAACATCGCCGAGGCGCTCAAGCGGTCGCTGAACACCAGCTACTACCGGCTGATGCTGAAGCTGCAGAACGGTCCGCAGGATGTGGCAGACGCGGCGCATCAGGCCGGTATCGCCGAGAGTTTCCCCGGCGTCGACCACACCCTCAGCGAGGACGGCGAGGGCGGCCCGCCCAACAACGGTGTCGTGCTCGGCCAGTACCAGAGCCGCGTCATCGACATGGCCTCGGCGTACGCCACGCTCGCCGCGTCGGGTGTCTATCACCGGCCGCATTTCGTGCAGCGGGTCGAGGACGCCTCGGGCAACGTGTTGTTCGACGCCGGCGAGCAGGGTGACGAGGGCGAACAGCGCATCGAGTCCAAGGTCGCCGACAACGTGACCGCCGCGATGCAGCCGATCGCCGGCTACTCCAACGGCCACAACCTGTCCGGCGGTCGGGCGTCGGCTGCCAAGACCGGTACCAATCAGCTGGGCGACACCGGGGCCAACCGGGACGCCTGGATGGTCGGCTACACCCCGTCGCTGTCCACCGCGGTCTGGGTCGGCACCACCGGCGGCGACAAACCGTTGGTGAACCAGTGGGGCGGCCCGGTCTACGGCTCGGGACTGCCGTCCGATATCTGGAAAGAGACCATGGACGGTGCGCTGGACGGCACCGACAACGAGACCTTCCCGAAGCCGTCGGAGATCGGTGGGTATGCCGGACCGCCGGCCGCCGCGCCTGCGCCGCCCCCGCCGCCGGACACCCCGATTCCGCCACCGCCGTCGGAGACGGTCATCCAGCCGACGCTGGAGATCGCGCCCGGGCTCACCATCCCGTGGGGCCCGCCGACCACGGTGCCGATCGGGCCGCCGCCGGTGCCGCCGGTGCCCGGTGATCCGAACGCTGTGCCGCCGGGTCAGCCGGTGCCGCCGGGTCCGCCTCCGCCGTGACGGCATCCGACGGCTCGGTGTCACCGGATCCGCTGGCGGGGACCGTCTCGCCAGCTCCGCTGGCAGAAGACCGGCGGTCGCTCGACGACCGGGACATGCCGAGCCGCACCGACACCATCGGTGCGGCGCTGTCGCAGACGATCGGCGGCCCGGTCGGCCGGCACGCACTGATCGGCCGGACCCGGTTCCTGACCCCGCTGCGAGTGATGTTCCTGATCGCCGTCGTCTTCCTGGCGCTGGGCTACTCGACCAAGGCGGCCTGCCTGGTCTCCACCGATACCGGTACCGCCGCGCAACGCGTCGCGAACTGGGAGAACCAACGCGCCTACTACTCGCTGTGTTACTCGGACACCGTCCCGCTCTACACCGCAGAGTTGTTGAACCAGGGCAAGTTTCCGTACAAGTCCAGCTGGATAGAAAAGGACGGCGACGGTAAACCGCACGTCGTCTACGACGGCAGCGAACCGGTGCGGTACATGGAGTATCCGGTGCTGACCGGCATCTACCAGTACCTGTCGATGACGCTGGCCAAGACGTATTCGGCGTTGACGACGGTCGCCGCGGTGCCGGTGGTGGCCGAGGTGGTGATGTTCTTCAACATCTCCGCGTTCGGATTGGCGTTGGCCTGGCTGGTGACGGTCTGGGCGACCGCGCTGCTGTCCGGTCGACGCATCTGGGACGCCGCGTTGGTGGCGGCCTCCCCGCTGCTGATCTTCCAGATCTTCACCAACTTCGATGCGCTGGCGGTGGCCTGCGCGACCGGAGCGCTGCTGGCCTGGTCACGACGTAAGCCGGTGCTGGCCGGGGCGCTGATCGGTATCGGGGTGGCATTGAAGCTGTACCCGGCGCTGCTGCTCGGCCCGCTGCTGGTGCTGTGTCTGCGGTCGGGCCGGATGCGCGAGTTCGGCAGGACTGCGCTGACCGCGCTGGTGGCCTGGGTGCTGGTGAATCTGCCTGTGCTGGTGCTGTTCCCGCGTGGCTGGTCGGAGTTCTTCCGGCTCAACTCGCGTCGCGGTGACGATATGGACTCCATCTACAACGTGGTGAAGTCCTTCACCGGCTGGCCCGGATTCGATCCGGGGCTCGGCTTCTGGGAGCCGCCGACGGTCACCAACGCGGTGACGGCGGCGTTGTTCCTGTTGTGCTGTGTGGGCATCGCCTGGCTGGCGCTGACCGCGGCGCGGCGGCCGCGGCTGGCCCAGCTGGCGTTCCTGGTGGTCGCGGCGTTCCTGCTGACCAACAAGGTGTGGAGCCCGCAGTTCTCGCTGTGGCTGGTGCCGCTGGCGGTGCTGGCGCTACCGCATCGCCGAATTCTGTTGGCGTGGATGACGATCGACGCGCTGGTCTGGGTGCCGCGGATGCTCTATCTGTACGGAGAGCAGAACCGCGGGCTGCCCGAGCAGTGGTTCACGCTGACGGTGCTGCTGCGTGACATCGCCGTGGTGGCGCTGGTGGTGCTGGTCATCCGACAGATCCGGCGTCCCGAGCTGGACCTGGTCCGCCGCGGTGGCATCGATGATCCGTCCGGGGGCGTGTTCGACCGGGCGCGCGATGACCCGCCGCGCTGGTTGCCTTCGTGGCTGCGGCCGGCGGCTGCCGTTGACTCTGCGGTGACGGCGACGCCTACTCGCACTTTTGCACCCTGAGCGCAGCGTCAACGCAGCGATTTCGCAGATCACGGCCCGTTCCTGTACCTTGGAGCGGTTGCCGACGCAGGCGACCCTCCTGCCACGGACAAGCCGTGGCCGCAACGACCATAGGAGGTGATGGGTTTCTCATGCGTCCATACGAAATCATGGTCATTCTCGACCCCACTCTCGACGAGCGCACCGTAGCTCCCTCGCTGGAGACGTTCCTGAACGTCATCCGCAAGGACGGTGGCAGCGTTGACAAGGTTGACATCTGGGGACGCCGCCGGCTCGCCTACGAGATCGCCAAGCATGCCGAGGGCATCTACGCGGTCGTCGATCTGAAGGCCGAGCCCGCGACCGTGTCCGAGCTGGATCGCCAGCTCAATCTGAACGAGTCCGTGCTGCGCACCAAGGTGATGCGGACCGACAAGCACTGAGTCTGGCGACATCATGTGTACGTCCGACCGGTTCCGTAGGCTCGCCTGCGACCGCTCTTCGTATACATACTCCCGCTTTGACTAGACGCCCAGGAGGACCTCGTGGCTGGTGACACCGTCATCACTGTTATCGGAAACCTGACCGCCGACCCGGAACTGCGTTTCACGCCGTCCGGCGCGGCTGTCGCGAACTTCACCGTGGCCTCCACGCCGCGGACGTTCGACCGTCAGACCAACGAGTGGAAGGACGGCGAAGCGCTGTTCCTCCGCTGCAACATCTGGCGTGAGGCTGCCGAGAACGTGGCCGAGAGCCTCACCCGCGGTTCGCGGGTCATCGTGTCCGGTCGTCTCAAGCAGCGGTCCTTCGAAACCCGTGAGGGTGAGAAGCGCACCGTCGTCGAGCTTGAGGTCGACGAGATCGGACCCTCACTGCGCTACGCCACGGCCAAGGTCAACAAGGCCAGCCGCGGTGGCGGCGGCGGTGGTGGGTTCGGCGGCGGAAACAGCGGTGGTGGCGCCCCACGTGGCGGCGGTTCGGATCAGCCCAAGGACGACCCGTGGGGCAGCGCCCCGGCGGCGGGTTCCTACAGCGGCGCCGACGACGAACCGCCCTTCTGACAACGCTTTACATCATTTGAGAAAGAGATAGATCCATGGCCAAGTCCAGCAACAAGCGGCGGCCGGCACCCGAGAAGCCGGTCAAGACCCGCAAGTGCGTGTTCTGCTCCAAGAAGGGCAAGAACCAGAACATCGATTACAAGGACACCGCGCTGCTGCGCACCTACATCAGCGAGCGCGGCAAGATCCGTGCCCGTCGGGTGACCGGCAACTGCGTCCAGCACCAGCGCGACGTTGCCGTCGCAGTCAAGAACGCCCGCGAGGTGGCTCTGCTGCCGTTCGGTTCGTCGACGCGGTAGGGGAGAGAAACAATGAAGCTGATTCTCACCGCTGAGGTGGAACACCTGGGTATCGCCGGCGACGCCGTCGAGGTCAAGGACGGCTACGGCCGTAACTACCTGCTGCCCCGTGGGCTGGCCATCGTGGAGACCCGCGGTGCCGCACGCCAGGCCGAGGAGATCCGTCGGGCTCGCGAGATCAAGGAAGTTCGCGGCGTCGAGCACGCCAACGAGCTGAAGACCGCTCTTGAGGGCCTCGGCGCCGTCACGCTGCCCGTGAAGGCCGCCGCCGACACCGGCAAGCTGTTCGGTTCGGTCACCCCGGCTTCGGTCGTCGCCGCCATCAAGAAGGCCGGCGGCCCGAACCTGGACAAGCGCACCGTCGAGCTGCCCAAGGCCCACATCAAGGCCACCGGTACGCACCAGATCGGTGTGAAGCTGCATCCCGGCGTCACCGCCGTCGTGCAGCTGAACGTCACTGCGGAGTAGTTGCTTTTTCAAACGCCTGGGTGGGAGGCTCCTTTGCCTCCCACCCAGGCGTTGCTGTGTCGGCCAGCGAACAAGTTCTAGTAATCTGCTCACAGCAACGTAAACCGACTGTTAACCTCGTTGGCTTTTCGGCGAAACGCAACACGCCCGAAGGGGCAACCCGCCGAGACACGCCGAACGAATAAGTGTCCACAGAGCAATATCCTCCGAAAATACTCCTGACCTGCTGGCCGTCTGGTATCGCGCGCGGTTGTCCACAGGTTCTCCCCAGCCCGTCAACACGGCTCACCGGAGCTGTCCACACGCCATCCACAGGGCTATCAACAGGCCCCGATTGCGTGGTGCTGAGCAAAGCCTTACGTTATCGGTCGCAGCCGCATCGACAGGTTTGTCGGGGGGCGTCTGTATCGTGTCGATCGAACGTATTTGCGATATATCTGATAGTGGAGGTGGGGGCGCTTCGTGGCTGTCGTAGACGACTTCAGTCATTCCGGCCGGGACTCCGATATCGAGGAGCCACCGCGCGAAGACTTCGGCCGCCAACCCCCGCAGGACATGGCGGCCGAGCAGGCCGTGCTGGGCGGCATGCTGTTGTCCAAGGACGCCATCGCGGATGTCCTGGAGAAGATGAAGCCACCGGACTTCTACCGGCCGGCCCACCAGGACGTGGCCGAGGTCATCCTCGACCTCTACGACCGCGGTGAGCCCGCCGACGCGGTCACTGTCGCCGCCGAGTTGGACCGGCGCGGTCAGTTGCGCCGCATCGGTGGAGCGCCCTATCTGCACACCCTGATCTCCACCGTGCCGACCGCTGCCAACGCCGGCTACTACGCCACAATCGTGGCCGAGAAGGCGCTGCTGCGTCGTCTGGTCGAGGCCGGCACCCGGGTGGTGCAGTACGGCTATGCCGGGGCCGACGGCGCCGACGTGGCCGATGTGGTCGATCGTGCTCAGGCCGAGATCTACGACGTCACCGAGAGTCGGAATCAGTCCGAGGACTTCGTGGCGCTGGAAGACCTGCTGCAGCCCACGATGGACGAGATCGACGCCATCGCGTCCTCGGGGGGTATGGCGCGCGGTGTGCCGACCGGATTCATCGACCTCGACGAGATCACCAATGGTTTGCACGGCGGGCAGATGATCATCATCGCCGCGCGCCCGGGTGTGGGTAAGGCGCTGGCGCTGAACACACCGCTGCCGACGCCGACAGGCTGGACCACCATGGGCGATGTCGCCGTGGGGGATCGGCTGCTGGGCGCCGATGGCGAGCCGACCCGCGTGGTCGCCGAGAGCGGCATCCTGCTGGGCCGGCCCTGCTACGAGATCGAGTTCTCCGACGGCACCGTCATCGTGGCCGACGAGCAGCACCAGTGGCCCACGGGCTTCGGCGTGCGCACCACCGTGCAGCTGCGCTCGGGCCTGGACACCGTGGCACCGGCAGGCTCGCCGGTGCCGTCCGTGCACGGCACCGCGATGGTGCTGGCGCGGCCGCTGCAGATCATCGAGGTTCGCCGCGTGGACAGCGTTGCCGTGCGATGCGTCGAGGTGGACAACCACGCGCACCTCTACCTCGCGGGGCGTGGCATGGTGCCGACACACAACTCGACGCTGGGCCTGGACTTCATGCGGTCCTGCTCCATCAAGCACCAGCTGGCCAGCGTCATCTTCTCGCTGGAAATGAGTAAGTCCGAGATCGTCATGCGTCTCCTGTCAGCCGAGGCCAACATCAAGCTGGGCGATATGCGCTCGGGCCGGATGAACGACGACGACTGGACGCGGCTGGCGCGGCGCATGAGTGAGATCAGCGAGGCGCCGCTCTATATCGACGATTCGCCGAACCTCACCATGATGGAGATCCGGGCCAAGGCACGGCGGCTGAAGAAGAAGGCCGACCTTCAGCTCATCGTCGTGGACTACCTGCAGCTGATGAGCTCGGGCAAGAAGTACGACTCACGACAGCAGGAAGTCTCGGACTTTTCCCGAAGCCTCAAGCTGATGGCCAAGGAACTGCACGTGCCGGTGATCGCGATCAGCCAGCTGAACCGTGGTCCCGAGCAGCGCACCGACAAGCGTCCCCAGGTCTCCGATCTTCGTGAGTCGGGCTGCCTGACGGCCAACACACGCATCCTGCGCGCCGACACCGGCGCCGAGGTCACCTTCGGTGAACTGATGGCCATCGGCGAACGGCCGCTGGTGTGGTCGTTGGATGAGCGCAAGCGCATGGTCGCCCGGCCGATGACCAATGTGTTCTACAGCGGGCACAAGGAGGTCTTCAAGCTGCGGCTGGCCTCCGGCCGCGAGGTGGAGGCGACCGCGAACCATCCGTTCATGACACTGAATGGCTGGGTGTCGTTGGGCGACTTGGCCGTCGGTGACCGACTGGCGACACCGCGGACGGTGCCCGAGCCGGTGCACACCGAGCGGATGGACGAATCCGAGATCGTGATGCTCGCGCACATGATCGGTGACGGGTCGTGCGTGAAGCGTCAGCCGATCCGGTACGCATCGATCGACGAGGAAAACCTCGTTGCCGTGGCCCGGGCCGCCACCCATTTCGGAATCACTGCGGTGCGCGACGAATACCCGGCGGCCCGGGTGACCACGCTGCGGATGCCGGCGCCGTACCGGCTGACCCACGGCAAGCGGAATCCGATCGCAGCCTGGCTGGACGGATTGGGCCTGTTTGGGCTGCGCAGCTACGAGAAGTTCGTACCTAAAAAGGTTTTCGGGCTTCCCAACGATCAGGTGGCGCTGTTCCTCAAGCACCTGTGGGCCACCGATGGCTCGGTGCGCTGGGATGCCAAGGTCGGGCAGGGCCGGATCTACTACGCCACCACCAGCCGGCAGCTCGCCGACGACGTGGTGCAACTGCTGCTCCGGGTCGGGGTGTATGCGCGGATCAAGCGGGCGCAGAAGACCGGGTATCGCGACTGCTGGCATGTGCTGATCTATGGCGGCGAGAACCAGAAGCGCTTCCTGACCGACGTCGGTGTGCACGGTGCGCGCGGCGTGCTGGCGCGTGATGTGCTCAGCCACCTGACGGCACTCAGCTGCAACACCAATCTCGACACCGTGCCGAAAGAGGTTTGGCACCAGGTCAAGTCGGCATTGACACGCGAAGGCATGACGCACCGGCAGTTCGCTGCGGCGATGGGTACGCAGTTCTGCGGTTCGACGATGTGGAAGCACTCGCCGAGCCGCGCCCGACTGCGCCGCGCAGCCACCTTGCTCAAGGACGAAGCGCTGCACGACCTGGCGACCAACGACGTGTTCTGGGACGAGATCGTCGAGATCACCAGCATCGGCATGCAGGACGTATTCGACGGGACTGTCGACGGAACGCATAACTTTGTGGCGCAGGGGATTTCAGTTCATAATTCGCTGGAACAGGATGCCGACATGGTCATGCTGTTGCATCGCCCCGACGCGTTCGACCGTGAGGACCCGCGCGGCGGCGAGGCCGACATCATCCTCGGCAAGCACCGCAACGGCCCGACCGCGAATATCACTGTGGCGCATCAACTTCACCTGTCGCGGTTCACGAATATGGCGCGGTAAGCCCGTCATTTGCTGCGACGCGGTCACTTCCTTGCGCCGTTGATTCTCTGTCCATTAACGACTCTGGTGTTTCCTAGCCGGATACGCAGCTATTCAATCTGTGCGGCAGTCGTCGCATACGCCATGGTCAGGCAGGATGACGAAGTGCACTGGGCAGATCTGTTCTTTTCGAGCGCTACCGTGGGTGTGCCGTGAGGCACCTCGGTCGGCTCGGTGGTAGAGCTGGGTTTCGACTGGGCGGATTTGGCGTCGCAACGGTGCGCTCCGCGCCTGCCCGATTTCATCAGGCAACTGTGGGCCGTTTGATCGTTGCGGCGGTTGATCCCAGTGCTTTCGAAAAACCGTACTGATCGCCTTTTGCCACAAAGGCCGCTTATCGTACTGAATCGCGCGAGCTTTGGCAGGGTCGGGCTCATCGACCGCTTCCAAAATTGTGGTTTTGCGATCTGCCAGGAAGAACAGACCATTGCGTTCGTAGAACCGACCGCCCTTGCCCCGGCGGATGGTTTGCAGGATATCGGCAGCTTCGTCGAGCAGCCAAGACACCCGTGTGATGTCCACCCGGGGTCCATGAATGGTCCAGCCGTCACCCTCAGCCGTGAAGATTGCGCCGTTCGGTGAGACGCCGAATTGGGCAGCTCCCCGCGTCATAGAGATCGCCCGGACGATGACTAACTCGATCGGATCGACCGGAACGACGAGGTGGGTACCGAGGTCGATTCCTTGCTTGTTCTTGAACCGCGACGGCCGGGGGAGATAGTCGCCATGCCAGTGCTGAAGTCGGCATTCGAGTTCGACCGCTGCCCTCGACTGGAGAGCTTCATCGACACCGGTCTGCGCTTCGATACGCTCCCAAAGCGTTGCCACACGTTCCTTAGGATCTTGGTCAGGTGAGATGAACAATTGCTCTCCTGGAATTGGCTTTTCTCGGCGTCGATGCCCAGGTTGAAGTATGCACCGGTCAGCATTCACATCCATCCGGTAGTTGACGCGCCAATCTTCACTGGAGCTGTCGACTCTGGCACCTGTCGGCGCTCGGGCTCGCTGAGTGGCCGGACGACTTCAGCGGCCGCGGAGTCGCGTAGCTGGTGCGTCGCGCCGCGCTGCCCCCACACGCACAGGCGATCGCCGCAGTCGGGAAATGGTGCACCGGCGACAACCCGACAACCACAGCGAACAATAGAACGAGCGGCATTCAGGTCTGCCGCAAAATTCACAATCAACGTGAATCGCATAGATACTTGACTTGTTTGGCAACTGCGTGTCATCCTCAACCCCGCTGGCTTAAGATCGCCGACCGTGAGGACGGCCGGGCCAGTCCGCATCACCGGACCTGATCAACGCCGGGCGTGACATCCACGCCGATGACCCCGCTTTCGGATACCGGTTCATCGCAGACGAGCCGCCCAGTCGCGGAATCACCGCCGGAGAGAACCGTGTCGCCCGGTTGTGCTCCCAGGAGCGGATCTGGTCGATCTTCGCCAAGAAACGTGGATTGAACCGCCGATCTGGCCCACCAGTTCACGACGACCTCGTAGAGCGACTCTTCAGTGCAGCAAGCCCAAATCAGGTCTGGTTGACCGACATCACCGAGCACCCAACGACGAAGGCAAGCTCTACCTGGGCGCCGTCAAAGACGTCTACCCCAACCGGATTGTGGGCTACTCGATCCCTCACGGATGAAGTCCTCGCTGGCGGTGGCCGCCCTGGATCACGCGGTGGCGCTGCGCTCGCCTGTCGAGACGATCGTCCACTCTGACAGGGGCAGTCAATTTAGGTCACGTAAGTTCGTCCATGCACTGTTGCACAACGGGTTACACGGATCAATGGGTCGAGTTGGCGCGTGCGGAGATCATGCCGCCATGGAGTCGTTCTTCGCTCTTCTGCAGCGCAACGTGCTCGGACGAAAACGGTGGTCCACACGGGCCTAACTGCGACAAGCCATAGTCACGTGGATCGAGCGGACCTACCACCGACGCCGCCGGCAACGTGCCCTCGGCCGAATCACCCCGATAGAGTTCGAACTGCTCCACACACCGGTCACAACCGCAGCCTGAAGTTCACACCCCGCGAGTCAACTGAAGTCGGGGCCGCCCCCCTGGTTTTCGACGTGTGAGCTACGGGACTGCGTTGTACCGACCGGTGCTTTAGGGCAAGAGATCAGAGATTCGCGTTGCGGCGCACTGAGCTTCCGAAGATGAGCCTGCTGGCGATAGCGAGCAGGACTGCGGCCGTGCCGCCGTACAGGGCCGCTGCGCCGAAGCCGTTGCGTATGGCGTCGGCGGCAAGTGCGTCAAGGGTCCCCGTGCCAACCGCGGTCGCGGAGTTGTGTCCACTTCCGGTCATCTGGAGAGCGAGATCATCGACAAACTCGACAGATTCGGATGGGAGCCGGTCGCGGAGGGTGGCGGTCACGCTCTCGGTGAACAGCGCGCCCATGACGGCGATGTTGATCGCCAGGAAGCTCAGCCGTGCGGTCAAGTCGATACCGGAGGCCATCCCCGAGTGTTGCGGCGGCACAGAGCCCGTGGTGGTGTTGGTGACCGGGGTGTTGGTCAGTCCGAGGCCGACACCGGCAACGATCAGTCCGGGTAACACGGTCCACCAGCCGGGCTGCGGCATCGCGACGCCGAGGTCGATCAACAGCATCCCGGTCCCTATGACGGCGATCCCTGCCGGGATGGTTCGTGCCGCCCCGAACCGCAGTGCCAGGCGCTCTCCCAGCGGGGGCAGTACGAACGTTGGCAGGGTGTAGCCCAGCACGATGATGGCCACTGCGAGAACGGAATAGTGGAGTGCACGTTCCAGATACATGGGTAGGTAGATAATCAGCGGCCAGAAACTGAAGTTCATCGCGATAGCGCCCACCAGAGCGCCAGTGAACGGGCGGCGGGTGAACAACGACAACGGCATCATCGGAGACTCGGCGCGCAGTTCGACCACAGCGAAGCTGGCGAATCCGAGCACCGCGATGACCAGGCTGATGACCGCCGTGGCGCTGGCGAACCCGGCTGTCGGCCCATGGGTGATAAAGAATACGAGCGTAAACAGGGCGAGACTGAGCGTCGTTATCCCCAGCACGTCCAGCCGGCCTGGACGTACGTCGCGTGATTCGGGTACCCAGCGCACAATCAGGACGAGGGCGATCATCGCGATGATGACGTGGATGAGGAACACCCAGCGCCAGTCCCACCATGCGACGAGCGCGCCACCGATGATCGGTCCGAACCCGAGGCCCGAACCCAGTCCGATACCCCAGATCCCGAAGGCCTGGGCGCGTCGAGTCGACTCTTGAAACTGATGCGACAGGATCGCCAGACCACAGATCACCATGGCGCCGCCGGCGATGCCTTGAATGAAGCGGGCGGCGATGAGCACTTCGATCTCGGGCGCCAATCCGCACAGCAGGGAGGCGATTCCGAATCCGGTCACCGATGTGGAGAAGACCAGCCGGCGGCCGTAGCGGTCCGCGAGTACGCCCGCGGCAACAAGGATCATCACGCTGGCGATCGTGTAGGCATTCATTACCCATTGCAGATCGGCAAAACCGCCGCTCAATTGCTCGCCGATGGCAGGTAGCGAGACCGGAACGCTAGAGATCTCCAACCCGAACATCAAAGCGGATGCAAAGCTTGCGCCAATCGTGATACCGGGTCTGGCTGGGCGGTCCTGCGAAGTCATGAGCGAAAGCATCGCGGACAGCAGGTGCCTTCAGAACCGCTGATCCACGAAGAATGAAATCTACGGCCGTCGATTCGTTGGCATATCCTGCGGTGTGCCCCCGATGCCCCAACCGTCACTAGATCCGACCGATGTTGCTATCTTGGAGGTGCTGCAACGCGACGCGCGGACCAGCATGGCCGACCTCGCGCGGGCAGTATCAATGTCACCGTCATCGGTAGCGGATCGAGTACGAAGACTTACCGACCAAGGCGTCATTGTCGGCTACCGTGCTGTCGTATCGCCCGAGGCGGTGGGATATCCGCTGATGGCATTCGTTCGCCTGCGGCTCACATTTGGCACAGGGCAGCCTTTTTACGAGTACCTGGAGCGTGCGGCGCGTGTGCTCGAAGCGCACCATCTCACCGGTGAAGACTGCTTCTTGCTCAAGGTGGTCGCCGCGTCGATGAGCGATCTGGAAGCTCTGGCGGCAGACCTCGTGACCTTTGGCCACGTCACCACCAATCTTGTTTTCAGCAGCCCCGCGGACCGACGCCCCGTGCCGACAACCTGCTCGCACTGAACCGCAGTTGACCGTGCTGCGCAGTCAGTCCCTGCCTGTCTGTCAGCTTCGGTTCGAAAGTGAGCAGGTAGTCGGCGGCGCGTCGGCGGACATAAAACTCGGGAAGCCACAGCGCCTCCATTCTTGCTCCTTGTGGGTTCTCAAGTTCGAATGCACTTTCTCAAGTTCGGCTGCACTTATGCAGCGAACATGAGAGACGCCGTGCGGGACGCCGGTTCCCTTTCCTGCTGTCATATACGACATAGGCGGCTGGAATCTTCGGGGCCGCTCGTTCCGACGGGTCTGCCGATGGGGTATCGGGAGGAAGATGGGTCTCATTGCGGTGTCGATGTGAAGAGCTCGTCGAGATGCTGATCGATTGCGGCGAGGGCCTCGCCGGGATTGATGACCTCCAGGTCGAGAAGTGGCGTGAGGCCGGTCAAGGCAAGGATGCGGTCGGTCTCGGTGTTCGCGTCGCGATCGTGGGCGATCTTCCCATCAGTGATCGCCTGCGCGATGAGTGCTTTGACCTGTTCTCGTCCCTGACGTAAGCCCTCACGCGCACGATCGCGAATCGCGTTGTCGTGCAGTGCTTCGAGAACGTAGGCAGCATTCATGCGGCTCGTCGCCCGAGCATCGTCGTCCAGCGGCAGCATTTCGATGAGGATCAACCGCAGGACATCTCGCGCGTGTGGCACCGGGCCGAGCCCTTGCAGACCACCTGCCACTCGCTGAGCGGTCTGGTCGGCAGCGAAGTCCATCGCGAACGAAAGCAACTCTTGACGACTCGCGAAGTAGTGCTGGAGCTGACCGTGTGACATCGCGGCCTCCGCCGCCACCTCGCGCAGGCTCAGTCTCAGAACGCCGCGTTGATCCACCACACGCCACAGAGCGCGAGCGATCGTTTCGCGACGCTCGCGGTGATCAACCTGTTTCGGCACCGTAGCCCTTCGACCTTTCCAATACAGTTGAAATAATACAGGTGGCTGATTATGGTTCGCCGCAGGGCGCACCGACAGATTGGAGCGAGCATGCACGGACATCCGCAAGTCCGAACGGAGCAGGGGACCGTCGAGGGTCGCCTACGGCGGACCAACGCCGCCTTCCGCGGCATCTCGTACGCTCAGCGCCCGGTCGGTGCGCTGCGGTTTGCTGGACTGTATGCCCTGTCTCTGCTGGATGGGCGCCGCCGATTCGAGTTGGTGAGTGCGCGATGAGTGCGTTCGCCGCCGCTGAGCTGGAGGCCGCGTATTTCGAGGCCTACGACGCGGTGCTGGCACAGTGGCCGGTGCCGTTCGAGACGGTAGATCTTGCGGGTCGGTACGGAACGACGCGGGTCACTTCCGCCGGCCCGACCGCAGCGCGGTCGCTGGTTCTGCTGCACGGATACGGTGGCACGTCCGGGATGTGGTATCCGGTCGTCGGTTCACTGGCCGAGGAGCATCGCGTTCGGGCGGTGGACACCATGGGAGAGCCGGGCCGCAGTCGACACACCGGCGCGGCCTTGACCAGTATGGACGATCTCGTGGCCTGGCTGGCGGAAACGTTCGACCTTCTCGGGCTACAGGCGGCCGACCTGTGCGGCCAGTCCCTGGGCGGTCACCTCGCGCTCCAGTTTACGCTCGCTCATCCCGAGCGGGTGCGACGGCTGGTCCTGCTCGACCCGCCGTTGGTCTTTGCCGAATTCAGTACCGAGTTCGAGGAGCTGGGCCGAAACCGTAACCCGCACCCCACATTCGAGGCCGCCCGCGCGATGCTGGCACCGGACGGTCCCGGCAGCGGGCCGGCGCACGTGGAAGCCTACTTCGATCTGCTCGCGCACGGGGCCGCGCACTTCCCGGCCTCGCCGATGGTCTATCCCCACCTGCCGAATGGGCTGACGCGGCTGCCCGTCCCGACCCTCGTCGCGCTGGCCGGAGCGAGCGAGGTTCACGATTCGGAGGTGGCCGCGGATGTCGCGCGGCGCGCCGGGGCGGATACGGTGATCCTCCCTGGTGCCGGACACAGCCTCCTGGCCGACATCGAACCCGTCCGCAGCCTCGTCCTCGAACACCTCCGGCGAACGGACTGATCAGTTCGATGCACCTCGAATGACAGCCAACACGAGAGGATTTCGGGCCGTGGATCTCAAACGCACATCGACCAGAGTCGGGCTGGCCTGTGGACTGTTGTTCGTGATCGGCGTGGTGGCCCGGATCATCGGACCACTGCTGGGACCCGCCTCGTATGTCGGGCGCGACTTGGTGATCTTCGGACCGGCACTCGCCATCCTTGGTGCTGTAGGCGTCTCTATCAGCCTGCTCGTCAGCATCTCTACAGGCTCTGTGAACAATCAATCGACCATAGTGGCCGGCTGGTATCCAGACCACCAGAACCCCGAGCTGATCCGCTATTTCGACGGCAAGTCTTGGACTCAGCACACCGCACCGCGCCACGCCGACCCATAGATACGGGGACCGCTCCGGCGATTACCAACACCCTAAGCGCTACACCGCATTTCATCACTGCCTGATACCGATGAGGAGAACAAGCGATGCCACAGTACTTCCTAGCTGTCCCGCATGACGCTGCAGAGGAACCAACCATGGAATCGATGCAGGAAATGAACCCCACGGGAACTCCAGGCGATGATTGCCGCGGTCGAGCGGTTCAACACCGCCTTGAACGACGCCGACGCGTTCGTCCGCGCCGGTGGCTTACACCCTCCCTACACCGCCGTCACCGTCGATGTCACCGGCAGTGAGACCATCCGCACCCCGGGCCCTTCGCCGACGCCACCGGCTACGTCGGCGGATCTTTAGGGGTCGACCGCGGCTGCTCTCATCGACCCGGATAGGCCGCCCGGAACTCGCGGGGTCCGACGCCTTTCCAGCGGCGGAATGCTTGAGAGAAGCTGGTGACTTCGAGGTAGCCAAGACGGTGAGCGATTTGTTCGACGGGAAGGCGCGCTGTGATGAGCAGTTCCTCGGCCAGATGCTCGCGGACCTCGTCGAGGAGTAACCGGTAGGACGTGCCTTCGGCCGTCAGGTATTTCCGTAGTGTCCGGCCACTCATGTGCAGTCTTGCTGCGACCTCGTCCAGCGCGGGCGGGTCGTCGATCCGCGCGACGAGTTCGTCGCGCACCCGGCCGGCGAATCCGGTACGGGCGCGCCGGGATTCGAGCAACTGCCGGCACTGCTGGATCGCGTGTGCGGCGGTGTGCGGATTGGCCCCGGGCAGCGGCTGGTCGAGTTGGGCGCCCTCGATGACGAGCACGGTTTCCGGCGCATCGAATGTGGGCTCTACTCCGAGGATCTCGACGTAGTGTGCGACTCCGTCGACCGGTGGGGGGAATGCGAACTCGACACGATGGACCGCGTCGAGGTCGGGGGAGAGTCCGCGTTGGATCGTCATGATGGAGGCGGCGTCACGTTCGACGTAGAAGCGGCGCATCGTGGGAGGTATGTCCTCGGCGTCCAGCACCAGCGCCAGGTCACCGTCGGCGCCTACCCGTGCCTGCACCGTGCCCATCGCGAAAGCCAGGTCGAGGAAGCGGATCCCGATATCGATCGCCGCCCGCAATGTCGGGCTACTGAGCAGGGCGAACCCGTAGATGCCCTGCTCGCTGAGCTGGAATCGGCTGCCCATCTCTAGTCCGGGCTGACTGTCGGGAACCATCTTGCACAGATTGCGGGCCACGGCGAGGTCATGGCGCGGGGTCACCTCGACAGTGGGGTCGAGCAGTTCCTCGGGCGACAATCCCGTCCCGGCCAAACATTGCTCGGCGGTCCCACCGTGGTCAGCAGCGATCTGTGTCATGAGCAGCAGGCTGACCGGTGGTCGCGGCTGATCCCAATGCACGGTGCCTAATCTAGTAACTCCCGGGCCCGTTGGCATCTGTTTCGCGCATATCCGGGCTGCGAATCTGGTCGACGTACCTGTGTCAGCCGATGGGAGCGCCCATGACCACGACAACCACACCGGTGAACTTGCCGGCCAACCTGAGTCACGCGACTCTCGCCGCCCTGGCAGGCACCGTCACTGCCGCGCCGCACGCGTCCACCGTAACCACCTACGCTCCCTACACCGGTGAGCCCATCGGCCAGCTGCCGCAGTCGAGCACCGGGGATGTCGCCGCCGCGTTCATTCGGGCACGGCAGGCTCAATTTGCCTGGAGCCAGACGCCGATCGAGCAGCGCGAACGGATCCTGCTGCGCTTCCACGATCTGCTGCTCGGCCGCCAGGCGGCGGTCCTTGATCTCATACAGCTCGAGAACGGAAAGACCCGCAAGGACGCATTTTTCGAGGTCATCGATATCGCAACCACGTCGCGCTACTACGCGAGAACGGCGCGCAAGCTGCTGGCGCCGAAACGGCGCCGAGGTGCCGTTCCGCTGCTGACCCGCACCAGCGAACTGCGCCACCCCAAGGGTGTCGTCGCGATCGTGTCGCCATGGAACTATCCGCTGAGCATGGCCGCCGGTGACGCCATCCCGGCGTTGATGGCAGGCAATGCGGTCGTCCAGAAACCGGACACCCAGACCGCGTTCACCGCGTTGTGGGCGTTGGATCTGATGAGGGAAGCCGGTCTGCCGGAGGATGTTTGGCAGATCGTCGTCGGTCGCGGGTCGGTGATCGGCGACACGCTCATGGACAATGCCGACTACGTGATGTTCACCGGGTCGACTGCTGCGGGCCGTCGCATCGCCCGTGAGGCGGGTGAACGCCTCATCGGCTCGTCGCTGGAACTCGGTGGCAAGAACGCCCTGCTGGTGCTCGATGACGCCGAAATCGACCGGGCGGCCGAGGGCGCGGTCAATGCTTGTTTCCCGTCGGCGGGTCAGCTGTGCGTATCGGTCGAACGTCTCTACGTGCACGACAGCATCTACGACAAGTTCGTGGCGGACTTCGTTCGCCGAACCGAAAACCTCGACATCTCTTCGGCTTTCGACTTCAGCGGTGATGTCGGTTCGTTGACCAACGCGTCACAGCTCGACGCCGTCACCGCGCATGTTGCTGACGCCGTCGGGAAGGGGGCGACGGTGCTCGCGGGCGGAACTCCGCGCCCCGATATCGGGCCGTTGTTCTACGAACCGACCATCCTGACCGATGTCACCCCCGAGATGGCGGTGTTCGAGGACGAGTCCTTCGGGCCGGTCGTCTCCGTCTACCGCTACACCGACCTCGATGACGCGATTGCTTTGACCAATTCCACCTCGTATGGGCTCAACGCCAGCGTCTGGACCCGCGACGGTGCCCGCGGCCGCGCCGTCGCGGCCCGCATCCATGCCGGAACCGTGAACGTCAACGAGGCTTTCGCCGCCGCGTGGGGCAGCGTCGATGCACCCATGGGCGGCATGGGCGACTCCGGTCTCGGGCGCCGGCATGGTGCGGAGGGGCTGCTGAAGTACACCGAGGCGCAGACCGTCGCTCAGCAGCGGCTGTACCCGATCAAGCCTCGTGCCGGTGTGCCGTTCGGATGGTGGCGGTCAGCCGTCACCCTAGGGCTCAAGGCTGCCAAGAACCTCGGCATGGCCTAGACAGAAAGGCACCGCGATGTCGACAGATCAGGAGAACCTGTTTCCGGAGTGGCTGAATCGCTTGCAGATTCGCTACATGAATCCCGTCTTCCGCAGACTGGCGCCGTATGCGCCCGGGTTCGCCGTCATCGAACACACCGGCCGCAGGTCGGGGCGGACGTATGCGACACCGGTCAACGCATTCCGGGCCGGCACGGCCATCTCTTTCGGTATGGGCCACGGCCGGTCCGATTGGGTGAAGAACATCCTTGCCGTCGGCCATGCCGATATCCGGCACGTCGGCCGCAGATGGCGCCTGGTGAATCCCCGTGTCGTGACGCGCGATCAGTCGAAGGTGGGTCTCCCGCTGGCGGCGCGGCTGGTCGGACTGCGGGTTGACGTGCTCGTGGCCGACATCGAGTCACGAGACGGCATCGACCCGCGATGATGACGCAACGCGCCGACGAATCCAATGTTGTGACTGTAGATCTCGGTAAGCCGCGGATGCGTGGGTGGATCCACGCGGCGTTCGTGCCCGTTGTCCTGGCCGCGGGTACCGTTCTCGTCTGCCTCGCCCCCGACCGCGTATCGCGGTGGGCTGTTGCGACCTATGCGGTCGCGACCCTGCTGTTGTTCACCACCAGTGCCGTCTATCACGTCGGAACTTGGACGCCGGGCGCCGAACGGCTGCTCAGGCGACTGGATCACACCAATATCTACCTGATAATCGCCGCGAGCTATACGCCGATTGCCCTTGGGGGACTTGATGACTGGCGTCGACAATTGGTCCTTGTCGTGGTGTGGGGCGCTGCAGCGGCTGGTGTCGCCTTCCGGTGGATGTGGACCGACGCGCCGCGAAGCGTCTCCACGAGTCTCTATGTCCTCGTGGGTTGGTCCATTGCGCCGTTTCTCGGTGAGGTGATTTCGACCGACGTCACCGCCGGCGTGCTGACCATCGTCGGCGGGTCGCTATACACGGTCGGTGCGGTGGCCTACGCCACGCGATGGCCCGATCCGCACCCCGGTTGGTTCGGGTATCACGAGGTGTTCCACCTGTTCACCGCGGCGGCATGGATCTGCCAGTACATCGCCATCGTCGCGTTCACCCTGCGCTGACCCCGGGCGTGCCTAAACGAGTAACTCCCATACCTGCGGGCACCTGTGCCCGACATCGACTGACTCATAGCGTAGGTAGCACACACATGATCGGAGTTATTGAATGTCAATGGAATTTGCGAAACCCCTGGAACTTCCCTCGGGTGTGACACTGTCGAACCGGATCGCCAAGTCCGCGATCAGTGAGGGCCTCGGCGACCGTGACCAAGCGCCGACCCTCAATCTGATCCGGCTGTACCGCCGCTGGGCGCAGTCCGGTGCCGGCCTGCTCATCACCGGCAACGTGATGGTCGACCGTCGCGCCCTCGGCGAGGTCGGAAACGTTGCGGTCGAGGACGACCGCCATATCGGACTGCTGCGCGAGTGGGCCGAGGCGGCGACCGCCGGTGGCGCACAGGCATGGGTTCAGCTCAACCATCCGGGCCGGCAGGCGCCACGTGCCCTGAACAAGGCTGCGCCGGTTGCGCCGTCGGAGGTTGCGGTCACGGGTGCACCGGGAGCGTTCGGAAAGCCCCGTGTCCTGACCGCCCCCGAGATCGAGGACATCATCGGTCGCTTTGCCGCAGCCGCCCGGGTGGTCGCCGAAGCCGGCTTCACCGGTATTCAGATCCACGCCGCGCACGGATATCTGATCAGCCAGTTCCTGTCGCCGCTGACAAACCAGCGCACCGACAAATGGGGTGGGAACCCAGAGAACCGGCGCCGACTCCTGCTGGAGATCGTGCGTGCAGTGCGCGCCGAGCTCGGCGCGCATATCCCCATCGGGGTCAAACTCAACTCCGCCGACTTCCAGCACGGCGGCCTGGACGAAGACGAGTCGACCGGGATCGCGCTCGCACTCGCTCAAGAGGGCATCGACCTCCTCGAAATATCCGGTGGCAACTACGAATCGACCGCCTTCATGGGCGCGTCCAACGTCAAGGCATCCACTCGTGCCCGCGAGGCCTATTTCCTGGATTACGCCGAACGGGTGCGGGTTGCCATTACGGCGGCAGGCGCAGACCTTCCGCTGATGGTCACCGGCGGATTCCGCAGTGCCTCGATGATGAACGACGCCGTTGCCGGCGGAGCGGTCGACGTGGTCGGGCTCGGACGCCCGCTCATCATCGAGCCAGACCTGCCGCAACGCCTGCTCGACGGCGCTCCCGCCGCCCGACCCGTCGAGGTCAAGAAGCTCCCCTTCAAACACCTTCAGGGAATGGGTGAACTGCTGTGGTACGGCGTCCAGATCCGTCGTTTGGGCAACGGCAAGGAACCCGACCCCAACCGCCACCCCCTGCGCAACTTGCCGCAGTACCTCGTCAACGCGGGCATGCTCGGGCGTCCACAACGCCGCGGTTTCGCCGCCTGAACCCCGGAAGGCACAACAATGACGATCGGATTCAGGCTCACTCCCGAGCAGATCGAACTCAAGAACCAGGCCCGGGCCTTCGCCGCGGAGCACCTCGCCCCGCTGGTCGATCGGGTCCGGCACACCGCCGACCCGTACGAGGCTGCGTTGCTCGTGAAACCTGCTCACGAAGCCGCCGTCAAGGCCGGCCTGATCAAGGGCATGATCCCCGAGATCTTCGGTGGCACCATGGCTTCCGGTATCGACGCGGCCCTGGCCACCGAGGAGCTGGCCACCGTGATGCCGGACTTTGTGGCCGTCCTCGGTGGCGTCATGATTGCGCTGACCCCGGTCTATTTCGGCGGCGACCCGGACCAAACGCGGCGATTCCTCGCACCGTTCCTCGCCGACGGCGGGTCTCCGCTAGCCGTCATGGCGCTCAGCGAGCCCGCCGGCACGGCCAACTTCGCCGCGCCGCCGCCGGCCGAGGGCCTGCGGACCACCGCCGTACTCGACGGGGACGAGTGGGTGATCACCGGGGAGAAGCAGTGGTCGGCCAACCTCGGCGGGTGGGACGGCACCGGCCCGGATCTCATGGTTGTGGCCTGCCGGACCCCCGGCGGTGTCTCGTTGATCGGCGTCCAGCGTGAGCACTTCACACGGGGGAACCTGGTGGTCCTCGACACGCTCGACATGCCGGGTCTGCGTGGCCATCTGACCCAGCGGGTCCGGCTCGAGGGTGTGCGGGTGCCCAGGAACAATCTCATCGGCCAGGAGGGACAGGGTCCCCAACTGACGTATGCGGCCTTCACCGGGAGTGCGGCGGCAGTGGGATTGTTGTCCACCGGCTCGATGCGGGCCGCCTTCGATATCGCCTATCGGTTCGCCACCGAGCAGACCCGCGGCGGCGGGATGCCGATCATCGAGCACCGGCCGGTGGTCGATGTTCTCAGCGAGGCCAAGGGCAAGATCGAGGCGGTCCGGTTGTTGTCCTGGAAGGCCCTTGATGCCGTCACCACGGGGGATCCCGCCGGACTCGAACTTGCTTTGCACGCCAAGGTTTACGGTTCGGAGACCGCGGTCGAGGTGATCCAGAAGCTCGTGCAGGTCGTGGGGGTCACCTCCTACGACCGGGACTTCCCGATCATCCACCACCTGCTCGACGCGCTCGCCTACCCCGTTTTCGAAGGCGGCAATATCGGTGTTCGCCGCAGGCAACTGCAGGACATCCTCACCAGCGACGGCTGGGATCCGCTGGCCGCGTCCGGACTGGCGTGAGGCGGTTGGCCATGACACGGAGGAGAACGCCACTGGCTACCGCACGGTTCGACCGTCTCGCGATGGATGTCGAGGACGGAGTCGCCCTCGTACGCATGGATGGCGGCCCTATGGGTCTACTGGACCGCCCGCTGGTAGCGGACCTCGCCACCATGGTCGACCTCGCGGATCGCGACCCCGGCGTCAAGGCCGTCGTGCTGACCGGGGCTCGCCCGGACCGGTTTGCCGGCCACGCCGACGTTCGTTGGATGCGGGAAGGGTCCGATGACAGCCCGTCCATCAACCGCAAAGGTGCGACGGCACTCATGAGGTTCGTCGGTGCGGCCGCCAAGTCGTCGGCGTTCCGTCGGATCGCCGCCCGCACCCGGTTGGAGGGCGTTATCGAGCTGGACCGGTTCCACGACACTTTCGTGAAGATGAACACCAGCAGCGTTGTCTATGTCGCCGCGATCAACGGTTCCGCGCTCGGTGGTGGCGCCGAATTGGCGTGGGCTTGCGACGTCCGCTTCATGGCCGACCATGATGACGCCTTCATCGGTCAGCCTGAGGTGCTGATGGGGTTCAATCCCGGTGGCGGTGGGACCCAGCGGCTCGCGCATCTCATCGGTCCGCACCGCGCACTGACGGCAATACTGGACGGGACATCGTTTACGGCGGCGGAGGCATTGGGCATGGGTGCCGTGGACGCGGTGGTGCCGCCCGGTGAACTGGTGGCGCACGCGGTGACGCGGGCGCACCGGCTCGGTGCTCGACCGACCGACGCGATCGGAGCGATCAAACGAGCGGTGTACTTCGGCGCGTCATCGCCTCTGCGGAGAGGGCTGCTGGCCGAACGCGCCGAGTTTCTGTCTGTGCTGGGCGATGACCAGACGGCGGCCATCATGAACGCCTATGTGCGCGACTACGAATCGGCCGGACGACTGCTCCTGCATGATCCGGCGAGTTACGAGCGCGCTGTCGAAAACGGACACTGGGCGCCAGCCCCGGAAGCGCGGCCACCGGCACTCTGAGAATCAACCCGCCTGCCGGACGTCGGTGAGGACCCAATTGACTGCGCGCTAGGAAATGCAGCACTTCGTGAGACGAACTGGGGCGCACCCGGCGTGACTCGAATCACAAACGTACTGGCCAGCGGTGGCGGCAGATGCAGCGAAACGTGAGAACCTACATCTCTTGTGTGGCTTCTCAAGTGAGATGTCCACTCGATGTCCAATTGGAGCTTTACCGGCCGGAGCCGCGCAGAGGCACCAGCTCGGGGTCAGCGCTGCCGTCGACGACAGCGCCGTCCTGTCGCATGAAAAGTCGCTCGTCGCCGCGGGATTCGTTGAAGTGACCGTCCAAGGCCCGGAGCACCCGTTCGGCTCCGAATGCAATCACCTCGGCGGAGACCGCGGCGCGTCTCAACGGCTCGACCCCGTCCGCGTGATCCTTGCGCACCGGGACTCAGCTACGAGTGGCCCAAACTCGGCCGGTAGTCAGCCACCTCGGACTCAGCAGCAAGAAACGCACCCAATTCGCCCTCTTGCTGGGCAACAAACACACCGATCACCTGGCGGCACACCTCCGGCACGCTCACCCCACGCATATCAGCAATACGTTTCAACCCAATCAGCATTGACGTAGACACGTGAAACTGCACGGCGAATTGACCGCACGAACCATCCTCGGGCGGCAACCCCGGACCTACCACCACAGGATCATCGGTCCCGAATTCGTCCACCTCAGTACGGCGCGCCCTCGCAACGACCCCATCGCCAGCGTCGCCAGCAGGGCGGTCGGCGAACTCCTCATGGCTGAACAAACCCATTCGGCCAACTTAGACCTCCAAGAACTCCGAATCCGTCAAGTGAGCGGCGCTGCTTGCTGTGGCCGGCCGACAGCGAGGGATTGCCGTGGACCTTTCGCTCCGATGCGGGCGGGAGCAGCCTCACGAGTAACCTCGCCACATGCCGCGCAAACTGACTGACGACGAAATAACGGCGCTGCTCGACAGCCGTCCGGGCTGGGCGATTCTGGCCACCATCGACAAGGACGGGTTCCCACACACCGTGCCTCTGGGCTACTTTCGGATGGACGGTGACGTCGTCATGGGTGTGCGAGATGGCACGCGCAAAGTGGCCAACGTAGAGCGCAATCCGAACGTGAGCGTCATGCTCGAAGACGGCTCAACCATGGCGGATATCCGCGGCGTGATGTTCCAAGGTCACGCGCGCATCGTTCGGACAGCCGCTGAAACGCTGGAACTCGCACGGCACGGTGCCCGGTCGCGCGGCGTGCCAGAGTCCGAGTGGCCTACCGCGCCGAGACCGGGTGCCACCTACATCTACGTCACCCCCGTGCGGACCCTGTCTTGGGACTACGGCGACTCGGCGTCGGACGACGAATAGCCTCAGCAGACCCCCATGTAGGCCCCGCCACGTGGGCTGTCCCGGGGCGCTTCGACGAGTAGGCGTGGAGGGACAACGTGGATGAATCAGGCGGTCTGAGGATGACGACCGCCGCGGGCCGGTGGGTGCTGCTGACCACGGTGCTCGGGTCCGGCATCGTGATGATCGACAGCACCGTGGTGAACGTCGCGTTGCGAAGTGCGCGTTCCAATCTGGGCGCACCGGGTATGTACTCCGACGAACACGTCACCGGGTGGCGCAAGGTCACCGACGCTCGTGACGGTCCCGTGGAGAATCGGGCCCGGCTCATGTTCGAAGTGTTGTTCGCTGTCATCGACGTGTGGGGTCCGGATCGGGTCGGTCTTCGTGTATCCCCCAGCGGCACCTACGGTGACATGTCCGACAGCGATCCCGGGCACACGTTCGGATACGTCGCCCGGCGCGCCGACGCGATCGGCCTGGCCTACCTGCAGATCATCGAACCGCGCGTGCGCGGTAACGAGACTTTGGCGGAGGAAGCGGAGCCGGTCGCGTCGGCCGACCTCCGCAGGGACTTCAGCGGAAGCACCATCTCGGCGGGCGGTTTCGAGCCGCGTGGTGCCGAGGCGATCGTCGAGAGCGGCGCTGCCGATCTCATCGCCTTCGGCCGACTGTTCAGGTCCAATCCCGATCTGCCGCAGCGCATCAAGTCTGGTCAGCCGTTGACGCACCACGACCACTCAACCGTCTGGAGCGGTACCGAGCGCGGTTACATCGACTTCCCGACTTACATGGAGATGCACGCGAAGCAGCCTGCGTAGCGGTCACGTTCAGGGCGGCGGCAGATCCCTGAGCTGCCGCCGCGAGGTGATGCCCAGCTTCCGGAAGATGTTGCGCAGATGGGCTTCGATCGTGCGGGGGCTCAGAAAAAGTTGTGCGCCGACTTCTCGGGATGTCGCTCCGGTCGCGACGAGTCGCGCGATGGTCACCTCCTGGGCGGTGAGCGCATCGCTGGGTTGCGAGGTTCGTTTGCGCGCTCGCTCACCGGTGGCGCGTAGCTCACGGGCGGCGCGGGCGGCGAACGACTCCGCGCCCATGTCCGAGAGCAGATCGTGGGCGGTGCGGAGTTGTTCGCGTGCGTCGCCGCGGCGGCCTTCGCGGCGTAGCCATTCGCCGTACACCAGGTGGGTGCGGGCCAGTACGGCGCGCATTCGAGAGTTCTGCAGTTGCCCGATTGCCTCCCGGTAGTGCCCCTCGGCCTCCTGCCCGCTGGTGGTCAACGCGCGAGACCGCGCGGCAACCCCAAGCGCCCATCGCGTAGGATTGGCCCGGGCTCGCATGCTGAGCTCTTCGGTTGCGCAACAGGCAGATTCCGAATCGTCGGCACGGGCGGCCGCTTCGACCAGTTCGCACAGCGCCAACCCTCTGATCCCGGGCTCGTACGAATTTCCGGCAGCGGCAGCGGCCATCTGTGCCGCCGGATAGTCACCGCGGCCGTTGTGCAGCACCGCCATCGCACACATGGATACCACGGCGTCGATACCCTGCGGGCGTGTCTCGGTCCCGTGATCGCGGAGGGTGGCCTCCAAATCCTCGCCGCGCCAGGCTTCCAGATAGGTTTGCGTGTAGTCGATGGGCATTGCACCCGACACCTGAGATATGGCAGCCGCCTCGTCCGACAACTCGGCGGCAAGAGCGAGTTCGCCGGTATGCACCCGCGTGAATGCCGAGACGACGAGCGCGGTGGGTAGCATTGCGAGGTCGCCGGTTTCGCGTGTCTGTCGCACGTGACGGTCGGCCAGTTCGATGGCCAGTTCGTCTTCGAACAGGGCTGTCGCGGTTCGTGCGGCCAGCGACAGCCAGGTGCCGGCGTCGCCGGTCCGCGCGAGTGCAACCGGAAACACGTTGTCACGGAACGCTTCCAACGCCTGCCTGAGGATGGGTGTACCGGTTTCGTATCCATCGGCGTGTACCGCCACCAATCCGGTGAGCAGCAGATCCGCGGGTCCATGAGGAGTCGGCGCGGAACGGGCGGCTTCGGCAATCTCGGGCAGGCCGGATTCGACGCCTGGACTGCCGGTGATGGTCGCTGCGTCGAAGGCCTGCAGGTAGGTGTCACGGGCCAGTGCGGGATCCAGGGGAGCCAACATCCGCGCAGCGTCCAGCAGCATCCCGGGCACCTCGCTGCCCTGGTCGAGGGCGAAGGTGATCTGCGCGCGCAGCAGTTCCAGGCGGGCCCGCTGCAGCTCGTCGAGGTGCTCGGTGTTCACCTTCTCCAACACCGACAACGCAAGAGCGGGCGCGCCGGCGCAGTGGCTGGCATCGGCAGCATCCAGTGCACGTCTGGACCGATCGGCAGCGTCCGGCGTCAACTCGGTCGCACGCCGCAGAAACGCTGCCGCGGCACAGAACCCGCCACGTGCCAACGCACGATCGGCCGACCGCTCCAAACCCGTGGCGGCGTCTTCGTCGGTGCCCAGCACTGACTGTGCGCGGTGCCAAGCACGGCGGTCCGGGTCGGCCTCGGGATCGGTGGCTGCCGCCAGGGCGTCGTGCACCCGGCGGTGCTCCGATGCCGTGGCGGCGCGGTAGACCGCCGAGCGCACCAACGGATGGCGAAATCGAACCCGGGTATCGATCTCGAGCAGCCGCGCGGCTTCCGCAGGCGCGGCTGCTTCGCGGTCGATGCCCAGATGGTCGGCTGCTCGCCACAACAGGCTCGCATCGCCGGTCGGCTCGGAGGCAGCCACCAGCATCAGCTGTTGAGTCTGCGCCGGGAGGCCGGCCGAACGACGCTGGAAATTGTCTTCGATGCGATGCGGGACGCTCGTGAGGTCGGGGAGTCCGAACCCGCCGGCCAATTGCAGACTGCTCGGCAGTTCCAATAGCGCCAACGGATTACCCCGTGCCTCGGCAATGATGCGATCGCGGACCCCACGATCGAGTGGTGCGCCGATGGCGGTGGCCAGCAGTGTCCGGGCATCGGCGTCGCCCAGCCCCTCCATGCGCAGCTCTGGCAACCCCGTCAACCCGTATCCGCTACTCGAACAGGGATCGCGCACCGCGAACAGCAGTACCAGCCCGTCGGCCGCCACCCGCCGCGCCACAAATGCCAGCACCTGCGCCGACGCCTGGTCCAGCCACTGGGCGTCATCGAAGAGGCACAGCATCGGTCCCGCCTCGGTGAGGAGGTTGAGGACGGCGAGCCCGACCAGGAATCGATCCGGCGAGGGGCCGGCCTGCCGGCCCAATGCGACTTCGAGGGCGGTCTGCTGCGGTTCGGGCAAGGCCGCGGCACGGTCGAGAAGAGGCGCGCACAGCTGATGCAAGCCGGCAAACGCAAACTGCGTCTCCGCCTCCACGCCGAGAGCTGATTCCACCCGGATCCCCAGCGAGACCGCGGCATCGCGGGCGTGCTGCAGCATGGCAGATTTTCCGATGCCCGCTTCGCCGCGTAACACCAGGACCCCGCTGCGACCTGCCGTCGCCTCGGCCAGCAGGTGGTCGATCGCTTCACGTTCGCGATGTCGGCCGAGCAGGGGTGATGTCCCGCTGGGGCGCCGCGAGGTGTCGGCTTCGACGGTGACGTGCCGCGCGGAAGTGTCGTTGTCCGAATCGATCCGTTCGACGGACATGGGCAGGCTCCCCTCCGCTGAGATGACGCCGAGCCGGGCCGGGCTGAGCTCCACGCTTTGGCCGGGTGCGCCGCGCCGCTCCCTGACCTTATGAGAAGGACCACAACACGTCAATACGGACCGCACCGTATTGCTTCAATCGGGCCGGGGGTCGTCTACGGTTCGCGGTATGCCTGCCAACCGCAGCGAGCAATCGCGCCGCGCCATACTCGACGCGGCCATGTCGATGATCGGCGAGTTGGGATACGACCGCATTTCGATCGAAGCGATAGCCCGGCGGGCAGGGGTCAGCAAGCAGACCATCTACCGGTGGTGGCCGTCCAAGGGTGCAGTGATACTCGAAGCCGCGACCGAAAGCCTCAGCAGCGTCGTGGCTCTCCCGGACAGCGGCGATATCGTCGGCGATCTCCGGACCCAGTTGACCGCGCTGGTTGAGCTAATCAACACCACCGGATTCGGACCGGCTTATCGATGTCTGATTGCCGCCGGCCAGTCCGACCCGGACCTCCTGCGCGCCTTGTTCGACCAGATCATCGCACCCAACATCGAGGACTTCGGTGCCCGCGTCGCGCTCGCGCAACAGCGCGGTGAGATGCGTACCGACGCCGACTGGCGCACGATGCGCGACCTGTTGTACGGGGTCGTCGAGTACCGGCTGATACATGGGATGCCACTGGAGCCCGCCTACCTGGACGGCGTGTTGGCCATCGTCTTCCCGACGATGCACTAGAGCACCCGACGTACCGGCGCCTACCGCTGACCATCTAAGGGACTTTCACCGACGCGAAGGCGGCGAGGGAGCTGCGAGGCTGACGTCACCGAGTACTCCTCGACGACGGAAAGTCCATGACGGTGGAAGAGATTCCAGCAGCGCTGTCGGCCTTCTTGGCGGCTATGGGCGCGCGTGATGCGGCGGTCGCGGCAACGCAACTGGCCGACTACGTGATCCTGGAGAACCCGATCGAGACCCGACCCATCGTCGGCCGCGAACCGGTCGCGACGGCCCTGTCCCAGAGCCTCGCCGTCATCGACGAGTACACGGTCACGGACATCATCCCGGGCGACGGATATTTCGTTGTCGTGACCAATATCAGGATCAGCACCACGGAACTCGATGGTGTCGACCTCATCGGGGTCAACCCCGCGGGCAAGGTTGCCTCCCTGGCCGTTCACCTGCGCCCGACGCGGGCCATCGTCGAACTGCAGAACAGGCTGGCACCCACGCGACGCAAACCGCTGCACATACTGCCCGACACGAGTTAGGCGATGTCTCGATGAGCTGTGAAAGCGTTGTCAGACAGCAGATCAGGGCACGTCCGATAGTGGAGGAGGCCGAAGCCGATCTGGCTGCTCGTTTCGAGCGCGACGTTGTTCCCCTGGTGGACGCGCTCTTCGGCAGGGCAGTGCGATTGACCCTGCAACGCGCCGACGCCGAAGACCTGGTGCAGGAAACCATGATGCGCGCGTATACGAACTTCCACACCTTCGAAGAAGGAACGAATCTCAAAGGATGGCTGTTGCGTATCCAAGCCAATGCCCACATCAGCGGCTACCGCAAGCGATTGTGCCGGCCCGCCGAACTGCCCGTCGCCGCGAACTCCGACTGGCAGGAGGTACAGGCCGGCGAGTATTCGCCACGGGCACTGCGCTCCGCGGAAGCGGAGGTGCTCGAATTGTGGCCCGACAACGACATCAGAGATGCATTACATGCGCTGCCCGTCGAGTTTCGGATGGCCGTGTACTACGCCGACATCGAGGGACTCCCGTACAAGGAGATCAGCGACATCATGGACGCGCCGTTGGGCACCGTCATGTCGCGAATTCACCGCGGCCGAACCCGGCTGCGGGCCAGGTTGAGTGCCCTCGCTGTCGCCCGCGGATACGCCTGAATGTGTATTCCGACACGTTGCAGCTCGACAACACCTTGGAGGTTCGAATGACCGACGCCCCAACGATTGTGGGCGAATCCGCACTGCGGGTGGCATCCTTCGACGACCTGGCGGCCGACCGGCCCCATCCCGTCACGGTCAACGGGGTGGACATCGTCCTCGTCCGCCGCGGCACCGGCGTGTCCGCTCTCTACGGACGGTGCCCCCACCGGGGCGCCCTGCTGGCCGACGGGCATGTGGACGGCAACCTGGTCGTCTGCGGCGTGCACGGCTGGCGCTATGACTCCGAGACCGGCGTGTCACCGGTGAACCCGGCGGTGGCGCTCACCACGTTTCCTGCCTGGGTGTCCGACGGCGCGGTATACCTCGACGAGTCGTCGGTCACGGAATACCAACGCGCCCAGCCGGTGACACATGCCGATGACGGCTATCAGGGCCGCTGGATCACGCCGGCCGACTCCGCCGACGAGCCGTTCGTCACCCAGATTCACGAACTCGCCGCACACGGTCTGGGCCGTGCCGGCCACCACGGGCCCATGGCGGCGATGGGTGTGCCCAGGGATCAGTTGCCCAAGTGGGACTCGATCCAACTGGTCACCGGACAACTTGCGCGGCTACCGCTCCTTGAGGACGAGCCGGTGGAAACCGGCACCGTGATCGGACCGGCGGCCGAACGCCCACTGGTGCTCGACATTCCGTTGTTCGTCAGCGATATGAGCTTCGGAGCACTCTCCGAGGAGGCCAAGGTCGCTCTGTCGGCCGGGGCACAACTGGCCGGAACCGGGATGTGTTCCGGGGAAGGCGGCATGTTGCCCGCCGAGCAACAGCACAATTCGCGTTATCTCTACGAGTTGGCGTCGGCCCGCTTCGGTTGGACCTTCGATCATCTGCGCAAGGTCCAGGCGTTCCATTTCAAGGGCGGTCAGGGCGCCAAGACCGGAACCGGCGGACACCTGCCCGGGAACAAGGTGACCGCCACGATCGCCGAGGTGCGAGGATTGGTCGAGGGCACCTCCGCGATCTCACCCGCGCGGTTTCCGGACTGGACTTCACTCGAGCAGTACCGCGACTTCGCCGCGCAGGTCCGTGAGGTCTCCGGGGGAATACCCGTCGGATACAAGATGAGTGCGCAGCAGATCGAACGCGATATCGACGCTGCACTCGAGATCGGTGTCGACTACATCATCCTCGATGGGCGTGGCGGCGGAACGGGAGCGGCACCAACACTTTTCCGCGACAACATCTCGGTACCCACCATCCCGGCACTGGCCAGAGCGCGGCGACACCTGACCGCGGCCTCGGCGCACGACGTGACATTGGCCGTCACCGGTGGTATCCGTACCGCGGCCGATATGGTCAAGGCGCTGGCGCTGGGTGCCGATGCGATCGGACTGTCCAATGCGGCCCTGCAAGCCATCGGATGCGTCGGCATGCGCGCGTGCAACACCAACACCTGCCCGGTGGGCATCGCCACCCAGCAACCCCACCTGCGCGACCGGCTGCCGGTAGAACTCGCCGCGCAGCGCCTGAACCGCTTTCTGCAATCCACGGTCGAGTTGATGGTGATCCTCGCCAGGGCGTGTGGCCACCGCCGCCTCGCCGATTTCGAACTCGACGACCTCGTCACCTTTGACCGCGACTTCGCCTACCTCAGCGGAGTCCCCTACGCAGGAGTGATGCCGCTGTGAGCGATGAAGATCAGGAGTTTCAGTGGCACAGGGTCATCGACGCAGACGCACTCGATGAGGGCGAGGTGGCTGTCTGTCCCGCCGGGCTCAAGTCTGTCGCGCTCACCAAACTGCACGGCGAGTACGGGGCCATCGACAACCGCTGCCCCCATCAAGGTGGGCCGCTCGGACAGGGCACGGTGGAGAACGGCAAGATCCGGTGTCCGTGGCACGGGTTCGATTTCGACCCGTTCACCGGCGAGGCAGCCGGCGGGCCCGACTATGACGTTCCGACCTATCCCGTAGAGACTCGTGCCGACGGGGTCTATGTGGGCACTCCGGCTCCAACCGTGCCAGTCCGGACCGTCAGCGACGTACTGGTCGAGACCATGGTCAACTGGGGCGTCGACACGGTGTTCGGGATGGTCGGGCATTCGAATCTCGGTATGGCCGAGGCGATGCACCGCGCCGAGACCGAGGGCAAGCTCCGATACTTCGGCGTTCGGCACGAGGGCGCGGCCGCCTTCGCGGCATCGGCCTACGGCAAACTGACCGGCCGGCCCGCCGCGTGCTTCGGCATCGCGGGACCCGGATCGACGAACCTGCTGACCGGTCTGTACGACGCCAAAGCCGACCGCGCACCCGTCCTGGCGTTGTCGGGAAACGTGGACTCCGCGGTGGCCGGCAAGGGTGCCTTCCAGGATATCGATCTGGTTTCCGCCTTCGCCGACGTCACCACCTACTCGACGATGGTCCGGTCCGGATCCGATCACGCCGAATTGATGACGATGGCGCTCAAACACGCCATTCTCGACCGTGGCGTGGGACACCTGGTGCTGCCCGACGAAGTGCAGGTGCTCGCGGCCCCGCAACAGAGTGCCTCGGGCCCGGCCGGTCGGATACCCGATCTTCGTGTGGGTCCGCCCGCTCATGCGCTCGGGGCGGCTCTCGAGCGCGTCGCGGCTGCCACCCGTCCGGTGATCGTCGTGGGTGCCGGTGCCCAAGCCGATATGGCGGTGGTGATTTCACTCGCCGAGCGACTGAACGCCCCGATCCTGACGACCTTCAAAGCCAAGGGGCAGATCTCCGACACACATCCGTTGGCCTGCGGCGTCCTGGGACGATCCGGCACACCCGTCGCATCCTGGATGATGAACAAGGCCGACCTGCTGCTTGTCTTCGGCGCCTCGTTCTCCAACCACAGCGGCATTTCCCCGTACACGCCGACGGTCCAGGTGGACACCGATCCGCGGATGCTCGGCCGGTTTGTACCGGTCGCCGTACCGGTACTCGGCGATGTGGGTGTCACCGCGGAGGCATTGGCCGACGGACTGCGCGTGCACCCGGGCATTGTCGACCAACGACCGGAGATCGCCGATCGCTGGGAGGTGTGGCGCAGCGAGAAGACCCGGCGTGCGGCTGTCGTGCCGGTAAACGGACGGGTGGCCGCCGCGACCGTCTTCCACGAACTGAATACACTGGTGCCCGAAAACGCCGTCATGACAGTCGATGTGGGCAATCACGCCTATTCGTTCGGGAGGTACTTCGAACCCACCGCACAGACGGTGCTGATGTCGGGTTACCTCGGTTCGATCGGCTTCGGTTTCCCCGCCGCCATGGGTGCGTGGGCTGCAGCCCCGGACCGTCCCATTGTCGCGGTCACCGGCGACGGTGGGTTCGGCCAGTACCTCGCCGAGTTCACCACGGCGGTGAAATACGACATGAACATCACCCACATCCTGCTCAACAACGGTGAGCTCGCGAAGATCAGCGAGGAGCAGCGCAGCGCCGAGTACGCGGTGTGGCAGACATCGCTGCTGAATCCGGACTTCTCAGCGCTGGCGCGGGACTGCGGTGCCTTTGGCAGACGTGTCACCGATCCGACGGAGGTCGGGGCCGCCATCGCAGCAGCACTCGATCACCGCGGGCCGGCCATGGTCGAGATCATCACCGACCCACGTACGCACTGACGATGAGGAACACAGCTATGACCGATGCGATGAAAGCCGTTGTGCTCACCCGGTTCGGCGGGCCGGACGCATTCGAGCTACTTGACGTCCCGGTGCCGCATGTCGGACCTCATCAGGTTCGGGTGCGCGTACATGCGACTGCCGTCAATCCACTCGACTATCAGATCCGGCGCGGCGATTATCCGGACCACGTGGCGCTCCCGGCGATCATCGGATATGACATCTCCGGTGTGGTCGAGGAAGTCGGCTTCTATGTCACCGACTTTCGTGCCGGTGACGAGGTGTACTACACACCGCAGATCTTCGGCGGCCCAGGCTCTTACGCGGAGCAACACGTCGCCGACGCCGATATCGTCGGCCGCAAACCGGAGAACCTCACTCACCTGGAGGCGGCGAGCCTGACGCTCGTCGGCGGAACGGTCTGGGAGGCGCTGGTGACACGAGCTGCACTCACCGTGGGGGAGACGATCCTCATCCACGGGGGTGCCGGCGGTGTCGGCAGCATCGCGATCCAGGTCGCGGCGGCGATCGGCGCCCGGGTGATCACCACCGCCAAGGCGGCAGAGCATGAGTTCGTGCGCTCACTGGGGGCGGACGCGGTCGTCGACTACACATCGAAGGACTACGTGGAAGCGGTTGCCGAGCTGACGCGGGGGAAGGGCGTCGATGTCGTGTTCGACACGATCGGCGGCGACACACTCACCCGGAGCCCCCTGATTCTCAACGACTTCGGACGGGTGGTCAGCATCGTCGACATCGCCCAGCCGCAGAACCTCATCGAGGCGTGGGGCCGCAACGCCGCCTACCACTTCGTCTTCACCCGACAGAATCGCGGAAAGCTGGACGCCCTCACTACGCTTGTCGAGCGGGGTCTGGTGAGGCCGGTCATCGGTGCGACACTGCCGCTCGCTCGGATGGGCGAGGCGCATGCACTCCTAGAGGACAGGCGTTCCTATGCGCTGCGCGGCAAGGTCGTCATCGATGTCGCGGGCGGAGCGGTGGCGCTGCCCCCGCGAATCAGCGGGTAGTCGACCACGAAGCAAATACCCTTTCTAGGAAGCCGAACTGAGCGACGGGAACAGCGGGGGATTGATCCGCGCGAAACCCTCTTGGCGGAAGTACGGGAAGTATGGGTAGGGCTGGTCACGTTGGCTGACGGCGTCCAACCGTGCGATGTGGTGGTCCTCGAGTGACCACCCGACGGCGCCGAGATTGTCGCCGAGTTGATCGGCATTACGCGCGCCGATGATCACCGAGGACACGGTCGGCCGGCGCAGCAGCCAGTTCAATGCGACCTGTGGAACCGTCCGGCCGACTTCGGTTGCGATGGAATCCAATTCGTCGACGACCGCGTACAACAGCGAATCGTCGACCGGCGGGCCGGCGGCGGCGGTCTTGTGCAGACGGCTCTGGGTGGGCACCGCGGTATCGCGGCGGATGCGTCCGGTCAGCCGGCCCCAGCCCAGCGGGCTCCACACCAGCGCCCCGACACCCTGGTCGAGTCCGAGCGGCATCAGTTCCCATTCGTAGTCACGCCCGACCAGCGAGTAGTACACCTGATGCGCGATATGGCGGGTCCGGTGCGCGGCATCGGCCATCGCCAGCGATTTCATCAACTGCCAGCCCGCGAAGTTCGACACCCCGGTGTAGCGGACCTTGCCCTGCTCGACCAGGAGATCGAGTGTCTGCAGAGTCTCCTCGATCGGCGTGACCGCATCGAATCCGTGCAGCTGGAACAGGTCGATCCGATCAGTTCGCAACCGCCGCAACGCATCTTCGACCGACCGGATCAACCGTGACCGCGAGGTACCGGCATCGGCGGGGCCGTCGCCCATCGGCAGGGCAGCCTTCGTGGAGATCAACACCTCATCGCGCCGCCCGTCGAGGGCGAGCCCCAGCACCTCCTCGGACCGTCCGCTCGAGTAGACGTCGGCGGTGTCGAACAGCGTGATGCCGGCGTCCAGGCACAGATCGACCATCTCGCGGGCCTCGCGCACCCCGGTATCGGCCCACGCCCCGAAGAACTCACCCGCGGCACCGAAAGTGGCTGCACCGAAGGCCAATTCCGACACCACCAGTCCGGAGTGGCCGACTCTGCGATACTCCACCGATTCTCCTTAATGGAACGATCGTCGTTTTAAGCACCATACATGCCGATACCACTTAACGCGACTGCAGTTTTGTTAAGCTCCGTAGATGGCTCAGCGTCGACCCGGTGGCAGAACGGCGAGTGTCCGCACCGCCGTGCTCGAGGCGATTGCCGACCTGCTGGTCGAATCCGGGCTGGAAGGTGTCGACCTGGTGGTCGTCGCCGAGCGGTCCGGTGTCAGCAAGTCCACGGTCTACCGCCGCTGGGGAGCGGTGTCGGCGCTTGTCACCGACCTGCTGACCGATATGGCCGAGACCTCGTCGCCGCGTCCGGACACGGGTTCTCTGGAGGGCGACCTCCGCCACTCCGCCGAGCTGGTTCAACGAACACTCGCCGATCCCCGGCAGGGCCGGCTGTTCGCGGCGATCATCGCGGCGGCGACGTGCAATCCGGAGACCGCCGCTGCGCTGGCCGAGTTCTACCGCCGCCGCCGCGAGCAGCTGGCCGGCATCGTCACCGACGGCATCGCCCGGGGCGAAGCACCCGCAGGCACCGACCCGGGCGACGTGCTGCGATACCTGTCTGCGCCGTTGTACTACCGGATGCTGACCGGCAATGGTGCCCCCGACACCGGCGACTCTGCGCGCTCGACGCAGGCGACCCTCGCGGCGATCGCTGCGGGTGCCTTCGTTCGGTGAACAAACGCCGGCCGAATCTGAAACGACTCAATTTTGCGAAAGCGCGTGCGCAAGCGCTTTCGCGGGGTTTACGCTCCGAATCACCACGTGATGCGACCGGCGTCACATCGGGGACAAGGGAGTCCACATGTTCGGAAAGCGCAGCATCCACGCGGTCGCGACGGCCGTCATGGCCGGCTCACTGGTTCTCGGTATGACCGCGTGCGGCGGCTCGGACTCCGACAGCATCAAGGTCGGCCTGATCACCAAAACCGACTCGAATCCTTTCTTCGTGAAGCTGCGCGAGGCGGCCCAGGCTCAGGCCGAGAAGGACGGCGCCGAACTGATCGCACTGGCCGGTGCCTTCGACGGCGATAACGAGGGCCAGGTCGCGGCCATCGAGAACATGGTGGGCCAGGGGGTGAAGGGCATCCTGATCACGCCGAACTCCTCGACCGGTGTGCTCGACGCCATCAAGAAGGCCCGCGACGCCGGTGTCGTCGTCATCGCCCTGGACACCGCGACCGACCCCGAGGATGCCGTCGATGCGACCTTCGCCACCGACAACCTGGCCGCCGGTGTCAGCCAGGGCAAGTGGGTGCGCGCCGCCCTCGGTGACGCGCCGGCCCAGGTGGTGATGCTGGACGGCACCCCGGGCGGCACCGTCGACACGTTCCGGCATGACGGATTCCTGGAAGGCTTCGGTATCACCGAGGGTTCGCCGGAGATCGTCGCGCAGGAGAACACCAACGGCGATCAGACCAAGGCGCAGACCGCGATGGAGAACATCCTGCAGCGCGCCCCGGGCATCAACGCGCTGTACACCATCAACGAGCCCGCGGCGGCCGGCGCATACCAGGCCATCCAGTCCGCCGGCCGCGCCGACCAGATCACCATCGGCTCGATCGACGGCAGTTGCACCGGCGTCGCCGACGTGAAATCCGGCAAGGTCGGCGCGACGGTCATGCAGTTCCCGGCGAAGATGGCCGAGCAGGGCGTGCAGGCCGTCGTCAAGTTCGCCAAGGACGGCACCAAGCCGAGCGGATTCAACGACACCGGCTCCGAACTCATCACTGACAAGCCGGTTGCCGGTCTCGACTCCAAGGACACCGCCTGGGGCGAACAGAACTGCTGGGGCTGAGTGCACCCGTGAATTCCGCTGCACCGACCACGGCCAAGCCGACGGTATCGAGCCGGTTCAACGTGGAAAGCATTCTGCGTGAACCGTTGCTCGGCCCGGTGGTGGCGCTGGTCTTGGCGATCATCATCTTCAGTTCGATCTCGGATTCGTTCCTCAATCCGCAGAACGTCTCGCTGATCCTGCAACAGTCGGTGGTCATCGGCATCCTGGCCGTCGGCCAGACGCTGATCATCCTGACCGCCGGCATCGACCTGTCGATCGGCGCGATCGCGGTCTTCGGCAGCATCGTGCTGGCCCAGAGTGCCGGTGCCAGCGGCCCTTTCGTGGCCCTGGGCTCCACACTGCTGGTGTGTGTGGCCTTCGGCGCGATCAACGGCGGACTGGTCACCGCGCTCCGACTCCCACCGTTCATCGTCACGCTGGGAACGTTCACCGCCATCCAGGCGGCGACCCGTCTGCTGGCGGGCTCGGAAACCTACCGGGTGGAACAGGGCCCGCTCACCTTCCTGGGCACCTCGTTCCGGATCGGCTCCTTCGCGACCACCTATGGTGTGGTCGCGATGCTGCTGGTCTATCTCGTCGCCTGGTACGCATTGAGCCAAACATCCTGGGGTAAACACGTTTACGCGGTGGGCGGCAACCGGCAGGCGGCCGACCTGTCCGGTATCAAATCGGGACGTGTGCTGTTGTCGGTGTACATCACCACCGGGGTGATCGCGGCCATCGCCGCCTGGGCCGCACTCGGGCGCATCCCCAATGCCGACCCGAACGCGTACCAGAACGCCAACCTCGAATCCATCACCGCGGTGGTGATCGGCGGAACGAGTCTGTTCGGCGGTCGCGGCGGGGTCGGCGGAACTCTGGTCGGCACCCTCATCGTCGGTGTCCTTCGCAACGGTCTCACCCAGGCCGGGGTCGACAATCTGTACCAGAACATCGCGACCGGCATCCTTGTGATCGTGGCGGTGGCGGTGGACCAGTTCGCGCGCAGGAGGTCACAGTGACGAACGCACCTGTGCTGGAGGCTCGGGGCCTGGTCAAGAAGTACGGAAGTGTGACGGCGATCAACGGTGCAGACTTCGAACTGCGCCAGGGTGAGGTGCTCGCCGTCATCGGCGACAACGGCGCAGGCAAGTCGAGCTTGATCAAGGCGCTTGCCGGGGCCGTCATCCCGGACTCGGGCGACATCCTGATGTACGGAAAACCGGTGTCGTTCAAGAACACCCGCGACGCGCGGGCGGCCGGCATCGAGACGGTGTACCAGGATCTTGCGGTGGTACCTGCGCTGGATATCGCCTCGAATCTGTATCTCGGCCGGGAGGTCCGCCGTAAGGGCATCGCGGGCAACATCTTCCGTCGACTGGATATGCCCAAGATGCGTCAGGATGCGTCGCAGCACCTGGCAGACCTGAAGATCGGTATCAAGTCGGTGAACCAGGCCGTGGAGACGCTCTCGGGCGGGCAGCGCCAAGGTGTCGCGGTGGCGCGCGCCGCCGCGTTCGGCCGCGGGGTGATCATCATGGATGAGCCGACGGCGGCGCTCGGTGTGCGAGAGTCCGGACAGGTCATCGACCTCATCCGGTCGATCCGCGACCGCGGAATCCCGGTGGTACTCATCAGCCATGACATGCCGCACGTGTTCGAGGTGGCCGACCGCATCCACATCCACCGTCTCGGGAAACGTGCCGGGGTCGTCGACCCGAAGCAGCGGTCGATGTCCGAGGTGGTCGCCCTGATGACCGGTGCGGAGGAGCCGACCGATGAGGAACGCGCCGCCGTCTGAGAAGGCCCCGGTCGGGGTCTTCGTCGGATTGGCCACCCTCGATGTGATCCACCGCATCACGGCGGCTCCAGCGGCCAACGAGAAGATCACCTCGACAGCACAGTTTGTCGCCGCCGGCGGACCGGCCGCCAATGCCGCGGTGACGTTCGCGGCCCTGGGAGGGGAGGCCACGCTGGTCACCGCGCTCGGCACCGATCCGGTGGCCGACCTGATCCGGGCCGACCTCGCGGCATACGGGGTGGAGGTGGTCGACGCGGCAGCCGGCCAGCGGCGGGCGGTACCGGTGTCGGCCGTATCGGTCATTGAATCGACCGGGGACCGCTCGGTGGTGTCCCTGGATGCGGTGAACTCCGCGGCAACACCACCCGAGCAGCTCGGCGACCTGCTCGACACCGCCGATGTGGTGTTGGTCGACGGGCATCACCCGTTGATGGCCACGGCGGCCGCCTGCCATACCGCAGCCCGCAACGGAACGATTGTGGTCGACGCCGGCCGGTGGAAGCCGGTGATGGCCGAGTTGATCCCGTACGCGACCGATATGGTGTGCTCCAACGATTTCCGATACCCGGGCGCCGAAACTGCGGAGTCCACCGCGACGGCACTCGCGCGTGATGGCATCGATACCGTGGTCACCACACACGGCGGTGACCCCGTGCAGTGGTGGTCGCGCGGTCGGGCCGGGAGCGTCGCGGTGCCGTCCGTCACGGTGGTCGACACCCTGGGCGCCGGTGATGCCTTCCACGGCGCCTACGCCTTCTTCTCGACTCAGGAGGGCGGGCTGGAAGAGCGCCTCGATCGCTGCGCCCGGGTGGCGGCACTACGGTGTTCGATAGTCGGGCCACGGCAGTGGCTGGACGAACTCCCTGTTGAGCACAACCGGAAGCGGGAACGGTGACCATCGATCAGGACGTCGCAGAGGCCTCACTGGACCAGCTGGTCGAGTGGGCAAAGGCGCTCGTCGTACAGGGGGAGCGGCGCATCCTCGGCCTGACCGGAGCTCCAGGGGCCGGAAAGTCCACCGTCGCCGAGCAACTCGTCGCCGCACTGGGACCGGAGCTCGCCGTGCTGGTGCCGATGGACGGATTCCATCTGGCCAACGAGGTGCTGATCGAGCTGGGACGCCTGGACCGCAAGGGCGCACACGACACCTTCGACGACGGCGGCTATGCCCGGTTGATCACCGCCCTGCGGACGCAACGCCCCGAGGACCCCGTCGTGTACGGGCCGCGGTTCCGGCGCGAGATCGAAGAGTCGATCGGCTCGTCCATCCCGGTGCCGTCGGCGGTGCCGCTCGTGGTCACCGAGGGCAACTACCTACTGCTGGAGTCGGATGCCTGGCCGGCCGCGCGGGCACACATCGACGAAGTCTGGTTCCTGGCACCCGATACCGATGTGCGACACGCCCGCCTGGTGCGCCGGCACGAGGCGTACGGGAAATCGCCGCAGGAGGCCCAGTTCTGGGCGCTGGGCTCCGACGAACGCAACGCCCAACTGATCGAGTCGACCGCCGCGCGCGCCGACCGGGTCGTTCGCCTGTTATGAAGACGATGGGTGATGTCGCGCGCCTCGCCGGCGTATCCGCCTCCACGGTCTCCCACGTGCTCAACGGCACCCGCAAGGTCAACGACGCCACCCGGCTGCGCGTCGAGGCGGCCATCGAGCAGACCGGGTATCGCCGCAACGGCGTCGCGCGATCGCTCGCCGCCGGACGCACCCACACCATCGGACTTTCGATCTCCGCGTTGACGAACCCCTACTTCGGCAGCCTGGTGCACGCGGTCGAGCGGGCATTGTCCGACGCCGGATACGTCCTGATCGTCGGTGACTCCCATGACGATGTGACCTCGGAGCAGCGCGTCACCGGATCACTGCTGGACCGCCAGGTCGACGGGATGATCGTGGCGCCGGCCGCCGGATCGGAGCGCAGCACACTTCCCGAGATCACCCGTACCGGAACACCTCTGGTGCTGATCGACCGTGGTGTCGACATCGGTTGTGATCAGGTCGGTCCGGAGAACTTCGAATCGAGCAGATCGCTGACCGAGCATCTGATCGACCAGGGGCACCGCCGGATCGGCGTCATCCGCGGCCTCGCCGGGATATCGTCCACCATCGAGCGATTCGACGGCTTCTGTGCGGCCCTGGCTGACCGCGGTATCACCCTCGACCCGGCGCTTGTCGTCGACGGCGATTCCAATACCGATGTCGCCGAGCGGGAGGTTCACGCGCTGATGTCGCGTCCGGACCGGCCCGCCGCACTGGTATCGCTCAACAACGCCATGACCATCGGCACCCTCAAAGCGGTTCAGCGCCTGGACTTGTCGATACCGCGAGATGTCGCGTTCGCTTGCTACGACGACTTCGAGTGGTCGGACCTGTTCGAACCCCGGCTCACCGCGGCCGCGCAGGATGTCGAGACGATCGGCGCCACCGCGGTCGATTTGCTGCTGCGCCGGATCCACGGCAATCAGGGCGCTCCCCAACAGATTCGGGTACCGACCACATTCCACCACCGCAATTCCTGCGGATGCGCCTAACCCCGACCGAGGAGGATGCTCGAGCATGCCGATAGCAACACCAGAGCAGTACGTGGCCATGCTGGACCGCGCCAAGGAGGGCGGCTTCGCCTATCCGGCCATCAACGTCACCGGTTCCCAGACGTTGAACGCTGCGCTGCAGGGGTTCGCCGAGGCCGCCAGTGACGGCATCATCCAGGTGTCGCTGGGCACCGCGCTCTACCTGTCCGGGAACAGGGTGCAGAACCGGTTCGCCGGATCGAAGGCGCTCGCGCTGTACGCACACGAAGTCGCACAGCACTATTCGGTGACCGTGGCGCTGCACACCGACCATTGCCCTGCCGAGAATCTTGACGACTGGGTCCGCCCGTTGATCGCCGACTCGATCGAACGCCGCAGCCGGGGACTGGACCCGCTGTACCAATCGCACATGTGGGACGGTTCCGCGGTGCCGCTCTCGGAGAACCTGCGCATCGCCGCCGATCTGCTGGAGGCCTCGGTGCAGGCGAACACACTGCTGGAGATCGAGGTCGGTGTGATCGGCGGCGAAGAGGACGGGGTATCGCACGAGATCAACGAGAAGCTCTACACCACCGTCGACGATGCGCGGGCCACTGTGCAGGCCTTGGGCACCGGGGAACGTGGCCGCTATCTGACCGCTCTGACCTTCGGCAACGTGCACGGTGTTTACCACCCGGAGTCTGTTCATCTGCGCCCGGAGATCCTCGCCGAGATCCAGACCGTCGTCGGCGCCGAAACCGGCCGGGACAAACCGTTCGATCTCGTCTTCCACGGCGGATCGGGTTCCAGTGCAGCGGATATCGCGGCGGCCGTGGCAAGCGGTGTGGTCAAGATGAACGTCGACACCGACACCCAGTACGCCTTCACCCGGTCGATCGCCGGTCACATGATCGGCAAGTACGACAAGGTGCTCAAGGTCGACGGCGGCTACGGCGACAAGAAGGCCTACGACCCGAGGTCATGGGGTAAGCCGGCCGAGAATGCCATGGCCGCACGGGTTGTCGAGGCAGCGCAGACACTGGGATCGGCCGGCCGGGCGATGCGTTAGATCCGGCCGCCCGGAAACATCGTGCGGACCACCTCGGTGATCGTCTCCCGTGCCGTCGCGTCGTCCACGGGCTGCAGTGAGCCGATCGCCATCACGTACCGTCGGTCGGGTCCGATCGTGCCGGTGGAGACATGCACCTGGTTCGACGGACTCCAGCAGCAGAACCAGCCCTGCTTCACCGCGACCTTCTCGGCGTAGAGCCCCTCGGGAATCCCGAAGCGTTGGGGATAACCGTCGATCCCGAGCGGTGTGGAGCGGGCGAGGTCGCCCAGGATGACATCGGCCTGTGCACGCGGCAGTCCGCCGCTGCCGTCCAGCAATTTCGAGTAGTACCGGACCAGATCGCCCGCGGTGCTCTGTGCGACATCCCAGTTCCCGTCGTATGGCGCCAGGGTGGCCGCCAGTCCGTACCGTGCCTTGACCCGCGCGATGATCGCGTTGCGCCCGCTGCGCTGCCAAAACGTCTCGGCCGCATTGTCATCGGAGGACCGCAGCATGACGTCCAGGGCGCGGCGATCATCCGCGCTCAGGTCCGTCTCGCCACGTGACGCCTGCAGCAGCAGGTCGTCGGCGATGAACAGCTTCACCACGGACGCGATCGGAAAGGTCCGGTCGGCGCCGTCGCCGATGAACTCGCCGGTCTCGCGGTCCAGCACGGCCACCCCGATGGTGGCACCGGAGTCCGCCACTGCCTGGCGAGTGCGGGTCTGGAGCCCGTCAAATGAGGCCGGCGGCCCGGCCGGGGCGGCCACCGTCGGTGCCGCCACTGTGGCATCCGGTGCGGCTTCGGCGGCCGGCGGTGTGCTCGGTACCTCCCCGGCGCACCCGGCACACAGCATCGCGACCGCACCGGCCGCCGCGGCTGTCCTGGCCCAGCGCATAGGTCCTCCCAACTCGTCGTCTCATAACAGTTTGCAACCTGAACGGTTGCAATGTGATTCATGAGTGGCAGCAAACACGTTCGGCGACCTAAATTTTTGAGGTGCGCCGCCGAACCATGCTCCAACTGTCTGCTCTGACGGCTGCGGGAGCGGCGCTCACCTGGTCGCCGCCCGCGTCGGCGGCGCCCACGCGGTGGACCGCCGAGCAGGCGCACGCGTGGTACCGGCAACAGGGCTGGTTGGTCGGCGCGAACTACATTCCCGCCACGGCGGCCAACCAGATCGAGATGTGGCAGGCCGGCACCTACGATCCACGTCGCATCAACACCGAGCTGCAGATCGCCCGCACCATCGGGTTCAACACGGTCCGGGTGTTCCTGCACGACCAACTGTGGGCCCAGGACCGCGCCGGCTTCCTGCGCCGCATCGGTCAGTTCGTCGACATTTCTGCGGCCAACGGCATCAAACCGCTGTTCGTGTTCTTCGACTCCTGCTGGGATCCGCACCCGCAGCTGGGCCAGCAGAAGGCGCCGACTGCGGGGGTGCACAACTCGCGGTGGGTGCAGAGCCCCGGCGCCGAGATGATCGACAACCCGCGCTACCGCCCGGTGCTGCGTGACTATGTCACCGGCGTGGTGGGCGCCTTTCGTAACGACGCCCGGGTGCTCGGGTGGGATCTGTGGAACGAGCCGGACAATCCGGCACCCCAGTACGGCGACGTCGAACGTGATGACAAAGACGAGGTTGTCGCGGAACTGTTACCGCAGGTCTTCGACTGGGCGCGGTCGGTGAATCCGACGCAGCCGCTGACCAGTGGTGTCTGGGAAGGGTCCTTCCGCAACCCGACGGGCATCCCGAAGATGCAACTCGACAACTCCGACATCATCACGTTCCACAGTTATGCCGAGCCTGGGACCTTCGAGGACAAGATCGACGAACTCGTCCCGCTCGGGCGGCCGATCATGTGTACCGAATACCTCGCGCGAGCGGATGGCAGCACAGTCGAGGACATCCTGCCGGTCGCCAAGCGCCGCGGCGTGGGGGCCTACAACTGGGGACTGATCGCCGGACGGACGCAGACGTACTTCCCGTGGGATTCCTGGGACGACCCGTATGACGCCGCACCGGAGAAGTGGATGCACGACCTGGTCGACCCCGAGGGCCGTGCGTTCCGGGGCAGTGAGATCGAGACGATCCAGAAGCTGTCCGGGCGAGTCTGAGGATCAGGCCCGGAGTCCGGTCACGGCGAATCGCTCGACCTCGGCGACATGCCCACCCGTCCACACCACCACGGTGAGCGCACCCGGCTGCGGGGGCGACGTGGCGACCCTTGCCGACCAGGGTTGAGCCTCACCCCCGGCGGGGACGCAGCAGAACTCTCCGAGTACCTCGCCCCCTGTGCCCTGGTGTACCTGCAGATGCAGGCTCTCGTCCACGCCGGTGATGGTGCCGCCGGCATCGATCACCGATCCCGCGGTGCTGCCGTACGGCGGCGAGGTGAGGGCGAGATCGTCGTCGAGGCTGCCGACGACTTCCCAGGGCGCATCCGGGGCGGTGCCGAACCGGGCGAGGTGGATTGTCGCGGCGGTGTGGGAATCGCCGTTGGGTGATGCGTAGCCGACGCCGACCCATGCCTCGTCGACGTGTTCGGTGACGGTGGTGGTCCGATCGATCTCGGCGAAGCCCAGGTAGTCCCTGGCGAAATGCAGTGCCGTTTCCTGCGGATCGCGGTGCCACGCTGTGTTCGCCGACATCGCCTCGGCCTCGGAGGCGAACGGCCACAGCGGTAGATAAGGAAAGGTCTCCGAAACCGGGTTGTCGACGGGATCGGCCGGCGCGGGCGTTGCCAACTGCCCGCCACCGACGACGAGCACTGCGCCGAGGATCAGCACGCTCGATGCGGTTGTGATGGGTTTTGAGGCCATGTCTCCATGGTGCGGCAATATTGCCGGGTGGACATCGCCACCGCGTCTTCGTAGCCTGTCCGAGACAACGATGCCGGGCCACGAACGGTCCTTGCAAACCGAAGGATCGTGACTTTCCGTATGACCCGTGTGCGCCATACCTTGCGGCGAGCGGTATGCGGGTCGGCGGCTGTCCTGGTGCTCGCCGCGTCCATGGCCGATGCGAAAGCAGACCCGGCAGCCGACGCGTTGGCAAAACTCGACGAGTTGTCCAGTCAGGCCCTGGAGAGCCGGGAGGCCGTCACCGCCGCTCAGCGTGATGCCGACGCCAGGCTGGCCGAGCAGACCGCTGCCGAAGGTCGCCATCGGGCCGATCTTGCGGCGCTCGAGGCGGCCAACGCCCAGCTTGCTCCCTACCAGGCCGCAGCGGACCGGGTCGCCGCGATGACCTACATGAACGGCAGCAACGGTCAGCTGGCGGCGCTGCTGAACGCGGGCTCCCCACAGCAGCTGATCGACAAGCTATCCCTGCAGCGGGCGGTCGCCGCGCAGACCGCCGACCAGATCGCGGCGTTCAAGGTGGCCCGCGAGCACGCCGCCGGCGCCGCCCGGGTCTCGGAGCGCTCGGCCGCGGAGGCGCGCGCCGCGGCCGACAAGGCCGCCGCCGTGCAGGCCGAGTTGCAGGGCAAACTGCGTGAACTGCTCAGCCAGATCGCTGCCGCCGAGGCGCAGTATGCGGCGCTGACCCCGCAGCAGCAGGCGGTCATCGATAACGCGCCGCCGCCCGCCGCGCCGCCGGCTCCCCAGGACCCGGCGATCCTCGCGATGCCCGGCCAGCCGCCGGCCGATGTGCCGCCTCCACTGCTCGCCGCCGCTGCGGTGGACATCCCGGAAGCGCTGCCCGTCGGCGTCGCGAACGAACGCGGCCTGCAGCCCAAGGCCGTCCTGGCCGCGCGCGCCGTGAGCCAGCAGTTCCCGCAGATCTCCGAGATCGGTGGGGTCCGGCCGGACTCGAAGCCGTGGCATCCCAGTGGTCTGGCCATCGACATCATGATTCCGAACCCGAACAGCCCGGAGGGTATTGCGCTCGGTGATCAGATCATGGCGTTCGCGATGGCCAATGCCGCCCGGTTCGGGTTACAGGATGTGATCTGGCGCGGGACGTACTACACACCGGCGGGTCCGCAGGCGAGCGGGTACGGCCACTACGACCACGTGCACATCACCGTCACGCGCTGATTCGCCGACCCTCACTGCGACCACACCGTTCCCTGCACCTACCGGGCATGCCCGCCTCGCTGGATTCGCAGCCCTGGATCCTGTTCGGGGCGTGGTCGGCGCTCGGTGCAGTCTTCCGCTGCGAATCCCGACGGGGTCGCGCCGGGTGAAGACGCCGAACACCGTCTGCTCGTCGCCCTGAAACAGCGCGGTTAGCGCGCGCTCCACTCGGCGGTGCGCTCCGGTGCGGCCTCGGCAAGTGCCGTGCGGGTGGCGTCGGCACCAAAATCCTTACCGTAGACCGGTGTTCCGGGCTGTTGGCGCCACGATTGCGAGATGGGGCCGGCGTCGACGGGATCGAATCCGAGCGCATCGACGACACCGTGGACCAGCTCCCTACTCGGTCCGTCCGCACCCGCGATCGGCAGTGCGATGCGGTTTGCAGTGCCGGCGGGAACGCCTTTTTCCAGCAGGTGCTTCCAGAAGATGCCGTTGAACACCTTGTACACCGGAGCACCGATCTGCTCGGCAACCCACGCGCTCTCGACCTGACCGTCCTCGATCCCGACGATCTCGCCGTCGCGCTGCTGCGGGTAGTAATTGTTGGTCTCGATCACCGGGGCACCCGGCGTGCGGCCGTCGACGATGCCGTCGGCGAGGTCAGGGACATTCTTCTGCGGGATGCTCACGATGACGAGGTCGGCGTCGGTCGCGGCGTCTTTGGCCCAGACCGCGGTCGCACCCGTTTCGGCGGCCAGCTCCGCGAGCGTCTCGGGCGATCGTGAATTCGCGACGTACACCTCGTGGCCGAGGTCGCGCAGTCTGCGCGTCAGGGTGCCGCCGATCTTGCCCGCTCCGATGATTCCGATCCTCATTTGTCGCACAACGGCAGGCGTTCGACCACTATTCCGAGGTGCGGACGTACGCCGCGGGTCCAGGCCGTGAACTTTATGTGCGCAAGCTGGCAGATGCACCGACCTGTCGGGACGATGGAGGTGATGACGCCGAGCGAAAGGCCCATGTGTGACAGCCGCACCGCAGTCCACCGAGCAACGCCGCAAGCCGCACTGGTCACTGGCCCGGACCTGGCTGCTGCAGCCAGGGATCCCGGATGGAGGTGCAACCTACGACGCGGCGGTCGCAGGTAGCGCGGATGCGGTGGTCCTCGACATCGAAGACGGATTACCCGCAGCGCAGAAGAGCGCAGGGCGCGCGGCGGTGGCGCAGTGGCTGGCTGGCGGCACGCGGGCGTGGGTGCGGATCAACGATGTGACGACACCGGAATGGGCGCCGGACCTGGAGGCCGTGGCGGCGACCGAAGGCTTGCTCGGGGTGATGCTGGCCAAGACCGAATCCCCCGACGATGTGGAGGCGACTGCGGCCCGGTTGCCGGCCGGCACACCGCTGGTTGCGCTCGTCGAGTCGGCGATCGGCATCGAGGCGGTCTCCGAGATCGCGCGGGCGGCGGCATGTTCGCGGATTGCATTCGGGCTCGGTGACTTTCGGCGGGATACCGGTATGAGCGATGACCCGATGGTGCTCGCCTACGCGCGATCGCGCCTGGTGATCGCCAGCCGAGCGGCCGGCATCCCCGCTCCCATCGACGGCCCGACGCTGCGTAATCAGTCCCGCCACCTGGCTCGTGAGACGGCGGTCGCCAAGGCCGCCGGCATGACCGGTCGCTTGTGCCTGGATCCTGACCACACCGAATCGATCAACAGTCTGCTCAGCCCGTCCGCGCTGGATATCGACGAGGCCCGCCGGACACTTGCCCGCCTCGAGGCACCCTCGGGAGAGTACGACGGGAGCGTCGGACCTACCCGGGCCCGTGCCCAGGCCGTTTTGGACCTTGCCGAGAAGCTCGGTCTGGCCTGATCGTCAGGGGTGCAGGTTCCATTGGCCGACGTCGGAGGCCAGCACATCGTTGACGTCGACGCGGATCCCGCCGACCACCGGCCCGGGGTTTGACGCGGTGTCGATGACGCGCTGATACAGCACCGCCGCGGGATGGATCTGGCCGCCCGACCACGACCGGGTCTGCCACACCCACGCCTTCCCGGGTGTACTGGATCGTCCGACGACACCACTGGCGATGGCCCACTCGCAGGGTCGGATGCCTGCGTAGATGCCGGTGCGCATCTGGCCCAATACGGAGTTGATGCCCCGAAACCATTGCAGAGCAACGGTGTCCCAGGTGTTGCGGTCGATATCGTCGTCGACACTGAAGTAGACCGGCGCGGTCTGGCCGCCGCCCGCCGCGGTGTGCAGTTGCCACGCGGTGCGCGCGTCGGCCACCCCGCCGGCGAAGCCACGGGTGAAGTCCGACGGCGCAGTTCCGCCGGGTTTGCCGTACTGGAAATTGCTGACGATCACCAACCCGGCGGCATTCAACGACTGGGCATACGGCAAGGTGATCGGCTTGGCGCCGAACGAGGAACCGGGCCGCGAGGTCGACACGTAGTTGATCACCCCGGCGTGGCCGGCGGCCCGGATGTCGGCTGCCGGGATCTGTTTCATCGCGTAGTCGATCAGCGTGGGCGCGGCGGCGGCTGCCGTGGGAGTGCCGGCGGTCGCAGCGACACCGAGTCCGGCCAGCGCCGACCCTGCGTAGCGCAGCGCGTCACGCCGGGAGATCGACACCGCGTGATGTTAACAAAGTGGCTGTTGGGATCGATGTTGCCACGCCGGGGCCCCGGCTACGCTTCGCGCCACCGATGAGGGTCGACCTCCAGCGCCGCGCGGTCCCAGCCCGCCAGATCCGCGGCCGCGACGTAGGAGAACTCCAGAAAGTCCAGCACCAGCTGCTCCGGATCACTGGCTGTGCGGACCGTCTCGTACGGCAAGAGGTACTGGCGCAGCTTGGTGTCGTAGAAGGCGCCGTCGGGGCATCCGGGGAATTGTGCGTAGCCGTCCGGCTCGGGATAGGAATAGGCGTAGAAGGCCCCCTCGTCGCCACCGCCGGGCCAGAATCCGCAACTGGTCAGCTCGTGGGAGTAGCCCTCGACCATCACCCAGTCACCACAGTTGGGTGCCCCGCCCGGGTGCGGCGGTGCGGAACGCCCGGAGAACCGGCTGCACGCCAGGTCGAACGAGCCCCAGAAGAAGTGCACCGGACTGACTTTCCCGATGAATCGGGACCGGAACTGGCCGATGACGCGGTCGGCCGCGATGAGCTGTTGCCAGAATCTGCCGGCCGCGTCCGGATCGTAGGCCGCATGAAAGTTCTCGGCGAAGGGGACCGCCGGGTCCACCTCGTTGGGGCCCGCGGAGATCCGGACATCGACACCCAGGTCGGCGAGCAGTGCCAGCACCTCGTCGTGGAACTGCGCGACGGAACGGTGACGTAGCGAGAGCGCGCCGGAACCACCGTCGCTGACCCGAACTTTCACTGCGTGGTCGATGAAGTCGAACTCGACGTCCAACATGCGGGTATCCACCGGAATCGCCGATGTCGTCAGCCCGCGGGGGGACACGTACAGCGGCACCTGCCACCAATGGTTGAGCAGCGGCGCATGCGCGAGTCGCACCTTCCCGATGATCTGGGTCCACATGTGCAATGTCTGGCGTGTGGGTTCCCAGTCGTCGACGCGTAGTGCCGGCCATCCGGCGGTCTGGCTCATGGCGTTCTCCCTTGTCTCGTAAGGTATCTCCGGCGACCTTTATGATGCTTTCAGTTGCGGATGGTGCCGGTGGTCGTAATCGGCGAGCAGGTCGCGTAACTGGGCCCGGCCGCGGTGTAGGCGGGACATCACCGTGCCCACCGGCGTGCCGGTGATACCGGCGATGTCCTTGTGCGGAAAGCCCACGACATCGGCATAGAACACGGCGATCCGGAAACATTCCGGGAGTGCACCCAGGGCATCTCTGATGTCGCCGTCCGACATCGAGTCCAGCGCCATGGCCTCGGCGGATCGCGTCCGGTACCGGGGGTCGGTCGCAAGTTGGCTGTCGGTGAACTCGGTCGATGCGACCTCGGTGGGTCGACTCGAGCGCTTGCGATGGTTGCTGATGTGGGTGTTGGCGAGCACCCGGAAGAGCCATGCTCGCAGGTTGGTTCCCGGCTGAAACGTCTGAAAACTCTTGTAGGCCTTCAGCATGACTTCCTGGGTGAGGTCTTCGGCATCGGCGCGATGCCGCGTCAGCTGCAGCGCGCTGTAGAAGATCTGGTCACGCAGGGGCAAGGCATCACGTTCGAAGCGGGCGGCCAGATCGGCGCCGGCCGCGTCAGGTTCGCGGCGGCGCGAAGTTGTCGGAGCGTGGTCCACCGTGTCTCCCGCCGGGGGTCTCGTCGGCCGCTGAGTACATTTGTACCGTAAGTACATTTGTACCGCAACCGGGCTGTCAAGCCCCGCCGGTGTGTGAGCAGTCGGTGCTGCCGCGGCGTGAGTAAGCTGGATCGGCTAGGAGAACCTGTACCGCCGGTACCTGTGTGCCGACACTAGGAGAGTGGGCGATCGCTACCCGCAAGACTGCGGAACAGATCTGCGCGGACATTGTCGACGCGGCCATCGAGGTCGCCGGTCGCAAGGGCATCGACGCGCTGACGCACCGCGCCGTCGCTCAGGCCGCCGGAGTCTCGCTGTCCTCGACCACCTATCACTACGCGTCGCGCGAGGACATCATCGCCGCCGCCTTCCGGCACACCGTGGCCACCGAACTCGCCGAGATGCGTGCCGACACCGATCGACTCGCGGCCATGGCCCGCAGCGCGCCGAACAAGGTGCGCTCCGCCGTGGACGAGTGGCTGCGCAAGATCATGGTCTCCGCGCCGCGCGGGCGCGTCTACATGCGGGCTCAGTACGAGTTCCAGCTTTATGCCGTGGCCAAACCGTCCATGCGCGACGAGGTCCGGGCCTGGCAGGACGAGACGGGCGAACTCTTCGCGCGCCTGTTCGAGGTCCTCGGTGCGCGCGAGCCCAAGGTTGCCGGCCAGCTCGTGGTGGCCGCGGTCGACGGGTTACGTCTGGCATTCCTGACCAGTACCCAATCCAGCGCGGAGGCGGACAAAGCCTGTACCCCCGCACTGGTCTGGCTCACCAAGCGCATCCTCGACGATTGAGCGCGTGCGCAGCTCACTCTGCCGGCGTCACATCCGACCCTGAACCCTTGACCGATGCCTTGGCCCGCTTCTCGGCCCGCACGGCCCTGCTGCCGCGGACGAACCCGGTGGATGAGATGGTCGCCGACACCAGCGCATCCTCACCGCCGACGAACGGATGGAACCCGACGCCGGCACCGCCGCGACCCTTGACCGGGATATCGGCGACTTCGGTGACCTTCCAACCCCTCTCGGATATCGAGAGGATCGCCTCGCCGTTGCCACACGACACCGGCAGCGCGGCGATCACGGTGTCCTCCGGATCGCCGTCGCTCGCGAGCTTCACCCCGGCGACACCATTGCCGGCTGCGCCCTGCGGATTCACCACCATGGGGTCGATGCGCAGAATTTTGCCGCGCCGGGTCACCAGCGCCAGGTGATGGCCGTCGGGCAGGACACCCGAGCGCAACAGGCCGGTGATGTCCGGGGCAACCGGGATATCGCGGATCTTGAACGGCAGCCCGCCGCCGGTGGTGAACTTCACCCGGCCATCGGTCCACACCGCCCAACCCAGGCCCGAGGTGAGCAGCTCGCCGTGGCTGTCGGAGAACACGCCGCGGTCGTCGAGTCGCCAGGAGGCGTTGACCTTACGTTCCCGCGGACCGTCCTCGTCGGAGCCGGACGCGACCGGGGTAGCCTCGGTATCCAGCACCGTGCGGCGGTCGAACTCGGCCCCCTTGAACAGTTTTGCGGTCTCCACCAGTTCCTTGTCGATGACCTTGCGGCGGGCATCCGGATCGTTCACCAGCTCGGTCAGCTCCGCAAACTCGGCGTCGAGTTTGTCTGCCTCGGCTTGCAATTCGATGACGTCGAGCTTGGTCAGCCTGCGAAGTTGCAGGGCCAGTACGTAGTTGGCCTGCTCCTCATCGATTTTGAAGCGCTCCTGCAGGCCGGTGCGTGCATCGTCGACGGTGTCGGAACCGCGGATGACCGCGACCGCCGCGTCGATGTCCAGGTGGATCTTCATCAGGCCGGCCACCAGATGCCTACGTGCGGTGACCTTTTCCAGCCGGTACTGGCTGCGATGCAGCACCACCGAGTCGCGCAGATGCAGGAAGGCGCCGATCAGTTCGCGCACGTTCCACCAACGCGGCACCCGGTCCTCGTCGAGGGCGACCAGGCTGGCCGCGAACGTCGACTCCAGCGGTGTCAGCGCCAGCAGCTGGTCGCGGATCTGTTCGGCACTGGTTCCGCGCTTGGCGGTGACGACGATGCGCAGGCCGTTGCGGCGGTCGGTGAGGTCGGACATATCCGCCACACCCGACATCTCACCGGATTCGACCAGCGCCCGAATCCTGTCCTGGACAGTGTTACTCGCGACGCCGGGTGGCAGCTCGGTGACGATGCAGTTCTTACCCTCGACCGTGATCGTGCCGCGGACCGTCAACTGGCCGCGGCCGGTGGTGATGTAGTCGCGCAACCCCGCGGTGCCAACCACGGTGGCCCCGCACCCCCAATCGGGGCCCGGGATCAACTTCATCAGCGTGTCGTCGGTCGTGTTCGGCCGTGCCAGCAGGGCCCGGCAGGCGGCCATGATCTCCCGAGGATTGTGCGCGGGCACCTTGGTCGCCCAGCCCTCGGCGATACCGACCGCGCCGTTGCACAGCAGCACCGGCCACTGCGCGGGCAGCATCGTCGGCTCGGTCCACTCACCGTCGAAGGTCTGCACCATCGGCACGGCGTGATCGTCGAGTTCGGCGGTCAGCGCGGCACCCGGCGCGGACAACCGCATCTCGGTGTACCGGTCGGCGGCCGGGATATCGCCCTGGATACGCGGGAACGCACCTTGTCCGTCAATGACTTTCACACGCTGGAACTCGGCGGCCATCAACGCCGCCGCCCCGTACATCGAGGCGCCGCCGTGCGGGTGCAGGTTACCGGTGACCGCCGAGCAGATCTTCGAGGACTTCTGCGGCTTGTTGCCGGGAAGCAACTTCGAGTCGTGCATCTGGTAGAGCAGACGGCGCTGGCCGGGCTTGAGGCCGTCGAACGCCGACGGGATGGCCCGGTCGCTGACACTGTAGAGGGCAAATGTCAGCTGGTAGTGGTTCCAGTAGTCATCGGCGCTCTGGTCGAGCACCAGGTCCGGGTTCTGTTCCGGGACGTCCAGGGTGGCGGTCACGATAGGTCTCCTAGGTCAGGTCCAGCGCGGAGGTGTCGACACGGGCGGCCACATCGGCCATCCACGTGCGCCTGCCCTCCGGCGGCCCACCGAACAACGTGTGGTGCAGCTTCTTCTCGCCGTCATCGAGGTGGACTCGAATCACGGTGCGCCGCTGTGGGTCCAGCACGGTGTTCCAGAAGTCGTCCGCGTCCATCTCACCGAGACCCTTGTTGCGCTGCACCTCCACCTTGCGTTTGGAGGTGGCCTTCAACTGGGCGACCGCGGCGTCGCGTTCGGACTCGTCCTGGCAGTAGATCCGCTCGCTGCCACCGTCCTTGACGACGAACAACGGCGGCAGCGTCACATAGACCATGCCGGCCTCGACCAGCGGGCGGTAGAAGTCCAGGAACATCGAGATGAGGCTGGAGTTGATGTTGCCACCGTCGGGATCGGCATCGGAGGCGAACAGGATCCGGTCATACCGGCACTGTTCGGGATCGCAGTTGTCCCGGATCCCGCAGCCGAGGATGCGCTCGATCGAGTCGAACTCGTCCTTGACCCGCGCCTTGCTGATGGTGAACCCGTAGACGTTGGGCGGCTTGCCTTTCAGCGGGAACGCCGCCTGGAAGGTGGCGTCACGGGCGGCCTTGATGGTGCCCAGCGCCGAATCGCCCTCGCAGAGGAACAGTTCGGCTCCCGAGCCGCGCCCGGATTCCCGGCTGGGCAGCAGTTTCGGCGGCAGGGACAGGTTGGTGCCCAGGCCTTTTGCCTTGGAGGCCGCGCGCGAGCGGGCCTTGGCGCCCTCGGCGCTGCGGCGGGCCCGGGCGGACTCCAGCGCCAGTTTGGTCCACAAGGTGACGGCATCACTGTTGCCGGGGTTGGCGGCCCAGATGGTCACGCTGCGTGCCACATCCGGCGCCATCGCGACGTTGAGCGATCTCGATGAGACCGCGGTCTTGGCCTGCGAATCCCACGCCACGTCGGGTGCGCGGGTATCGACGGCCAGCGCGGTCACGGCCGCGAAATCCTGCGGTTCCGGGCCCTCTTCACCCTTGGCCAGACCCAGGTCGCGGATCCGCGAGGCGCGGTCGGACAGTGCCTCGGACAGGCCCTTCATCGCGGCATTCAGGTGCGAGCCGCCCCCGGGGGTGCGCACGGTGTTGCAGAACGCGGCCACCGTCACCGGTTCGGCCGGGCCGGCGCTCAGCGACCAGCGGAACGGCGTCGGGCCGCGGCCGGTGGTGTACTCGCCGCGCCCCTCCACGACCGCCTGCACGCCGGGGACCGGTGTGCCACCGGCGGTGCACATCAGTTCCAGCAGGGTCTCGGTGCCCCACGGTCCGTTGAACGGTTCGAGCAGCGCCGGCGGAATCTCGTCACCGGGCCAGCCCTCGTCGATGACGACCAGTTGCACACCCGGCGACATCCGGGCCGCGGCATGTGCCCGCAGCAGCACCTCACCGATGTCGACGCTGGTATCGGGCACCACGGTGGGGTCGAACAGGATGCGCACCGTCGTACCGTGTGCATCGGGCTTGCGGTTACCGGACCCGCGCAGTTTCTGGGAATCGTCGCGGGTGAAGGGGGCATTGGCGTCGAACCCCAGGTCCGCAGCGCCCTCGAAGGTGCCGGGGTAGCCGCCGCCGAAGCTCTGCAGGTAGGTCTTGCCGGCCCGGCGCACCGTGACATCGGTGCGTGCGGAGATGAACACCGCTGCGGCAGCGCCGATTCCGTTCAGGCCGGCACCGGTGCTGGCCGCGTCGGAGTGGGCGGAGAACTTGCCGCCCGCGCGGGCGGTGCCCAGCGTCTTGACGATGCCGTTCTTGCCCGTGGTCGGATCGGTGTCGACAGGTAGGCCGCGGCCGTCGTCGGCGACACTGACCGAACCGTCGGCATGCAGGGTGATCGTCACCGTCGAGCCGCCGTGGCTGGGGACGGCGACCTCCTCGATGGCGTTGTCGATGATCTCCCGCAGGGCGGTGTTGAGGACGTCGAGACCCAGGTTGACCGCCGGCCGCAGGCGTGTGTGCTGGACATCATCGAGCTCGGTGATGTCGGCGGCGGTGTAGCTCACTGCAGGTCCTTTCCGGGTGGCGGCAGCGCGGGGCTGCGCATCAATTCTGCCTTGGACCCCCGACAGGAGTAGAGCGGTCCCGGTCGTCGTGTCGCCCACAGATGGCATGATTGTGGCATGAACCGCATACGGCTCAGTACGACCGTGGACGCCGCGTTGTTGACCAGCGCACGTGGCGCACGCGCGGGTCTGACCGATGCCGCACTCATCGACGAGGCCCTCGCCGCGCTGCTGGCGCGTCATCGGACCGCCGAGGTAGATGCCGGATATGCGGCCTACGACGATCAACCGGCGGACAACCCCGACGCATGGGGTGACCTGGCGTCCTGGCGTCAGGCGGCGGGCAGTTCATGAGTCAACTCCCGGCCCGCGGTGAGGTGTGGTGGTGCGAGATGGCCGAGGTCGGTCGGCGGCCGGTTGTGGTGCTGTCGCGCGACGCGGCGATCCCGCGGTTGCGCAGAACGCTGGTCGCCCCATGCACGACCACCATCAGGGGTTTGGCCAGTGAGGTTGCCCTGGACCCCGGCGTCGATCCGATCCCGCGGCGATCTGCGGTGAATCTCGACTCGGTCGAAAGCGTCTCGGTCGGGGTTCTGGTCAGCCGGATCGGGCGCCTCTCCGACCGGCGCATGCGCGAGATCTGCGCTGCCCTCGACATCGCGGTGGCGTGCTCGACCTAATGGACACACGCCCGTGAGCACTCCGCTGCGGCGCCTGCGCGCCCCCGCGATCGACTTCGCCGCCATCCGTACGGAATTCGGTGAGCCACCGGCCTTCACCGCGCAGAGTCTCGCCGAAGCCGCTTCGGCCCCCGCAGATCTGGAGCGGACCGACCTGACGGAACTACCGTTCGTCACCGTCGACCCACCCGGCTCGCAGGACCTGGACCAGGCGGTCCACCTGGTCCGCGACGGGACCGGATTCCTGCTGCACTACGCGATCGCCGATGTCGCGGCCTTCGTCGCCCCGGGTTCGGCGCTGGACCTCCAGACACGGCAACGCGGTGTCACCGTCTATCTCCCCGACGGCAAGATCCCGCTACATCCACCGATAATCAGCGAAGGTGCAGCCAGCCTGCTGCCCGGTCAGATTCGTCCCGCAATCGTCTGGACCATCCGCACCGATGCGGATGCGGTACCGACCGATATCGGGGTGCGCCGCGCGCGGGTGCGCAGCACGGCTCAGTTGACCTATCCGCAGGTGGACGCCGGCGCAGAACCGGAGGCCTTGACCGGCCTGGCCGAGTTCGGGCAGACCCGTGCCGAACGGGTACTCGAGCGTGGCGGTATCGACCTGGGTCTGCCGGAGCAGGACGTCGAACCCACATCCGAGGGCGGATGGCAGCTGGCGCTGCGCGCGCAGACCCCGTCCGAGCGGCACAACGCGCAGGTGTCGCTGCTGACGGGGGAATGTGCTGCGGCGCTGATGCTCGACGCCGGTGTGGGGCTGCTGCGCACGGTGCCGCCGGCTCAACCGGCCGACCTCGAGCGTGTCCGGCGGGCCGCAGTCGGACTGGGTATCGACTGGCCGGCCGGGGCGGCGGCCGGCCGGGTGGTCGCGGCAGCCGACGCCGACGACCCTCGCGGAGCCGCGTTCCTCGATCTGGCCGCGACACTGCTGCGGGGCTCGTCCTACACGGCCTTCACCGACGGACCGCCTGCGCAGCCCTTGCACGCCGGTGTCGCCGCACCCTACGCACATGTGACGGCGCCGCTACGGCGCCTGGCCGACCGGTTCACGTTGGAGGCCTGCCTGGCCGGGGCCGCCGGGAATGAGCCCCCGGCTTGGGTTTTGGCGGCGCTGCCGGAACTTCCCGACGTGATGACCGGCGCGATGCGGCGGGCGAATCAGATCGAACGGGCGGCCATCGACCTGGTGGAGGCGGTCCTGTTGGCCGGCCGTGTCGGTGAGGCCTTCGATGCAGCCGTGGTCGAAGCCGCCGGCGGTGATCGGGCCGGTGAGGTGGCGCTGGATGATCCGCCGGTACGTGCAAAATGTGTGGGGCCCGACCTGGTGGCAGGGACGCGTGCGCGGGTGCGGCTCACCGAGGCCGACCCGCTCACCCGGAAGATCCGGTTTGAACAGGTCTGACCTGGCTGCACCGGAAGACGGCATACCCGACCAGAAATAGCACCGTCGCGTTCAGGCAGTGCCACAGGAAGTGGGTTCCCAGCGGGAACCGGGAACACAGCGGCTCGTCCAGCGTGCGCAGCGTCAGTGACGTGGCGATAACCGCTGCGGCGACGAACAGCAGCGTGCTGAAGCGACGGGTCTGCGCCGGCGCCCACCGCCGGACGGCCGGTCCGAACCCGACCAACACGACCAAGGCCCCCGGATAACTGCCGAGCGCCGATCGGACACCCGGTGTGGACACCACGGTGCAGGTCACCGCGACCACGGCGATCGCAGCCGGGGCGGCCAGCCAGGCCCACCGCCAGCCGGCACCCCAGATCTGGTGTACCGCAACAACAGCTGCCAGCTGGATGAACACCGCGATGGACAGCGAATCGAGCATCCCGGTGAATCCGGTGGCGAAGGTGTGGAACGCCAGACTGCACAGACCGACCGCCGCGGTCGTGACCGGTAGCAGCCAGACGCTCACCGGGACCGGATGTCTCGACCGGATGAACAGCCGGACCAGGAACCCGGCGGCGATCAGGAAGGCGAAGTTGGTCACCGCATTGACCGGTTCGGCCCACAACCCGGGGGCCAGGCGCTCACAGTGTCAACGCAATACGGCCAACGGGTTTCGAAACCTAACCGCCGACGGTCTCGCGGCCCTGCAGTGCCGAGACCACCAGATTGCTCTTCGGCAGCGGTTCGCCGGCTTCGACGGCCTTGGCCCAGTCGGCGGTGGGGGCCACCGCAGCGAAGTTGGACTGGTACAGCACCATCAGGGTGGTGTGCAGCGTCTCGGCACTGACATGGCCGGCCTCGTTGGCCAGGTTGATCGCCCCGCTGGCATCGGACAGGATCTCGGCGGTGAACCCGAGTCCCTCGGCCTCGACCGCGGTGCCCAGATCACAGTTGTTTGTCATGTACCCGACGATGGTGATGGTGTCGATCTGGTTGGTGCGCAACCATTCCGCCACATCGGTGCCGGCGAACACACTGCCATACTCCTTGTGCACATGCTTCCACGACGGATCCACCGCGGCGACGATGTCGGGGTGTAGTTCCCAACCGGCAGTGCCCTCCACGAAGACCGGGGCGCCCTCGGGCATCCGGTGCTGCACCACGATGACGGGGATATCCTGCGCCGCAGCGGTTCCGATGGCGGAGACGATATTGGCCAGCGATTCTTGCCGCGGCGGGTGGTGGATCTCAAGGGGTCCGGCGAAGTACTCCTGCTGGACATCGACGACGATCAGGGCGCGGCGTGGTGTGGTCATGAACCCATCGTGGGCGATCGATCTTGCAGGGGCGAGTGGCATGGATGCATACTTTCGATGATTCTGTGCCAACGCTGGGAGCCTCGATGCGGATCGCTGTCTACGCCTTCGACGGCATCACGATGTTCCATCTCGCCGCACCTCTCATGGTGTTCGGTGAACTCGACAGGCTCGGTCTGGCCACTGACTGGGAAACGCGGTTGTGGTCGGATCGGCCCGGGTCGATCCGGACCACCGAGGGGTACCCGATCGGTGAGATTGCCGGACCGGAGCTCACCGAGTGGGCCGATATCGTCGTCGTCCCGTCCTGGCCGCAACCGGTGACGCCGAGCACCGAGGACTACCGGGAACGGCTCCGGACCGCCCACCGGCGCGGCGCCACCATCGTCGGGCTGTGCCTGGGCGCTTTCCCGGTCGCCGACAGCGGTGTGCTGAAAGGCCGTACCGCCGTGACTCATTGGGAGATGCTGCCCGAACTCGCCGAGCATCTCCCAGGTACGGCGATGCAGACCTCCGTGCTCTACATCGACCACGGTGACGTGCTCACCTCGGCGGGCACCGCCTCCTCGCTGGACGCCTGCCTACATCTGGTGCGTCGTCATCTCGGGTCGGCCGTGGCGACCCGGGTGGCCCGCAGCCTGGTGGTGGCCCCGCACCGCGACGGCGGTCAATCCCAGTACATCGAACGTCCGCTCCCGCAGGCCGCCACCGATACCGCGATCGCCGATGTGCAGCAATGGGCCCTGCAGCATCTCGCCGAGAACCTGTCCGTCGATCGAATGGCCAACCACGCCAACATGAGCCGGCGTAGCTTCATCCGTCAGTTCACCACCAGCACCGGCGTCACTCCTGCCCGCTGGATACTACAGCAGCGCCTCAACGAGGCCCGTGTCCTGCTGGAGACCACCGATTGGAGCATCGACGAGGTGGCCACCACATGCGGCTTCGTCAGCACCGTCACCTTCCGGCAGAACTTCACCAGCGCCTACGCCACGACACCCACCGCCTACCGACGCCAGTTCGCCGCCCTGAGCTGACGGTTCAACTCAGGCCGGTGGACGACCTCCTGCGGCGGGAGACCGCGTCGACGCTGGCGGCCAGCAACAGCACACCACCGGTGACCAGGAAGTTGATGTAGGAGGACTGATTCAGCAGTCCGAGACCGTTGGCGATGGTCGCGACCACAACACCACCGATGACCGCATCGACAGCTCGGCCCTTGCCGCCGAACAGGCTGGTGCCGCCGATGACGGCCGCTCCGACGGCGTACAGCAGGACGTTGCCCGCACCCGAGGAGGCCGACACCTTGCCGGCGTAGGACGCCGCGATGATGCCGCTGAGCGCGGCCAGTGACGAGCACACCAGAAACACCGAGATGCGGATCCGGTCGACGTTGATACCGGCACGCCGGGCGGCCTCGGCATTACCGCCGACGGCGTAGATGTGCCGGCCGTAGGACGTGCGCTTGAGCACGATGGTCAGCACGATCAGCAGGACCACGATCAGCGGGAGCACGTAGGGGATGCCCCGGATCTCGACATTGGCGTTGACACTGCGGTTCACACTCAGGATGAAGGTGACGCCGAGTACCACGGCGGCCACCGCCGCGATACGTGCCGCGACCACACCGGACGGCGGGTGCGCCAGGTTCAGCGCCTGCTTGCGGCGGTACCCGCGGATCTCCAGCGCCGCAAAGAACACCGCCACCAGAGCGGCAACCGTCCAGCCGATCTCGACCGGCAGGTTGCTGATCGTCAGTCCCCGGATCACCGGGTCGTCGACGCGGACCGATCCGCCTTCGCCGATCAGTTTCAGCGTGACGCCCTGCAGACCCAGGAAGAACGCCAGGGTCACCACAAAGGACGGAATACCGAGCTTGGCCCGTAGCAGTCCGATCGCCAGGCCGATCACTGCGCCACAGGCGATCCCGACGAGCATCGCCGCCCACCACGGCCAGTTCAGACTGGTGGCCACCAGCGCCATCGCACATGCGGATACACCGCCGGCCACACCGGCCGACAGGTCGATGTCACCGAGCAGCAAGACGAACACCAGACCCATCGCGAGCACGCAGATCGAGCCGGCCTGCGTGATGAGGTTGGCCAGGTTCAGTGCCGACAGGAAACGGTCGTTGGCCAGGCCGAACACGATGAACAGCACGATCAAGCCGAGGACCGCGGGCAGCGAGCCCATATCGCCGCCACGGACGCGGCGCAGGTAGCCGCGTACCGCGGCACCGAAGGTGTCCTCGGAGTGGGTGTCGCCGGCGAAATCCGAATCAGCCAGGGTGGCTGATGTTTTGGTGTCCGAAGGTGCGTTGACGACAGTCATCTCGGTGTTCCTCGGGTCTACATCGTGAGTGGGCACGGTCATCACATCGACTCGGCGGCTTCGGCGGGAGCCAGACCGAGGTCGCCGGTCCGTCCCGCGGTGATGAGCTCGACGACCTGCCCGTGTGTCACCTCGGAGGCTTTGACATCGGCGGCCACCCGGCCGAGGTACAGCGTGCAGATGCGGTCGGCGACCTCGAACACGTCGTTCATGTTGTGCGAGATGAGGACGACACCGAGTCCTTGCTGCGCCAGCCTGCGCACCAGCTCGATCACCTGCTGTGTCTGTGCCACACCGAGTGCGGCGGTGGGTTCGTCGAGCAGCACCACCTTGGAGTTCCACAGCACCGATTTGGCGATGGCGACGGTCTGGCGTTGCCCACCGGACAGGCTGGACACCGCCTGCCGGACCGATTTCACGGTTCGCACCGACAGCGACGCCAGCGCCTGGCGGGCCATCGTCTCCATCCGCGCCTCGTCGAGCATGCCCCGGGTCTTGAGTTCGCGCCCGAGGAACATGTTTTCGACGATGTCGAGGTTGTCGCACAGGGCGAGGTCCTGATAGACCACCTCGACGCCGAGCGCACTGACGTCGTTGGGACTGCGGACCGTCACCGGATTGCCCTCGAACAGGTAGGTGCCCGTGTCGATGGGGTGAATCCCGGCGATCGCCTTGACCAAGGTGGACTTACCGGCGCCGTTGTCCCCGACCAGGGCGGTGACCTGGCCGGGATACACCTTGAAATCGACATCGTGCAGTACGTGGACGACACCGAAACTCTTGTTGACGCCCTGCAATTCGAGTATTGGTGCCACGGGATCGGTCATCGGCGTGTCAGACTCCGGCCTCGGTGCACATGGCGGCGAATTGACCGGCGCACACCTCTTCCTTGGACTGCCCGCCGTCCTCGAAGACGACGTTGACGTTGTCCTTGGTGATGGACTTGGGCGTCAGCAGCACGGACGGGACATCCCGGCCACCCGTGTCATCACGTGAGGTCGCCGTGGTCTCGGGCTCGGTACCGGTGGCCAGGGAGATCGCCACCTCGGCCAGCGCGTTCGCCTCCTCGGTGGCCGACTTGTAGACGCTCATGCACTGGGTGCCGGCGATGATGTTCTGCAGACCTTCGACGGTGGCGTCCTGGCCGGTGACCGGCACCTGGCCGGCGCGGCGGTTCTTCTCCAGGATCGAGATCACCGATCCGGCCAGACCGTCGTTGGCGGCGTACACACCGTCGACGCGACCGTCGGCCGCGGTGTAGAGCTGTTCGAAGATGGTGACGGCCTTGTCGTTGTCCCATTCGGGAACGGCCTGTTCGCCGACATTGGTGATGGTCGGGGTGGCGTCGATCACCGAGTGCGCACCGGCGCTGAACAGTGTGGCGTTGTTGTCGGTCGGAGAACCGTTGAGGAACACCACATTTGCCGGCTTTCCGCCCAGGCAGTCGACGAGTCCCTGGCCCTGCAGTTCGCCGACCTTGGTGTTGTCGAACGAGACGTAGACATCCGCGGAGCCGCCGAGGGTGAGCCGGTCGTAGTCGATGGTCTTGACGCCCTGGGCCGCGGCCTTCTCCTGGATCGATGCGCCGCTGTCGGAGTCGAGATTGACGATGGCGAGCACGGTGACACCATCGGCGATCATGCCGTCGGCGATGGTGGCCATCGTGTCGGCCGAGCCCTCGGCGTTCTGGATGGTGTATTCGACGCCGGCCTCCTTGAAGGCGGCCTCCAGCGCGGGCCGGTCCTTCGTCTCCCACCGGACCGAGGATTTGGTGTCCGGGAGGATGACGCCGACCTTGCCGGAGCTACCGGAACTGCCGGTCGAGGTGTCGGAGTTCGAGCCGCAGGCGGTCAGGGTCAGCCCGACGCCGACGACGGTGGCGAGCAAAAGAGTGTTGATGCGCTTCACGAGGATTCCTCCGAAAGTCTGGTTGTCCGCATTTGTTGTTCTTCTATACATATAAAGTGATCGCAGTCACTTTTTAGTGACTTTCAGCGTGCGCCGAGCAGATGTTCCAGCGCCAACTGGTTGAGCGCGACGAAGCCGCAGCCCTTGGCGCCGAAATACGAGTCGCTGTCGAAGCCCTCGTATGCGCTGGTGTCGGCCAGCAGGTCGGTATAGGTCTCGCCCTCGGCAAGGGTGGGCCGGCCCAACTCGGAGACCTTGGCCGCGGCCATCGCCTGCTGCACCTCGGGATCGGCACGGAAGGCCGCAGCGCGCTGGCGCAGCAGAAGATACATCCGCATGTTGGCGGCCGCCGACGCCCAGACGCCGTCGGTGTCCTCGGTGCGGCTGGGCTTGTAGTCGAAGTGCCGGGGGCCGTCATAGGCCTGTCCACCGGAGGGCCCACCGTGCTCCAGCAGGTCGACGAGTCCGAACGCATTGGTCAGGTCGCCGTGGCCGAACACCAGATCCTGGTCGAACTTGATACCGCGCTGACCGTTGAGGTCGATGTGGAAGAGCTTGCCGCTGTAGAGCGCCTGGGCGATACCGTGCACGAAGTTCAGGCCGGCCATCTGTTCGTGCCCGGTCTCGGGATTGACCCCGACCATCTCCGGGTGAGCCAGGGTCTCGATGAAGGCGAGCGCGTGTCCGACGGTGGGCAGCAGGATGTCGCCGCGGGGCTCGTTGGGTTTGGGTTCGATGGCGAAGCGCAGCCCGCTACCCTGATCGATCACATACTGGCACAACAGATCCAGTGCCTCGCGGTAGCGGGCCAGCGCGGCCTGCACGTCCTTGGCCGAGTCGTACTCGCTGCCCTCGCGGCCGCCCCACATGACAAACGTCTGGGCACCCAGTTCGGCGGCGAGGTCCAGATTGCGCAGCACCTTGCGCAGTGCGAACCGGCGTACGTCGCGGTCGTTGCTGGTGAAGCCGCCGTCCTTGAACACCGGTTGGGTGAACAGGTTGGTGGTCACCATCGGCACCACCAGACCGGACTCGTGCAGGGCTGCGGTGAGCCGGTCGATCATCCGTCGGCGCTCGGTGTCGGGGCTGCCGAAGGCGAACAGGTCGTCGTCGTGGAAGGTCACCCCCCAGGCGCCGAGTTCGGCCAACCGATGCACGGCCTCGGTGGGATCGAGTGGGGGACGGGTGGCCACCCCGAACGGGTCGTTGCCCGGCCAGCCCACCGTCCACAGACCGAATGAGAACTTGTCGGACGGTTTCGGCGTGAGGGCGTCCGCTGCGGGGGCGCTGGACTCCAGCACAGTCATCAGGTGCTCCTTAGGGATTCGAATACCGTGGTGCCTGCTTGTGGCGGGCGGCGTTCCGGTGACAAGATGCATTTGTTCTAACGGCGAACATAAAATGTGGCCTGCGACACTGTCAAGGGCTCTGTGAGGGGTGACTGCAGCTGATGAAGGGGAGCGACGACCTTCGACTCGCCCGCGTGGGCACCAACACCGACGATGTGCGGCGACGGAACCTCTCCAGCGTGCTGACCCTCGTGCACCGGCACCGTGCCCTGAGTCGCGCCGACCTGACCCGATTCACCGGATTGTCGCGGTCGACCACGAAAGACCTCGTCGAGGATCTTGCGGCGCGCGGACTGGTGCAGGAATCGCCCGGGCCGGCGATCGCGCAGGTCGGGCGGCCCAGTCCGATCGTGAGCCCGGGCCGACGCATCCTGGCCGTCTCGGTCACCCCGGAGGTCGACGCCGTCACCGTCGGGGTGGTCGCCATGGGTGGGGCGGTCCTCGAGGTGACGCGGTGTCCGACCGCCCGGATCCCCACCGCCGCCGAGACGGTGGACATCGCAGGCGCCGAGATCGCACGCATCCGGCGATCCCTCGACCCGGACTCGACCGTCACCGCGGTCGGGATCGCGGTGCCCGGCCTGGTGCATTCACCGGAATCCGCCGTGCAACTGGCCCCGAACCTGGACTGGCATGATGTCGAGATCGGTCAGATGCTCAGTGCTGCAACTGATCTACCTGTCTATGCGGCCAACGACGCCAATGTCGGGGCGGTCGCCGAGTATCTGTTCGGTGACCACCGCCGCGGCGGGCACCTGATCTATGTCAACGGCGGACCGAGCGGTATCGGCGCCGGATTTGTGGTCTCAGGCGGACTGTTGGAGGGAGTGGCCGGTTATGCCGGCGAACTCGGGCACACCTATGTCGGCGGTGTTCAGCAATGCCACTGCGGTAGCCTCGGATGCCTGGAGACCGAGGTGGTGCAGGCGCCGCTGACGCAGCTGCTGACCGGTTTGGACGAGGTGCCGGCCGCCCGGAGTAGTGCCGAAACCGATGTATTGGCCAGGCAGGCAAGATATCTGGCGATCGCGTTGGGCAACGCCGTCAACATGCTCAATCCTGGTGTCATCGTGCTCGGCGGGTTCCTGCGGGTCTTTCCGGCCTATGCGGCCGGAGCATTGCACGAGGAACTGAGCCGGCGCAGCATGCGCGCCCCGCGTGACATGGTGCGGGTGGTCGCCGCCACCCTGGGCTCCGAAACCCTGATGATCGGTGCGGCCGAGTTGGCCTTCGCGCCGGTGCTCGCCGACCCGGGAAGGTACTGATATGACACTGGTGGCCGGAGTCGATTCCTCGACACAGTCCTGCAAGGTGCTGATCTGCGACGCGGAGACCGGTGAGGTCGTCCGCTCGGCGTCCTCGGCGCACCCAGACGGCACCGAGGTGCACCCGCGGCGATGGTGGGAGGCCCTGGAGCGCAGTATCACCGCAGCCGGCGGCCTCGACGATGTCGAAGCCATATCCGTCGGCGCCCAGCAGCACGGCATGGTGTGTCTGGATTCCGAAGGGCAAATCGTTCGAGATGCGCTGTTGTGGAACGACACCCGATCCGCATCGGCTGCCACCGAGCTGATCGAGGAGCTCGGTGGGCCCGGTGAGTGGGCCCGCCGGATCGGCGTCGTCCCGGTCGCCTCGATCACCGCGACGAAGCTGCGCTGGCTGGCCGACAATGAGCCGTGGCACGCCGACGCCACGGCCGCGGTCTGCCTGCCGCATGACTGGCTGACGTGGCGGCTGAGCGGGTCCACCGATATCGCCGATCTGCGGACCGACCGTAGCGATGCGAGCGGTACGGGGTACTTCTCGGCGGCCTCCGACGAGTATCAAACCGACCTTCTCGGGCTGGCCTTCCGGGGCCGTCGACCCACACTGCCCGAGGTTCTCGGTCCCCGGGCTGTCGCCGGTACCCGCAATGGTGCCGTCCTGGGCCCGGGTGCCGGCGACAATGCCGCCGCGGCAATGGGTTTGGGTGCCGGGCAGGGTGACTGTGTGGTGTCGCTGGGTACCTCGGGGGTGGTCAGCGCGGTCGGGTCGGTGGCACCGAACGATCCCGAGGGCATCGTCGCCGGGTTTGCCGATGCGACGGGGCGGCAGCTGCCGTTGGTCTGCACCCTCAATGGGGCCCCGGTCCTCGCCGCGGTGGCGGCGATGCTCGATATCGGGTTCGACGAGTTCGACCGACTGGCGTTGTCGGCACCAGCCGGTGCAGAGGGCCTGGTCATGGTGCCCTACTTCGAGGGTGAACGCTCGCCCAACCTGCCCACCGCGACGGGATCGCTGCACGGGATGACATCACGAAACCTCAACTCCACCAATATAGCCCGTGCCGCGGTTGAGGGTCTGGTGGCCTCGATGGCCTACTGCATAGGCAAGATCTCCGAACAGGGCGTCGATACGCGGCGGATCACCCTCATCGGTGGGGGTGCCCGCTCGGATGCCATCCGGCGGATCGCCCCCGCCATCCTGGGTACGGACGTCGAGGTTCCTGCCACCGCCGAGTACGTCGCGCTGGGCGCGGCACGCCAGGCGGCCTGGGTGCTGTCCGGTGCGGAGTCGCCGCCGGTCTGGAAGAGCGCGGAATCAGTGCGATACCAGGGGGACCCGGCGCCGGGGTTGGTCGACCGCTACCGGGAGGCGGCCAGGCTGACCCTGCTGTCCTGACGGGTGTCAGCTGGTCGCCGCGATCCGGTCGGCTCGCTTGCCGCCCTTGGGCCAGAAGTAGCTGCCGGGCTTACGGGACGCCCACCGAGGCCGGGTTCAACGTCGTGGGGTCCTGGCCGCCGATACGCGCCAGCACCGTATCGGCGGCATGCGAGGCCAACGGCATCGCCAACTGGCAGCTCATCCGCAACGGCTCGGCCGAGGGTGACGCTGCGTCCCCGACCGCGACGATCGACCGATGATCGGTCGACTACGGGAGCCGGGATGTTTTCCGGTCGCGGTATCAGGGCACATCACCTCCGACCAGAGGAGGCGACATGTCCGGCCATCCGACGTTCGGTGTCGAAGAGGAGTTCCTGCTGGTTGACCCGCAATCGGGCGAACCGGTCCCGCTCAACACCCGGGTCGCCGAGATCGCCGACGAGGCGGGTGTGGATCTGCAGTTGGAGCTGACGACCTGCCAGGTCGAGACCGCGACCGAAGTCGCGTCCACCACCACCGAGTTGCGCGCCCAACTGACCCGATTGCGACGGACCGCCGTCGATGCCGCGCACGCTGCCGGTGCCCGGCTGCTGGCGGTGGCCCTGCCGCCCACAGTGCCGCAACATTTCCCGATCACCGACACCCCGCGTTACCGCCGGATCGGAACGGAGTTCGGCATGATCGCTCACGAGCAGGGGATCAGCGGCTGTCACGTGCACGTCGCGGTGCCCGACCGCGACACCGCCATCCATGTGAGCAATCACCTGCGGCCGTGGTTGCCGCTGCTGCTGGCCCTGGCGGCGAACTCGGCGATCTGGCGCAAGGCCGATACCGGTTACGCGAGCTGGCGTCAGGTGCTGTGGTCGCGGTGGCCGAGCGCCGGGCCACCCCCGCATTTTGATTCCGCCGCCGACTACGACGGGACGCTGCAGTCGCTGCGGGATATCGGCGCAATGCTCGACGACGGGATGGCCTACTGGGATGTCCGGCCGTCGGCCAACTTCCCGACCGTCGAGGTGCGGGTCGCCGATGTGCCTGCGACGGTTGCCGAGACCGTGCTGCATGCGGCACTGACCCGTGCTGCGGTGATGACGGCCCTCGACGATCATCGACGAGGCGAGCATGTGCGGCCGATCCGCGCCCACGAGCTGGCGGCGGCCTACTGGAAGGCGGCACGCAACGGGCTCGACGGCAAGGTTGTCGATATCGCCGAAAACAGCAGTGCTGCAGACACAGTGGATGTGTTGCGGGCCTTCGTCGACAGGCTCGCCCCGGCGCTGCGTGCCGTCGGTGACTACGAGTTGGTCGACGACGAGCTCAGCCGACTCGCCGAAGAGGGCAACGGTGCGATGCGCCAGCGCACGGCGTGGCGACGGCGGGGCGAGGTCACCGATGTCCTGGACGCCGCCGCGGCCGCCACCGTCGAGGGCTGCTGATCACGGACCGACCGGGTAGTGACTGGCGATCGCGATGCGATTCCAGCCGTTCATCATCACCGCGAGCCAGGTGACCGCCGCGATCTCCGACTTCGACAGCGCGGCCTCGACGTCGACTTCGGGTGTCGGCGCGGTGTGTTCGTCACCGATCCGCGTGATGCGTTCGGACAAGGTCAGCGCCGCACGCTCCTGATCGGTGAAGTACTGGGACTCCCACCACGCGGGCAGGACCGCCAGCCGGTCGGTGGTCTCACCGGCCGCCAGCGCGTCGCGGGTGTGCATCCGCAGGCAGAAGGCGCAGCCGTTGAGCTGGGAGACCCGCAGCTTGACCAGCTCGACCAGAAGCTTGGGCAGACCGGCCTTCTCGGTGGCCTCCACCACTTGCTTGTCGAGCGCGATGTAGGCCTCGTACGGGGCGGAGAACTGCTTGCCGATGTTGACGTGGGGGAGCATGGCTGCCTTTCGTGCCGAGCGTCTCGATGAATATGTCACCTATGAGACGGCGCGGGCACGCGTGGTGTGACAGCCGGTCACGATCCGAACAGCTGCGCCGCCAACCCCACCAAGGGAGCGTGCAACGACCGGACATCACCGTCGTCGCCGTTGACGAGCTCATGGGTCACCAGCGACGAGATCGCCGCGACCAGCGCCCGGCAGGCGAACCGGCCATGATCGGTGCGAACGTCGAACACCATGTACAGGCCCTCGATGGTGCGCTGCTGCAGTTCCATTCGCGCCCGCAGCGCCTCCGAGCCGGCTGCGTACACCTCGATCAGGTAGACGCGCGCCATGGTGGCGTCGCGGGCCAGCGCGTCGAGGTAGTTCGTTAGGACGGCGTCGAACACCGCCATCGGGGTGGCATCCGCGGGCACGGTGCCCGCCGCCACGCTGACCCGCCGGTGGATGCGGGCGTAGGCGTCCAGGAAACAGGCCTGCTTGCTGCCGTAGTGCTCGTAGAAGGTCTGCTTGGACACCTTCGCGCGCTCGATGATGTCCGTGACGGTGGTCGCCGCGAAGCCCTTCGCGAGCATCGCCTCGCCGAGTGCGGCGATCATCCGATTCCGCTGGTCGGTGGCGACCTCTTCGCGGGTCAGGCGGTGCCGGCCCGGCGGCAGCTTGGTGGCCAAGGTGCGCTCCTGTTCGAGGACACATTTGTGTACGCAATCGTTTATAGTTTTACCGCAGCGAGTCGACGTCGAGGGGTCGTCGACAGAAAACCCGGGTCGCCGGTCACAGGGTAGTTTCGAAGCATGCTTGTGACCGTCGACCGTGCGCGCTCGGAGTAAGTACCACAGTGGGTTTCGTCCTCGGCCTGGGTAGTGTCCTGCTCCTCGCCCACCTCTACCTCTACTGGCGTCTGGTGCACTGCACCGGAACCGGGCGGCGTTGGCGAACGGGCGGCGCCGTCGGTATCGCCACGCTCTTTGTCAGCGTGCTCACCTCGCTGGTCACCCAGCGGTCGGGTCCGCGGGACTACCTGATGCCGCTGCACGCGGTCGGTATGACGTGGATGGCGGCGGTGGCCTATCTGATTCTGCTGTTGCTGGTGGTCGAGGTGCTCCGCCTGGTGCTGTTGGTGCTGCGCCGCCGCGGTGACGAGCCGCAGCGGCTCCGGTTGGCGCGCGGTGCGGCCGCGTTCGTCGTCGTCATCACCGTGGTGGTGGTCGGCTACGGCGTCACCCAGGCGCTCGGACCCATCCGCACGGTGCAGGCCCGCATCGTCATCCCGGATCTGCCCGAGCAGTTCGACGGCTACCGCATCGGTCTGGCCACCGACCTGCATCTGGGCGCGCTGAACGGGCGCGACCGCACCCAGCGCGTCGTCGACCTGCTCAACGAGGCCGACGTGGACATCGTGGCACTGGTGGGTGACCTGTCCGACGGTCTGCCCAGCCAACTCGTCGCGGCGACCGAACCGTTGACCGAGCTCACCGCACCCGACGGGGTGCTGTTCACCACCGGCAATCACGAGTACTACTTCGACGCGGCCGCCTGGTGGGCGGCGCTACCGGGCCTGCAGGTCGAGCTGCTGCACAACGAGTCGCGCCCGATCGCGCGCGGTGACCAACGGCTGCTGTTCACCGGAATCAACGACTACACCGGAGATGAGTTCGGTGACGCTGCCGATCTGGACCGCGCGCTGACCGATCGCCGCCCGACCGACATCGTGGTGCTGCTCGCGCACCAGCCGCGCCAGGTCCATGACGCGGCCGTCGCCGATGTCGATCTGCAACTGTCCGGGCACACCCATGGCGGGCAGTTCTGGCCGTTTCATCTCGCCGTGCAGGCCCAGCAGGGAACCCTGGCCGGCCTGAGCCGGCTCGGTGACACCCAGGTCTGGACCACCCGTGGTGCCGGCTTCTGGGGACCGCCGGTGCGAGTGGGCGCACCCCCGGACGTCAGCATCATCACGTTGGCGCCACAGTAGCTACAGTGCACCTGTGCGGCTCACCCCCGACGAGCGAGAGCAGGTGTTCGCCGCGGTGGCTCGGGAACGACGAGCGATCGCGGACCTCGTCGACGCCCTGACTGCTGACCAACTCGCCACACCGAGTTTGTGCACGGGCTGGGATGTCAAAACGGTTGCCGCCCATCTGGTCAGCGATTTCACCGACGGCTTCACCGGCTTTCTGGTCAGCGGCATCCGGCACCGCAGCATGCACCGGGGTATCGATGCGCTCGCCCGTCGCCGCGCGCACGCCACGCCCGCGCAGATCGCGCGGACCTTGCGTGAACAGGCCGACTTCCGGCTCAGCCCACCGCTGACCGGGCCGCTGTCCGGTCTGACCGATGTCCTGGTCCACGGCGCCGATATGCGTATACCGCTGGGGATCACGCACATCCCGGACCCGAGGGAGGTCGACCGGGTGCTCGATTTCCTGACCGGCCGTACCCAGCGCGGATTCTTCCCGCCGAAGCGGTTGCGCGATATCGCGTTGCACGATCAGGACACCGGACGGACCTGGGGCCGTGGCGACACCGTCAGCGGACCCGGCGACGCTCTGATGCTGGCCGTTTGCGGCCGCGTCGTCGGGTTCGAGCGGCTCAGCGGACCCGGCGTCACCGTGCTGAAGGCCCGGTTGGGATAGCGAAAGATCCGGTGGGCCAATGACTCCGATCACCCGTTTGGGCGCGCTGGGGATCGTCTTGATGGTGACCGCCTGCGGACCGGCGGCGCCCGCCGGTGAGCCAACCAACACCGTGGCATCGAGCACCTCGGCGACGACAACGCGGGTGATCACCCCACCCGCCCCGATCACCCCGGCCGAGTTCGCACCCGTCGGCCGACTCGTGAACGATGCCGTTGCCGCGCACCGCCTGCCCGGCGCGGTGGTCCAGATCGGCCACAACGGACGCGTCGTCTTCCGCGAGGCGTTCGGGGTGCGCAAACTGGCGGGTGAACCCGGACTCGACGGGGCACTGTCACTGGCCGAACCGTTGACCGCCGATACCCTCTTCGACCTCGCCTCGCTGAGCAAGCCGCTGGCGACCACAACCGCCGTCATGCAGCTCCAGGAAGACGGCAAGCTCGAGCTCGACGAGCCCGTACAGACCTACCTGCCCGGATTCAATCCGACCGGCGATCCCCGGCGGGCCCGGGTCACCCTCCGGATGCTGCTCACCCACACCTCGGGAATCGCCGGCGATCTGAGCCTGGACGGCCCGTGGGGTCTGGGCCGCGCGGACAAGGCCGAGGGCACCAAGCGCGCGCAGGCCGCCTGGGTCGTCCATGAACCCGGGGAGATCTTCCACTACTCGGATATCGGGTTCATCCTGCTCGGCACCATCGTCGAGGACCTGACCGGCCAGACCGTCGACGACTATGTGCAGCAGCATGTGTTCGCCCCGCTGGGCATGGCCGATACCCGCTACTTTCCTGACGGTGTCCCGGGCACCGACCTGTTGTCCCGCATCGCGCCGACCGCACACGACGGTGACACCGCCGGACTGAACCCGAACTTCGGTCGCCTGCTGCGCGGCACGGTCCACGACCCCACCGCACGCCGGATGGGCGGTGTGACCGGCAGCGCCGGGGTTTTCAGCACCGCCGCCGACGTCGGATTGTTCGCGCAGGCACTGCTGGACCGGATCGCCGAGCGGCCCAGCACGTTCCCCCTCACGCGGCAGACGCTGGAGCTGATGACGGCACTGTCGCCCGACCAGCACGGCCGGGGCCTCGGCTGGGATATCGATACCCCGCATTCCGGACCCCGCGGCGCGGTCTTCCCGGTCGGCAGTTTCGGTCATACCGGGTTCACCGGAACCTCGCTGTGGATCGACCCCGGCTCGGACACCTACGTCGTGGTGTTGGCCAATGTGATCCACCAGCCCGGCGGGCCGCCGATCACCGGCCTCAGCGGCGACATCGCCACCGCCGCAGCCCGCGCGCTGCACCTCTACGGCAGCTGAGCCACCGGGGAATCAAACCCTCACCGGTGCCGTTGTAGCCGACAGAGCAAGAGCAGCAGTCGAGAAGAGGCGAGAACGATGAAGAAGATCGGGTTGGCAGGAATCATCGCCGGAGCGTTCACCGCAGCCGTGGTGGGGTTGGCCGGTCCGGCTCAGGCAGAGGCGCCGGTACACATGCTTCCGCAGGCACCGGGCGGCATCTACTACGACAACGACAACGATTACTACCCCTGGCGTGACCAGCTCTTCCCGACCGTCAAGGTGCCGCAGGTCGACACCTCGGTCCGTAACTGATCCGCACCTTCAGCGAGGGCGTCCGCACACGCGGGCGCCCTCGCTGTGTTTTACCGGTGGGGCTAGCCCTACCCTGATCACGCGGGCGTACGGGATGGGGGTGGCGGCACCAGATGCCTAGCGTCGATGTCGTGACCACCGCCCCGCGCCCGGGAACGCTCCGGCAACTCGGCATCGACACCAACTACGTGCTGCTGGGATTTCCACTCGCCATCGCGAGCTTCACCGTCGTGATCACCGGACTGTCGGCTGGATTGGGCACCCTGGTGGTCCTCATAGGTCTGCCGGTGCTGATCGGCACGGTGTTGATCGCACGCGTCTTCGCCGATGTCGATCGGCTGCGGTTTCCCGCGGTACTGCACACGCCGCGCACTCGGCCCACCTACCGGCAGGCGCCGCCGACGGCTGGGTTCTGGAAGCGCCTGGTCGGTCCGCTCGCCGATGGTCAGTCCTGGCTGGACACCACCCATGCGCTCATCCGGTTCCCGGTGTCGGTGGTCACGTTCTGTGCCGTCCTGTGCTGGTGGGCCGTCGCGATCGCCGGCACGCTGACGGTGTTGTGGGACTGGGCAATTCCGCGCGGACCGGACAATCAGTCATTGGCGCAGCTGGTGGGGCTCGGCGACAGTGCGTTGGTGCGCATCGGATTTCAGACTGCGATCGGGGTGGTCTGCCTGCTGACGCTGCCATGGGTGGTGCGCGGGTGTGCGCTTGTCGAGGCCGGACTGGCGCGGGTACTGCTCACCGGAGTGGCCGAGATGCGCCAGACCATCACGGTGCTCACCGAGCAGAAGTCGGCGGCGGCCAGCGCCGAGGCCCACGCGCTGCGCCGGCTGGAACGCGATATCCACGACGGCCCGCAGCAACGCCTGATCCGGCTGGCGATGGACCTGGGTCGAGCCCGTGCGCAGGCCGAGCCGGGCCCGGGCCGGGATTCTCTGGACGAGGCGATCGTCCAGACCCAGGAAACGCTCAACGAGTTGCGTGCGTTGTCGCGGGGCATCGCCCCGCCGGTGCTGACCGACCGCGGATTGCCGAGCGCGCTTGCCGCGCTGGCGATTCGGAGCACCGTACCGGTCGAGCTGGTGGTCGATCCCGCGCTCGGCACCCCGCAGGGGCGGCTCGACGCCGCGGTGGAGACCGCGGTCTACTTCGCGGTGGCCGAATGTTTGACCAATGTGGCCAAACACAGCGGTGCCGGCAACTGCTGGGTGACCGTGGCGCGCGGGCCGGCGCGGGTCGGTGTCGAGGTCGTCGACGACGGCGACGGTGGGGCGCACGTGGCCAAGGGGCACGGATTGTCGGGGCTGGCCGACCGCATCAAGGCCGCCGGCGGCACGCTGGACGTGCGCAGTCCGCTCGGTGGACCGACGACGATCCGGGTGGAAGTACCGTCATGACGGTGCCGGGATTGCGAGTGGTGGTGGCCGACGATTCGGTTCTGTTGCGGGAGGGCCTGATCCGCCTGCTCACAGAACACGGCCACGAGGTGGTTGCGGCGGTCGGCGACGGCCCGGCGCTGGTCTCGGCGATCGAGACACACCGCCCCGATGTGTCCGTGGTGGATGTCCGGATGCCACCGTCACACACCGATGAGGGTCTGCGCGCGGCGGTGCAAGCCCGCCGATCGGTGCCGCGCTCGCCGATCCTGGTGCTCTCGCAGTATGTGGAGGTGTCCTACGCCGACGATCTGCTGGCCGACGGCACGGGTGCCGTCGGGTATCTGCTCAAGGATCGGGTGGTCGCGGTCGGCGAGTTTCTCGAAGCGATCGCCCGGGTGGCCGGTGGTGGCACCGTCCTGGATCCCGACGTCGTCGCGCAGCTGCTGGTCCGCCGTCGCCGCGACGACCCGTTGCGGCAGTTGACCTTGCGCGAACAGGAGGTGTTGGCACTGATGGCCGAGGGCCGCTCCAACACCAATATCGCGGCGACCCTGGTGATCAGCGACGGCGCGGTGGAAAAGCACGTCACCAACATCTTCGCCAAGCTCGGGCTGCCGCCGGACGGCGCGCAGCACCGACGGGTGCTGGCGGTGCTGACCTATCTACGGGGCTGAGCCCGGATGCACAATGGGCCGACGATCGCGGCCGGTGCTCGGGAACCGGGCACCCGTCCCGAATGAAAGCCGACTCACGACTCCATGTGCTACCATGTAGCACATGGAGTCGATCGGCGTCCGGGAGCTGCGGCAGCACGCCAGCAGGTACCTCGATGCCGTTGCGGCCGGCGAATCCATCGTGATCACCGATCGGGGGCGTCCGGTTGCGCGACTGGTTCCGATCACCGGCGACACCTGGCAGGACCTGGTGCGGACAGGTGAAGTCGTCGAAGGCGCAGAAAAGCTCCGGCTGGACGAGCTGACACCCATCGAGGCCGCCTTCGACATATCGGCGCATCTCGACGAGATACGTTCGGGTGAGCGGTGATCCGTGCGCATGTACCTGGATACGTCGGCGATGGTGAAACTCGTCGTCGCGGAAAAGGAAACGCCGGATCTCGTCGCCTACCTGGGTGAACGTGCCGACGATGGTTTGTTCACCGCGGAGCTGACCCGTACCGAACTGATTCGCGCCGTGATGCCGCTCGGGCCGCAGGCGATCGCCGCAGCGCGCAAGCTCCTGCGCGGTACGGACTCGGTGGTGCTCAGTCGCCAACTGCTTGACGATGCCGGGACCCTCGGGCCGCAGACGCTACGCAGTCTCGACGCCATCCACCTCGCGGCGGCGCGAAAGGCAGGCGACCTGCTGCGGGCAGTGATCACGTATGACACCCGGATGATGGCTGCGGCGCAAGCGATCGGATTGGCAGTGCAGGCCCCAGGCCGACATGAGTAACTCCGATGTCGAGAACTCGGATCCGGCTCCGTCCCAGTGGTGAGCGATACCGACGAGGATCGCCGACCGAGTTAAAGGAGACACCATGGCGAAGTACCTGTTCCTCAAGCATTACCGCGGCGCTCCGACAGCGGTGAACGACGTCCCGATGGACCGGTGGACACCGGCCGAGATCGATGCCCACATTCAGTACATGAATGATTTCGCCGACCGGCTCAAGGACAGCGGCGAGTATGTGGACAGCCAGGCACTGGCCGCCGAGGGTGCCTGGGTGCGCCACGACGGTCCCGGCAAGCCCGCGGTCACCGACGGCCCGTTCGCCGAGACCAAGGACCTGATCGCCGGCTGGATGATTGTCGATGTCGACTCTTACGGCCGCGCCATCGAGCTCGCCGGGGAGCTGTCGGCGGCACCCGGTGCGGGCGGCAAGCCCATTCACGAATGGCTGGAGGTACGGCCGTTCATGGGTTCCCCGACCACCGTCACCGAATAGTGGACGAGGCGGAGCTGCGGGCACTCATCCCCGCTGTGCTCGCCGCTGTGGTGCAACGCGGGGCGGACTTCGCGACCGCCGAGGACGCCGTGCAGGAGGCGCTGATCAGTGCGGTCCAGAACTGGCCGGGCGCGCGGCCCGAGGACCCCAAGGGGTGGCTGATCACCGCGGCGTGGCGTCGGTACATCGATCTCGCCAGGTCGGCGGGCGCCCGGCACCGGCGCGAGGTGCAGGTGAGCAACGAGTCCGGGCCGGGACCGGTCACCGACACCGACGAGTCACTGTGGCTCTACTTCCTGTGTGCGCACCCGAGCTTGCGTGACGCGTCGGCGGTGGCGCTGACCCTGCGGGCGGTCGGCGGGCTCACCACCCGCCAGATCGCGCAGGCCTACCTGGTGCCGGAAGCGACCATGGCGCAGCGGATCAACCGGGCCAAGCGCACGATTGCCGATACCCGGCTGGACCGGCCGGGTGACCTGCGCACCGTGCTCAAGGTGCTCTACCTCGTGTTCAACGAGGGCTACAGCGGTGATGTCGATCTGGCCGCCGAAGCGATCCGGTTGACTCGGCAACTCGCCGCGATGACCGATGATCCCGAGGTCGCCGGGCTGCTGGCGCTGTTCCTGTTGCACCATGCGCGTCGTGATTCCCGGACACGGTCCGACGGAACGTTGGTGCCGTTGGCCGAGCAGGACCGCGGGCGGTGGCGAGTCGATCTGATCGCCGAAGGCGTGGAGATCCTGCAGGCGGCGCTGACGCGAGACCGGCTGGGGGAGTACCAGGCGCAGGCGGCGATCGCGGCACTGCACGCCGACGCACCGACCGCCGCGGAGACCGACTGGGTGCAGATCGTCGAATGGTACGACGAACTGGTCGCTCTCACCGACAGTCCGGTGGTGCGCCTGAACCGCGCGGTGGCGGTCGGCGAGGCCGACGGGCCGCAGGCTGGGCTGGTGGCGCTGGACGGTCTGGATCCCACTCTGCCGCGATATACCGCTGCGACCGCTTATCTACACGAGCAGGCCGGTGAAAGGCGCACCGCAGCAGACCTTTACGTGCGCGCCGCCGACCAGGCGCAGACCGTGGCCGAGCGTCACCACCTCACCCGCAAGGCGGCCGCGCTGCGTCGGGGGTAGTCAGTGCGGGTGCGCGGGCACCTGCACGACGCTGTGATCGGATTCTGGACCTTGCGCGTCCGCCTCGCCGTGCCGCAGACCCGAAGTGACGCCGACCGCGGACGCCGCCGCCACCACACCGATCGCGCCCAGCAGGACCGCGGCGCCGGCGAATGCCGGTACCGGCTCGCCGCGCAGGCCGCGGTAGCCGACCCACCCCGCGCCCATCACGACGTAGACCTGCAGCAGCAGGGCACACAAATCGGCGGCCTGAACCAGCTCGGGCTCACCCGGGTGCGAGCCGAAAGGTGTTCCGGCCGTTCGGGACAGCGCCCACAACGAGATCGCGCCGACATTGAGCAGAATGCCGGCGACCAGCAGCGACGGGGTGGTCCGCACCAGCACCGCACATGCCCAGAACAGTTGGCAGGCACCGACAACCACGAAGAACAGCCCGGCCGGCAGCCAGTCCTGCCAGTGCGCCGGTGCAACCGAGAAGTGGATGACCGCCGCACCGACGGAGGCGACGGCCGCCAGTTGCGCCGCCAGCCTGCTGTCGGACATGGACGCTGACCTGGATTTCACCGGTCCGATGTTCGCAGCATTCGGGCCTACCGCAAACTCGTGAGATCACGTCTCAACCGGACCGAGACCGTGTCGTCATCCCCCGGGCGATCGGTCGTTGCGCAGCGGGCCGTCACCGTCGACCTCAAGGTCGGGATCGACCACTGTCGGTACCGGTCCGCCACCCACCTGGTCGGCCAGTTCCAGCCCGGCGCCGGCGTAGACGTTGAACGCGATGTCGACGCCGTGCTCCTTGGCCCAGGCCACCTCATCGTCGTACCGGGCGACGGCGGCGACGGTGCCGCTGAACCCGGACTCGCGTAGACATTCGAGCGCGGTGACATTGGCGCCATGGCGTGGCATCGCCAGGATCGCGATGCGCGCCGAATCCGAGCGCCGCAACCGATGCCAGAAATCCAGATCGGTGGCGTCTCCCTCGACCACGTTGAAACCCTCGTCGCGTAACCGCTGGATCCGGCGACCGTCGTAGTCGACCCCGACGACCGGGAATCCGTAGTGATCGGTAAGCCGTTGGTAGGCGGCGAAACCCACGCGGCCCATGCCGATCACCACGACCTCGGCATCACCGGCGTCGACCGGTCGTTCCTCGGGTTGCAAAGTGCGTTCGTCCTGCGTCGGCAGGCGTGCGGCGATCTTCTCCACCATCAGATGGCCGCGTCCGTTCACCAGGGCCGACACCACGAAGCTCAACGCGACGGCGATCGACATCTCGACCAGCCATGCCGGCGCCAGCAGTCCCGCCGATACCCCGACCGACACCACGATCAGGCCGAACTCCGAGTAGTTCATCAGACTCAGCCCGGCCAGGATCGACGTCCGGTGCCGCAACCGCATCAACGACAACAACGCCACGTACCACCCGGCCTTGAACGGCAGCAGGAGCACCATCAGCACGGCGACACCGATGGACGGCAGGTCGGGCAGCCCGGTCAGACCGATCGACACAAAGAACCCGACCAGCAGGAGTTCCTTGATGTGGAACAGGGACCGCGCGAGTTCGGAGGACGCCGCGTGTGAGGCGAGCAGGATACCGATGATCAGCGCGCCCAGGTCGCCCTTGAGGCCGACGGCGGTGAACAGCGCGTAGCCGGGGACGAACGCCATCACGATGCCGAACAGCGACTGCATCTCACCGTGACCGAGCCGGGTCCAGATCTTGCGTAGCAGCCGCGTCAGCGGCCACAGGCCGATGAGTGTCAGCGCCCACGGGCTGGGCAGGTGCCCGCTGGTCGCGGTCAGGAACACCACCGCAACGATGTCCTGCATGACCAGGATGCCGATCGCCACGCGTCCGTAGAGCGCGTGCGATTCGCCGCGCTCCTCAAGGACTTTGACGACGAACACGGTGCTGGAGAACGAGAGCGCGAACGCCAGCAGCGCGATGGTCTGCAGGCTCTGGCCGGACAACATCGCCATGCCGGCGATGGCGGCCAACCACATTGCCGCGCCGCCGAGTACGACACTGATCACCATGTGCGCCGATGTCGTCAACCACACCTCGCGGCGTAACAGGATCCGCACGTCGAGCTTGAGCCCGATCGCGAACAGCAACAGCGTGACGCCCAGGTCGGCCAGGATCTCCAACTCCGGAATGTGTTCGACGTCCAGGGCATTGATGACGAAGCCCGCCGCCAGGAATCCGACCAGCGGTGGGAGCCGGACCGCCATGGCGAGTCCGCCCAGCCCGAAGGTCACGATTAGGTAGATGGCGACAGTCGTCAAAGGCGGCTCCCTTGTGTGGAATTGCTCCAAGTATCGCGGGAATCGCCGCAGATCTCTCGGCGTACCGCCCTCAGCGCGGTGCCGAGGTCAGGTAGGTGAAGACGTGTTCGAGCGAGTCCACCATCGTCGGTTCCTCGTCGGCGGCCCAGCGTCGCCAGGCGAGGTCCAGGCAGGCCAGTGCGGCGACGACGACCGGGCGGGCCGCATCCGGATCCTCGATGCGGGCGGCGAGAACGGGTGTGAGGGTGTCCTCGAGGGCGAACCTGCGTTGCGCCATCCGGGTGCGCAGCGACACCGTGGCGTTGAGCATCTGCACCCGGGACCGTTCCAGTTCGGAATGCTCGCCGATATGCGGTAGCGCGGCGGCGAAGGTGCGGTGCAGTAGCTGCCAGGGACTCTCGCCGTCGATCGGGGACAGGCCCTCGAGGCTGCCGACGTAGTCGACCGACGACGCCTCGATGGCCGCCAGCACGGCGTCCTCCTTGGATCCGAAGTACCGGAAGAAGGTGGCCCGGGAGATCCCGACCTCATTCGCGGCCTCGTCCACGGTGACCTCGTCGAAACCCCGCTGCGCGAACAGATTGCTCATCGCTGCGGCGATCTCGGTGCGTAGCGCCAGGCGTGCGCGCTCCCGTACTCCGGCGGCCATCCGGTCAGAGTAGCGGACGTGACGTGGAATATCAGGATAGGTACTGAGGCTTGAAGTTGATACCGAGTCTCACCCGCCGGTACGGTGAGCCGGGCAGCACGATGAAGGGCGGTTGATGACACTCGATACCCGGGCAGCGGTGGATCCGCAGCCGGACGCTCCCGTGACGGTGCGTCCCGGTCGAGCGATCGCGGCGCTGGCCTTCGCGGGGATGACGGCAGCATTCACCCAGACCATCCTGATCCCGATCCAGGGCGAGCTGCCGCAGCTGCTCAATGCCTCCGGCGGTGACACGGCCTGGGTCATCACCATCACCTTGCTGGTGGCCGCCATCTGCACGCCCATCTCCGGGAAATTGGGCGATATGTACGGCAAACGCCGGATCGCACTGACCCTGCTCGGTGTACTGATGTTCGGGTCCGTCGTCGCCGCGCTGTCCTCGACGGTGGCTCCACTGATCGTCGGGCGCGGTCTGCAGGGTGTCGGGATGGGAGTCATCCCGCTCGGCATTGCGATCCTGCGGGACACGCTCGACGCCGATCGGCTGGGTTCGGCCATCGCCTTGGTCAGTGCGACGCTGGGTGTCGGCGGTGCGCTCGGTCTGCCGGTCAGTGCCTTCGTCACCGAGCACTTCGACTGGCATGTGCTGTTCTGGTTCGCCGCAGGTCTCGGTGCCGTGGCCTTCACCTTGATCGTCACGTTGGTGCCGGAGAGTCGACTGCGCGCCGGCGGCCGCGTGGACGGTGTGGGGATCGTCGGGCTGGCGATCGGTCTGACCGGTGTGCTGCTGGCGATCTCGCGGGGCAACGAGTGGGGCTGGTCATCGACGCGCACCATCGGCTGTCTGGTCGGCGGGATCGTTGTACTGCTGATCTGGGGCTGGCTCGAACTACGCATCCGCGAACCCCTGGTGGACCTGCGGGTCAGTGCTCGGGCACCGGTGCTGCTGACCAATCTCGCGTCGATCGCCATGGGCTTTGCGCTGTTCTCCTCGCAGATCGCCTTTCCCCAACTGCTCGAACTACCCCGGGCGGCAGGCGGATTGGGTATGCCGCTGCTGCAGGCCAGCCTGTACCTGATGCCTGCGGGGCTCGCGATGCTGGCCATGTCGCCGGTCGCCGGCCGGCTCGGGCGCCGGTGGGGACCCAAACCGCTGTTGGTGTCCGGAGCCTCGATCATGGGGGCCGGCTACGCCGTGGCGGTGCTCGCGGATCTGCATGCCGGCCACATCCTGCTCATCAATGTTCTGATCGGTATCGGGATCGGCCTGGGGTACGCCGCGATGCCGACACTCATCATGCGCGCCGTACCCGCGTCGGAGACGGGCGCGGCGAACGGACTCAACACGCTGATGCGATCGCTCGGCACAGCGACGGCTGCGGCGGTCATCGCCGCGGTGCTCGCTCGGTCGACCGTCGACGTCGGGGGTACCGCAGTGCCCAGTGGAACCGGATTCCACGCGGCCTTCCTGTTCGGATTGGGCGCCGCCGTCCTGTGTACCGTCATCGCGCTTTTCATCCCGCAGTCGCGGCGGTCCGTGTGAAGCTTGTTGTACACAGCACCATCTCCTGAGGATGCGCTGTACGCTTCACGTATCCGATGAAAGGACCCTTGTGATCAAGTCACGTTTGACCGTTGCCGCACTGCTCGCGGGCGCGGGTGCTGTCGGCGCAATCATGGCCGCACCGTTGGCCGCTGCCGAGCCTTCCTGCACGCAGGCCGGCAATATCGTCTCCGGCACCAGCACCGTGTGCCAGAGCCCGGGCAACGCCCAGATCACGAGTTCGCCCGGCCAGCTCGGCGAGACGCAGTGGGGCATGTGGCCCTGGGGCTATGGCGGCTACGGCGGCATCGGCATCCTCTGATCCCAAGATCTTTCGAAAGCACCGCATCTGCATTCGCAGGTGCGGTGCTTTTTTGTGTCGCCTGCAGTCCGGTCCCGAAACGCCGAAACCCGGATACGCGGTGTCCGTATCCGGGTTTCGGTCGAAGTCGTGATCAGAGGATGTCGACATCTCCGTCGCCATCGGTATCACCGCAGCGAAGACGGATGTCCTGCAGCGGCTTCCGGATATTCTTGAGCTCGGCGCCGATCTGCGGGTTGGCCTCGAAGTACTCGTTGACCTTCTGCTCCATCTCGCCATGCGACAGGCCGTGCAGGCTGGTGAAGAAATCGTTGACCGGCGGGTGGGTGAACAGGTAGGCCGAGGTCGCGGCCGAGACACCGGATTGCACGCCTGCCAGATCGGCGGCGGTGCAGTTCGGCGGCGGCACGGGCTCGGCGAACGCGGACGGAGCGCCGGCGAGCAGTGTCGCACCGGTGACTGCGCCGGCCCCCAGGATTCCGACTACCGCACGACGGGCATTGAGCAACATTGATCGGGCTCCTTTATCGATGTCGAGACGTGACGACGCGCCAGTTGATTGGTGCTGACGCTCAAAGCTAATCAGATCTTAGAGGCAGTTTCTCGCCTTGTGGGCAGACCGCCGTGACGGGTCAGGCGTGGTCGGGGGAGTGCTCCGGTGCCGGTGCCTGGTGCCGCCAGTGGTTGCAGCGGGAACTGAATAGACATATTTGACGCAAGTGTCTATTTGCTGAAATAGACATAACATTGTTTAGAAGCAAGATAAAACTTAGCTATATCGTTGAACCTGCAATCACCCATCTCAATATCGCTACGTGTGGAGCGGAATTGCCCTTACAGTCTCGGTGGCCGAACAATGCGTGGTACATAGCGCATCGACGACCACAGCCGAAGGCAACCGTGGGACAGGGGAGCTCGACCACGGTGCCGGTGGCTGTCGTCCGGGCTCGGCTGAGACCAATGATCGGGGGTACGGACCAGAGCCATGGAGAGACCGCTATGAGTGCAGCCCCCGCCCGCCACCGTGCCAAACATGCGCTGAAGGACTCACCCGGATACGCGCTGCACGTTGGCCGCGTGGGTGCGCTGGCAGTGTCGCTGGGTGTCGGCTTTGCGATCGCCAATGCGGCACAGCCGGCCTATGCCGACACCGGGACGAGTTCCGGTGCCGATTCGTCGTCGCAATCGTCGTCGTCCTCGGAAAGTTCGTCCTCGGAATCCGATTCCCGTCCGGCCGGCAATCGCAAACGCGGACCCAAGGCGGTCACCACGGCGCGCACCGCCGCCGCTCCCGCCGAACGCAGCACCGACACCGACGAGCAGACCGACGACGCGAGCGAGGAATCCGTCGAGCCGACGCCGGATGCGGTCGACGAGTCCACCGCGGCGCCCAGCGATGACACCGTCGGCGAAACGCCCGCCGACGCACCGGTCGCCGACGCACCGGTCGTCGACGCACCGGACCGCAAGCCGCGCCCCCAGCTTCAACTCGCGCAGCCGCTGCAGGTCGCCACCGCCGTAGTCGAGGCCACCACCCAGGCATCCATCGAAGCAGAGGTGCCGGTGGTCGACATCACCGAGCAGCCCCCGGCGGCGACCCCGGTCGCCGAGGTGCCGCACGCGCCGACAGTGCAGGAGCCCAAGCCGTCGGTCGGCACCGTGACCCCCAAGATGACCGCCGCCAGTGTCACCCTCGGCACCCAGTCGGCGAACACGCCCACCGCGCTCGACGTGCTCATCAATTCGATGATGGCGTGGGTCGCCCGCCAGATCAGCCACACCTTCGTCAACCGGACGCCGGTCGCGGGCCCGATCGTCTACGAGCAGAACGTGCTCGGCCAGGTCTACATCGACCTCAATGCCACCGATCCCAATGGCGACGTGCTGACCTACGACATCATCCAGCCGGAAAAGGGTTGGGTGTACCGAGATCTGATCACCGGAAAGTTCGTCTACACACCGTGGGCGCTTGTCACCGGCCAGCCGCTGGTGGACAGCTTCCAGATCGTCGTCCGCGACGACTCCGAGCATCTGCCCGGGGTATTCGGCCAGATCCAGACGATGATCGAGACCGTCACCCGGTTCTTCGGCATCGCCCAGGCCGACAATCTCACGGTCACCGTCCCGGTCACGGTGGACCCCGTGTACCAGGCGCCCCCGCTGGTCACCCCGATCATCGGCGGCGGCTACACACTCGGTGAGCAGCCTGCCCACATCGTGTCCACGGTGGACATCGTCGACGGCGACTCCGGTTTGTTGAAACGGGTCGTCATCAAGATCGCCACCCTCGGGCAGACCGGTGACACGTTGTCGTATACCGCGCCCGTCGACAGCCCGATCGTGGGCTCCTGGGATGCCGGGACGCTGACCCTGACCCTGACCGGTGCGGCGACTCTGGCCGAGTACGAGGAAGCGATCAAGGCGGTGACGTTCTCGGCGACCCAGGGCGCCTTGCTGGTGCGCGGGTTGTCGATCTCGGCCACCGATTCCGACGACGTGGACAACATCGCTCCCGGGTTCGTCACCGTGGCGGTGTGGGCCGCCGCGAAGCTGCCGCCGCTGGTCACGCCGATCGCCGGTGGCGGGTTCACCATCGGTGGCAACCCGGCCAAGGTCGTGTCGACGGTGGACATCATCGACGGTGATTCGGGCAGGCTGTCCAAGCTGACCGTGAAGATTGCCACGCTGGGGCAGAGCGGCGATGTGCTGGGTTACGTTGCGCCGAACGGGAATCCGGTGACTGCAACCTGGGATGCGGCTTCGCGGACACTGACCTTGACCGGTGACGGCACGCTGACCCAGTACGAGGAGGCGCTCAAGTCCGTGACCTTCTCGGCCACCCAGGGTGCGGCGCTGGTGCGCGGTCTCTCGATCTCCGCGACCGACGAGCACGGTATCGAGAACCTGGCGCCGGCCTTTGTGACGGTCGCGGTGTCCTCGCCCACGCGTCTGGTTCCGCTGGTGACGCCGATCGGCGGCCGGTCCTACACGATCGGCAGCTCGCCGCAGCGCCCCATCGCCTCGGTGAGCATCGTCGACGGTGACTCCAGCCATCTGCAGCAGGTCACCGTGCGCGTCACCACCTTCGGTAAGGACGGCGACACGTTGTCCTTCGGCGGATTGTCCGGGAACCCGGTCACGGCGAGTTATGACGCCTCGACCAGGACGCTGACCCTGTCGGGCATCGCCACCAAACAGCAGTACGAGGAAGCGTTAGAGGCTGTTACATTCACCGCCACCCAGGGCGCCTGGACGACTCGGACCATCCTGATCGTCGCCACCGATACCGATGGTGTGAACAGTGCGGCCGGATCGTTGACCCTGTCCGTGTGGTAACCGCACGATAGGGGGCGTGAACTCCGCCCTGGTGACCCTCGACCAGATCACCGACGCCGCCGACCGGCTGGCGCCGGTGATCCGGGAGACCCCGGTGATCGCATCCCGGGTGCTCTCGGAACGCATCGGCCGTCAGGTCTGGCTGAAGTGTGAAAACCTGCAGCGCACCGGGTCTTTCAAACCGCGGGGTGCCTACAACCGGATCGCGAATCTGGACTCGGGGGAGCGGGCGCGCGGGGTGGTCGCCGCCAGCGCGGGCAATCACGCGCAGGGCGTCGCCTGGGCGGCCACCGAGTTGGGTATCGAATCGACGGTGTTCATGCCGGTGAACGTCGCGCTGCCCAAGTTGGTCGCCACCAAGGCCTACGGCGGGCGGGTGCATCTGGTCGGGGCCACCATCGCCGAAGCGCTCGACGCCGCAGCCGAGTTCGCCGCCGAGACCGGTGCGGTGTTGATCCATCCGTTCGACCATGCCGATATCGTGGCCGGCCAGGCCAGCGTGGGGATCGAGATCCTGCGCCAGATCCCGGACGTCGCAACCATTCTGGTACCGACCGGCGGGGGAGGGCTGGTTGCCGGGATCGCGGCGGCGATGCATCATCTGGCGCCGCACGTCACCGTTGTCGGTGTCCAGGCCGAGGACGCCGCGGCCTGGCCCGCCTCACTGGCCGCGGGCAGCCCGGTCCCCGCGCCGACGGTCACCACCATGGCCGACGGTATCGCGGTGCCCGTCCCCGGACAGGTCCCGTTCCGTCAGGTTCAGGAGTACGTCGACTCGATCCGAACGGTCAGTGAGGAAGCGCTGTCGAGGGCCCTGTTGCTGTGCCTGGAACGCGCCAAGCTGTTGGTCGAACCCGCCGGTGCGGCGGCCGTGGCCGCGCTGATGTCCGACGAACTGCCCGGCTCGGGTCCGGTGTGTGCGGTGCTGTCCGGCGGCAACATCGATCCGCTGGTGCTGACCCATGTGATGAATCACGGATTGCGGGCGGCCGGGCGCTATCTGGTGGTGAAGGCCGTCATCGCCGACCGGCCGGGTGGGCTGAGTGCGTTGCTGCGCGTGGTCGGCGCCAGCGGGGCGAGTGTGCTGGACGTGGTGCACCGGCGGACGGCGCCGAAGCTGGCTTTCGACGAGGTCGAGGTGATGCTGACCGTCGAGACTCGCGGCAACGCCCACCGCGAACAGGTGTTGCAAGCACTGGCCGAGGCCGGGGTGCGGGTCACCGTCGAGGACGAGTGACGTACCTCAGGTCAGGTCCTGGGCGAATACGACCATGTTGCCGTCCGGGTCGTCGAGGATCGCGATGCGGAACTGACCCGACGGTGTGGTCTGTGCCGCGGGCACCGATATCCCACGTCCCGCCACGGCCGCCAACTCGGCATCAACATCGTCGACGACGAGGGTGACACTGCTGGAGCCCGCCCGTCGGGCGTCGTCGACCAGCTGAATACCGCTGCCGCCGCTGAACGCCCATTCGACATCGCCGGGCATCGGAACACGATCAGGTTGGCGGCCCAACAGGTTCTCCCACCAGGCGCGGGACGCGGTCAGATCCTGGGTGGCGACGAAGGCGAGTGCGGCGGTGACGACCATGGCTGGGGTGTTGACGGCCGTCGCCGATTCAAAACCTCGGCTCAGCTGAACCGCAGGCTCAACGTGGCCAGACCGAAGATCTTGCGTCCCTCGGATTTCGCGCCGATCAGCACCACACCGCTGCGGGTGTCCGGATCCAAGGACTTGACCTTGCCGCTGAACTCGATCTCGGTGCCGGTCACGGGGACGATCGCGGGCTGGGACAGCCGCACCGCATAGCGGGTCACCGCGCCCGGATCGCCGGACCAGGCGGAACCGAAACTGTTGCCCAGGCCCATGGTGAGCATGCCGTGCGCCAGCACGTCATCCTGTCCGGCCAACTTGGCGATGTTCTGGTCCCAGTGCAGCGGATTGGCGTCGCCGGCCACGCCGGCGTAGTTCACCAGATCGCCGCGTGACAACCGCGCCACCTGCACGGGCAGCTGTTCGGACACCTGCAGGGTGTCGAAGGATCGAGAACCGGGGGTGCAGGAGTGACCGTCGGCGATCCGGATATCGCCGGCCGGGCGCGGCGTCTTCTCGTACGGGGCGCCGGACTCCTCGGCGCCGAGCATGTTGATGCCGTGCATCATCACGCCCTGCACGGCCGGCCGGATCTCCGGGTCGACCTCCTCGGCGCCGACGCCGACGACGGTGGTGTGCAGGGTGTGCACCACCTCGTCGGCGGTATCGGTGAAGGTGTTGGTGACCGTGATCAGGTCGCGGCCGGCAATCCGGCGCACGGCGGTCAGTTCGACGTCGATGGTCAGCTCGTCGCCCTCGACGATCGGTCGATGCTGCTCGAAGACCTCTTCGGTCTGCAGGTACATGTCGTAACCGACGACGACCTGCTCGAACATGCGCTGGTTACAGGCCATCGCGGGGGCGGAGGTGAAGGTCAGCGGGGCGACCAGTCCCGGGTAGCCGAGTTCGGCGGCAGCAGCGAGGTCCCAGTGTGCGGGGTGCTTGTCCTGCACTGCCCGGGCGAACTCGCGGATCTTCTCCCGGCCCACCACGTAGGTGTCTTCCATCTGGTACCAGTGCCCGACCCGGGCTTCCAGTGCCGACGCTTCTGCTGCTGCGGTCATGGTGGTGCTCAACTCTTCTATCTGCATATTTGCTACAGCCGGACCACTGCACCCTAACGCGCGCCGGCTACGGAGCCGGAATCCGGGGATCGACCGACACCGATCCGGCCGTGCGCCGAAACCCGCGTACCCGAGGTTAGAAGTGCCTGGACCACCCAGCCGCCGCCGGGCAGCCGGCACAGCAGTGCGGCCGGCCGGGCCGGTTTGGGCGGGTGGTAGTTGTCGAAGGCCGGGCACGAGGCAAGGACCAGCCTGCTCAGCCGTTTGTCGCGCCCGTCGGAGATAAGGAACTGCCCGCCGCCCCAGTCGTTGAACACTAGGGTCACCTCGTCCAGTTCCAGGGCGTCCAGGAAGTCCGCGAGGATGGCGGCCACCCTCTGCTCGGTCAGATCCGCATCGGGATGCATCGCCTCCTTCTGAGCGCCCACCGGCAGTGTCGGTGTGATGCAACGGTATTCACACCGTCTGGTGGTCATCACGCTGACCGCCCTGGAGGGGGTCTCGTGCTGTGCCGGACGCTGCGTTCGGTACAGCCGATGATCGTGGCCGGCCAGGGGGTGCACGCGGCAGTGCCGGCGGTGCTGGCCGAATGAGTCAGAGCTGCTTGCGGAAATACACGCGGTCGAACCCGTCCTCGGTGCACCGGCCGGTCTCGACATAACCGAGGCGGGGATAGAACGCGAGGTTCTCGGTCATGGCGGCGTTGGTATACAGCCGCGCTTCGGTGAGTCCCTGTCGGCGGGCCTGCGTTTCGGCGTGATCGAGCAGCGCCCGACCATAGCCCTTGCCCTGATGACCCGGCCCCACGGCGACGTTCTCGATCAGTAGGTGGTCGTCCGCCACGAGGGTGACGATGACGCCGACGATGGCATCGTCAACGATCAGCAGCGCGGTCTGCCCGAGCAGTACGTGGTAGTCGGCTGTCATCGGAGCGGGCTCACGGCCGATGCGGTCGACATAGCCGACGTAGGCGGCTGCCACGATGTGTTCCACGGTGGCGACATCCTCTGTTGTCGCCGGGCGGACGAAGCTGCTCACGGAAGGAACCTAATGGCTCGACTTCTGCGGCGACCCCGAGCCCGTGGGTTGGGCAAGCGCGCGTGGCTGTTGACCTGGTCGATCCGGCTGATCCTGTGGACGCTGGGCTTCACCCGCATCATCCGGACCGAGATCGTCGGCGCCGATGTGGTGCCGGACAAGGGTGCGGTGCTGCTCGCCGCGAATCACACCTCGATGATCGACGTGTTCTTCATCCTCGGCGCATTACGCCGGGAGGCGATCGCGATGGCGATGGCCGAGCTGTGGAAGTCACCGTCCACCCGGTGGCTGGTCGAGGTGCTCGGCCAGATCCCGGTGGTACGCGGTGACCCGGAATCGGGCAAACAGGCGTTGGAGAGTGCCGCGCACGCGTTGTCCGACGGCGCCCTGGTCGGCATCTTCCCGGAGCAGAAATGTGTCCTGCCGGGTGAGATCGCGCCGTACCGGCCCGGTGTCGCGGTGTTGGCCAAGCGCACGGGCGTGCCGATCATCCCGGTCCGGCTGATCAACGCCAACAAGGTGCTGCCGCTGGACAAGAGGATCCCGAACAGAGGCCACACCGTCCAGGTCATCTTCGGCGAGGCGATCGACCCGGCTGCGTTCGACACCGTCGAGGCGCTGCTGGCCGAAGTGCAGCGCCGCATCACCTCTCTAGGCTGATGAGGTGCTCTTCATCTTCGGCTTCGGCACCAAACAGAAACCGCTCGGCCCTGGGGATGTCCGGCTCTGCCCGCGCTGTCACAACACCACCCAGTGGTCCAGGATGCGGCAGTACAAACAGTTCACATTGTTCTTCGTACCGATCGTCCGGTGGAACCGCAGGCAATACGAAGCCTGCGGCATCTGCGGTGCGACGATTGCCGCATGACCGCAACACTCGTCGCCAAGGATGTGGCCGGTGGTTTCGCCCACCGCACCCTCTTCGAGCGGGTCGACCTGACCGTGGCGCCCGGCGATGTCGTCGGTGTGGTCGGTGCCAACGGAGCAGGCAAGAGCACGCTGCTGCAGATCCTGGCCGGTGAACTCGAACCGCTCGAAGGGACGGTGAGCCGGGCGCCGGCCGACGCCTTCGTCGGATGGCTGCCGCAGGAACACGAACGGGTGGCCGGTGAGACCGTCGCCGCTTACATCGCGCGCCGCACCGGATGCGCCGCGGCGACGGTGGCCATGGAATCGGCGGCCGCGGCGCTGGCCGATTCCGACGCCGGTGCGGACACCTATGCTGTGGCTCTGGAGCACTGGTTGGCCAGTGGCGCAGCGGATCTGGATGAACGGCTGCCGGTCGTCCTGGAGGATCTGGGTTTGGCGGTCGAACCGGACACCACGCTGATGATGGGGCTGTCGGGTGGGCAGGCCGCCCGGGTGGGGCTTGCGGCGCTGATGTTGTCGAGATTCGACATCGTGCTGCTCGACGAGCCGACCAACGATCTGGACCTGGACGGGTTGACCCGGCTGGAGCAGTTCGTGCGCGATCTGCGCGGCGGTGTCGTGCTGGTGAGCCATGACCGGGAGTTCTTGGCCCGCACCGTCAACCGCATCCTGGAACTCGATCTGGCGCAGAACATGACCACCGTCTACGGCGGCGGCTACGAAAGCTATCTGGACGAGCGGGAGGTCGCCCGTCGGCACCGCCGCGAAGAGTACGAGGAATTCGCCGAGCGCAAGGCGGATCTGGTGGCCCGGGCCAGAACCCAGCGGGAGTGGTCCAGCCAGGGTGTGCGTAATGCCATGCGCAAGGCGCCCGACAACGACAAGAACCGCCGCCGGGCCCAGACCGAATCGAGTGAGAAGCAGGCCCAGAAGGTGCGACAGATGGAGAGTCGTATCGCTCGACTGGAAGAGGTCGAAGAGCCGCGCAAGGAATGGACACTGCAGTTCACCATCGGCGCCGCGCCGCGTTCGAGCTCGGTCGTCGCCACGCTCGACAATGCCGTTGTGCGCCAGGGCGATTTCCAGTTAGGTCCGGTGTCCCTGCAGATCGACGCCGGCGATCGGATCGGGATCACCGGCCCGAACGGGGCGGGCAAGTCGACACTGCTGCGCCTGCTCTTGGGCCGTCGCGAGCCCGATGATGGACGCACGAGCCTGGGAACCAATGTGGCGATCGGTGAGATCGAACAGGCCCGTGCCGATTTCACCGGGCCGGACCGTTTGGTCGACCGATTCGAGCAACGCGTGCCGGACTGGTCGACCGCCGACGTCCGGACCCTGTTGGCCAAATTCGGACTGCGGGCCGACCACGTCGAACGCGCCGTCGACGACCTGTCTCCCGGCGAACGCACTCGCGCCGGGATGGCGCTGCTGCAGGCGTGCGGCACCAATGTGCTGGTGCTCGACGAGCCGACCAACCATCTCGACCTGCCGGCCATCGAACAGCTGGAGCAGGCCCTGGACAGCTATGACGGCACCCTTTTGCTGGTGACCCATGACCGGCGGATGCTGGCCAACGTCCGGCTGAATCGCTCCTGGATCGTCGAGGACGGTCGGGTCACCGAAGCGTAGGGATCTGGCAAAAATCTCTTGACCGCAGGGCGATGCGATGGAACCCTGTTCCGCTTGCCCTGTTCCGTCGACAACCCTGAAACACCATGACACTCAGCGAGATCACCGATATCACCGCGTGGCTGGACGACCAGCCCTACGGAGTGCAGCCGTCGCTGCGCGCGCTCGGCGAGCTCCTCATCGGCGCCACCACGCAGAACCGCGCCGAGACCGCCGACCAGTTCACGGCGCGGTGCCTGGGTGTGACCGACTGCGGGCACCTCGTCGACGAGGAACGTGAGCTCAATCCGGTGACCCGACTGACGACCGCATTGGCGTTGGCGGACTGGATCGATCGGTACGGCGACGCGTGCGTGATCGGGCCCGGCGATTACACCAACCCGCCGAAGTGGACCCAGACCGACGTCGGCGACCGGCGCCATCGCCACCCGCTGTGCATGCGCGTGTTCTTCCCGGCCGGTACGCTGTTGGCGGCCGGCGAGTGTGTCATCCACATCGAGGCCCGGTTGTCCTTCCAGCACTCACCGGAGGTGAGCGCCTTCGTCAGCCCGGACCTGCAGAGCGAGGCCCGTGAGGTGCTGGACCGGCTCGCCGTGGATGCCGCCGCGCTCAACCCGTACCGAGGTCGTGCGCTGCGGGCGACGTTCCAGGCCGGGCTGGTGCTGACGGTCATCGACCTGCCCTCGACGGTGAGCCGGGACAACGTCATCGTCACCGACGAGGTCTGGGCGGAAGTCGATCTGGGAGTGACCGCGGTCCGCGATCGTCACGAGATGCTGAATGCGCACGGGCTCGGTGCGCGACGTGGTGTGCTGCTGTGCGGCCCGCCGAGCAGACCAGTGGCAGCGACCTGCGTGAGATCGTCCGGCGGCGCTGCTGGACGAGGTCGGCAACGGCCGCTATCGCGCCGACGTCCCGGACGGCCTCTACCTGTAGCCGCTCATCTGATCGATGACCGAGCCTTCGGCACGTTCGGCGATCCAGTTGCGAATGGCCTCCACGGCGGGTTTGGCACCCCAGTTGCGGTCGTAAATACCCCACGGTGTTTCGTTTGCGCGATCCACCAGCGAGTAGATGAACATCGGGCCGACACCGTCGAGCCCGGACCAGGTGTCGGCGAAGTCGACCATCCAGGCGGCCTGCGTGGCACCGTTGACCGCCGATGTCGGCACGCCGTACTCGGTTGTCCAGATGAGTTTGTCGGCATCCCCGTTGGTGTCCATCAGCTGACGCAACGACATCAGTTGCCGGTAGGGCGTGTTGGCGTACGGCATTCCCGCGGAGAAGCTGCTGGAGAAGTTGTACGGGTGGAAGGACAGCGCGTCGAAATATCCTTGGGCGCCTGCGGCGTACATCTGGGTGAGGTAGTTGACGGGATTGATGGTCCATGTGCCGAAACTCAATCCGGCACCGAGTACCCCACCGACGATCAAGGCTGTCGGCTCGACGGCCTTGATCGCGGTGTAGGCGGCCTGCAGCAGGGCGGTGTATCCGGCGACATTCGGCTCCGGTGACCAGCCGATGTTGGCATTGGGTTCATTCCAGATCTCGTATGCGGCGAGCCGGGGATTATCGCTGCCGGCACCGTAGCGCATCGCCACCGCGGTCATGAACGTCGCATAGTCGGCCGGGTCGTTCGGCGCCGCGTTCGGCAGCCAGAACCCGTTGCGGGAAGCCCAGACCGGGGTACTCGTCACCGCCCCGACAACCGCGATGTCCCGCTGTGCCGCGGCATCCAGGATGCGGTCGGCGATCGTCCAGTTGTAGGCACCCCTTGTCGGTTCCATTGCGCGCCAAGGGAGGAACACCCGGATCTGGCTGACGCCCAACTGCTCGAACGCCTGCATCGCGACGGCGAGTTCTTCTGGGGTCATGAAGTACAGATTGGATTCGGCGATACCCAGTGCGCTTGCCGAGGTGTCGATCCGGGCGGGCGCTGCAGCGTGTGCGACGAAGGGTTCGGCCGAGCTCGCAAACAAGATGGCGGCCACGAGCGCGACGACCCGGGCGCGCCGAGCGAAGGGTCGGAACAGCGTGTGCGGCATGGCGGCCTTTCTGGCAGTCCGATGCGGAGGATATCGTGATGGCGCCCAATGTAAGCAGCGCAACCACTTTGGTGCATCTGCGATCCGGATCGCTCCGGTGCCGGGCGTTAGTCGAGGTTCGGTCGGGCGAATGGGCTGAATGCGCACGGGCGATCAAGATCAGCAAATGAATGACGGATCACTGCGTGGCGCTGCCTCCGTGATCGCGTTGGTATGGCGGGGGTGAATCGACCTGCCCTTGCAGCTACTTCAGTTTGCAAACGGCGTGGGCGGGTTGAAATTTGCCGGCGGGTAAAAATGCGCCGAGGCCAATGGCGGTGAATGAGAGGCGGATTCGCGTCGGGGCTCGCCTGGCGCATCGGCCGGCCGGCGAACGCCTGTCCGCGACGCGAAACATGTCACGCAACCGTGATCGTGCTGAGTGTTTACCGAGACCGGGGGCGTCGTTCTGTTCCGGGACGTGGACTACCTGCTAGCCGGTAGTGGGCACTACTGCTGGCTGTGCAGACTTCGATCTTGATCGAAAGCAGGATTCCAGGCATACCCGAATCCGGCATCGAATGCGAGAGAGACCGACATGGAAACCATCGCCCACGACCTCACCACCGACTTCGAACGTGACGTACGCGAGCACCTGGATGTGCTGCGGCGCGGGGCGTATCGGCTGACCCGTAACCGGGCCGACGCCGAGGAACTGTTGCAAGAGACGCTACTCAAGGCCTACGCCGGGTTCGGGGCGTTCCGTACGGGCACGAACCTGCGGGCTTGGTTGTTCCGGATCATGACGAACACCCATATCGGTAACTACCGCAAGAGCTCGCGCCGACCGGAGTACCTGACCGATGACATTGCGTCCGTCGGTGACTCGATGCCCGCGGGGTCGAGGTCGGCGGAGGCCGAAGCCTTGGAGCTGGTTCCCGACGAGGCTGTTGCGACCGCGCTGGCCGGCCTGCCCGAGCAGTTCCGTGAGGTGCTCTGCTATGCGGCGATCGACGGGTACAGCTGCCGCGAAATCGCCGAGCTGATGAACACCCCGATGGGCACCGTGCTGTCGCGGTTGCACCGCGGGCGGAGTCTGATGCGTGCCGCGCTGGCGCCGCCGCAGCTGGTCGCCGCCTGATCGACTTGTCGGTGGTCGAATGTATGTTCGACTCATGGCCACAGCGACGGACGCGATGACGGCCTTACGGGCCGCCTTCGACGCCTTCGCCGAATGTGATCTGCAGGCGTTGACCCGCGACGAACTCGTCGCGGTCATGGACGACTACGAAACCCTGACCTGCCAACTCCCCACCGGCTGGCACCGCCTGCTGGCCGCGCTGCAGGCTGACACCACCGCCCGGGAGATGGGCGCCAAATCCTGGAATGAGGTGCTGCGCATCCGGTGGCGGCTCTCCAAAGCCGAAGCCGGCCGCCGGTTACGTGAAGCCGCCGCCCTGGGGCCGCGACGGTCGTTGACCGGGGAACCGTTACCGCCGCTGCTGCCGGTGGTGGCCGTGGCCCAAGCCGCCGGACTGATCACCGCCGACCACCTCACCGTGCTCCGCGACGCCATGCGCGACCTACCCGGCCACCTCGACACCGCCGACCGCGAACAATTCGAACTCGACATCGTGCGCGACGCCCTCGGCGTCGGACCCGCCGATCTCGCCAAAGCCATCGCCGACCGCCTCTTCCTGTTCGACCAGGACGGACCCGCCCCCGACGACAACGAACGGATACGCAAACGTTCGGTGACCATCGGCACCCAACGCCGCGACAGCACCACCGCGATGAACGCCACCCTGGACCCCGAAGCAATGGCCGTCTGGGAACCCCTGTTCGCGAAATTCGCCGCCCCCGGCATGTGCAACCCCGCCGACGAAAACCCCTGCACCCTCGGCACCCCCACCCAAGCCCAAATCGACAATGACCACCGCACCCAGGCCCAACGTCAACACGACGCCATGATCGCCATCGGACGCATCGCCCTGATGTCCAACCCGGGTCAACTCAACGGCCTCCCGGTCACCCTCATCATCCGCACCACCGTCGGCGAACTGCATGCACTGGCCGGGATCGGTGTCTCCGGTGGCGGCACCAAGATCCCGATCCGCGACGTCATCCGGATGGCCGCACACGCCTCGCATCACCTCGCGGTCTTCGACGACGCCACCGGCGCCGCCCTGAACTACTTCCGCAGCCGACGCACCGCCAGCCCCGCCCAGCGCATCATGCTCATCGCCCGCGACGGGGGCTGCACCAAACCCTGCTGCACCAACGGCCCCTACCACTGCCAGGTCCACCACGGTGAGAGAGCGTTCTCGCGCGGAGGCAACACCAACGTCGATGAACTCACCCTGGCCTGTGGGTGTGACAACCGGATGGTCGACGACGCTGGTGACGGCACCGGCTACACCACCACATTCAATGCCCGCAACGAATGCGAGTGGCACCCACCGGCAGCGCTGGAGCACGGCCAAGCCCGCATCAACTACCACCACCGCCCCGAACTGCTCCGCAACCCGCCCGACGACAGGTCGCAATGGGCCCACAACATCAACCAACTCGACCGACTACTCCAGCCACCCGACACCACGCCCCGAGACCACGGATTCGACGACAGCTACCCCGACGAGGTCAATCTCGACGACCCCTACCCCGACGACGACCACACCGACGACGCCGCACTCCTGAAACAAAGCCGCTACATCAAAGCCGAACTCGAATTCTGGGAAACCATCACCACCGACCACACCCACAACAGCATCGGCCTCCACAGCCCGTGACATCGATGGCCTACGGCGGCCGCCGACCTGAAACCCGTGGTGCTGGTGTGATCCGCCGAGTATTGACGCGTGAGCGTTGCTGACGTCGACGGAACTTCTGTCGAGTGCGCACGTGGCGCAGCATGCGACCGGCGAGGCGCGGTTTGCCGAGCGTGGAATTGCCCTGTGACCTGCCCATGAGCGATTGGCGATCGTCACCGAGCCGCACTAACTTTTTGATCGTGAAGTCCTCAGCTGCTGGCACCGCCGCGCGGTGGCTCGCCCCCTTCTTCGCCGTCGCGGCCATCATCGGCCTCTCCGTCACCCCGGTTCAGGCCCCGCAGGTGCGCCTCGCCAGTGAGGCCAACCCGCTGGCGGGCCGTCCGTTCTACGTCGACCCGATCTCGAAGGCGATGCGGGCGGCACAGGCCTCGCCGGGCACCCCGCAGCTCGACTACGTGGCCAACACCCCGCAGGCCTACTGGCTGGACCAAGCCTTCCCCGCCTCGACGGTGGCCGGCACGGTCGGCAAGCTCGTCGGCGCCGCGCAGGCCGCCGGCGCGACACCTGTCCTGTCGCTCTATGCGCTCCCACACCGCGACTGCTACAGCTACGCGGCCGGCGGCTTCGGCTCCGCCGACGGCTACCGGCAGTGGATCGACGCCATCTCGGCAGGCCTGGGCGGTTCCCCGGCCGCGATCATCCTGGAGCCCGACGCACTGGCCATGGCCGACTGCCTGACCGCCGATCAGCGCGCCGAACGTTTCGATCTGATCCGCTACGCCGTCGACACCCTGACCCGGGATCCGGCCGCCGCCGTGTACATCGACGCCGGCCACTCGCGCTGGGTCGAGGCCGGTGAGATGGCCAACCGGCTCAATCAGGTCGGCATCGACCGTGCCCGCGGGTTCAGCCTCAACACCACGAACTACTTCACCACCGACGAGCAGATCGGCTACGGCGAAGCCATCTCCGGCATGACGGGCGGCGCCAACTACGTCATCGACACCTCCCGCAACGGCAACGGTCCGGCCCCGGACAGCCCGCTCAGCTGGTGCAACCCGCCCGGCCGTGCGCTGGGCGTACCACCCACCACCGCGACCGCGAACCCCAAGATCGACGCCTACCTGTGGGTCAAACGCGTCGGTGAATCCGATGGCTCGTGCGGCAGTGGCGAACCGAGCGCCGGGACGTTCGTCAACCAGTACGCCATCGACTTGGCCCGCAACGCCGGGCGGTAGGAACCCATGACGGCGGACCGCCTCCTCGTCGCAGGCCAGACCTGCTGGCAGGTGGTGCATGCCGACCGGTTCGCCCATATCGTCGACGGCGCCGATTACCTGCGTCTGACCAAGGCCGCCATGCTGCGGGCGCAGCATCGCATCATCCTGATCGGCTGGGACTTCGACTCCCGCACCACGTTCGAACAGGACGGCGCGACGCTGCCCGGACCGAACCAGCTCGGCCCGTTCCTGTACTGGCTGCTGTGGAAGCGTCCCCGACTCCAGATCTACGTGCTCAAATCCAACCTGCGCCTGCTGCCGGTGTTCGACGACCTCTGGTACGGGTTGACGCCGGTGTCGCTGCTCAACCGGATCAGTATCAGGCGCATCCGATTCGAGGTGGACGGTGCTCACCCGACCGGCGCGGTGCACCACCAGAAGATCGTGGCCATCGACGACGCGATCGCCTTCTGCGGCGGAATCGACCTCACCCTCGAGCGCTGGGATACCTCAGACCACCTGGACGACAACAAGTTCCGCACCGAACACGGTCCACGGCACGAGGTTGCCGTGGCCGTCGACGGGACCGCTGCGCAGGCCCTCGGTGAGTTGGCCCGCGAGCGCTGGCGTTCGGCCACCGGGCAGGCGCTACCCCCGTTGGCTGTCATGCACTCGGCCTGGCCGCGAGGCCTGGATCCGGACCTGCGCGATATCGAGGTGGGTATCGCCCGCACCAACCCCGAACTGCCGGAGCATCCGGAGGTCCGTGAGGTCGAGGCGCTGAACCTGGCGGCGATCGCGGCCGCGCAACGCATCATCTATCTGGAGAACCAGTACCTGGCCTCGCGCATCCTCGTGGAAGCCCTCATCGGCCGCCTCGAGGAACCCGACGGTCCCGAGATCGTCATCGTGTTGCCGAGACGGTCCGAGAGCCGCCTGGAACAGGAATCGATGGACAGCGCGCGCAAGCTGCTGGTGGACGAACTCTGGGCCGCCGATCAATACGGCAGACTCGGCATCTACTGGCCGGTGACCGCCAACGACAACCCGATCTACGTCCATTCGAAGGTCGTCATCATCGACGATCGCCTGCTGCGCATCGGATCCTCCAACCTCAACAACCGCTCGCTGGGATTCGACAGCGAATGCGATATCGCGCTGGAAGCCGATACCGATGCGGTGCGCACACTGATCGACACCGTGCGCACGCAGTTGATCTGCGAGCATCTCGGGGTGGCCCCCGAGGACTTCGACTCGGTCGGCGCATCCTTTCTGGGGACCATCGACGCTTTGCGTGGCGAGGGCCGCACCCTACGACCGCTGACCCCCGACGAGGTCGCCGGTGAGGAGACTCCGTTCGCCGAGAACGACCTGATGGATCCCTACCGGGTGCCGAAATCGCTGGCCTGGAGTGCCCGCCGATTCCTCAGCGGCCTGGCCGGACAATAAACCCGACGGTGTTGTCGGATTCGGTGGGCATCGTTCGTCGAACAGTTGGAGAGTGGGACACGAGGTTTCGCTCACTGACCGGAGGTGAACCGATGCACTACCTCGCGTTACTGCTCGGACCCGAGCCCACCGAGGAGCCCGATGCCGAGGCCCAGATCATGGCCGCATATCAGAACTTCCACACCGCAGCGGGCCCGGCGATCTGCGCAGGCGACGCGCTGGGACCCGCCGCCGACGCGGTCCGCATCACCGGCGGGCCGACCGCCCCGACGGTGACCGACGGACCATTTGTCGAAGGCGCCGAGGTGGCGGGCGGCTACTACGTCCTGGAGGCCGACAACCTCGATGACGCACTCGAGATCGCCCGCCAGATCCCCGCGTGCGCACAAGGAGCGGTGGAGGTTTGGCCGATCGTGCACTGGAAGGCGCCGACCCAGCAGGTCCGTGACGACTGGCTCGCGCTGCTGTTGGAGCCCGCCGACGCGGTGCACGCACCGGACACGCCGCAGTGGCAGGCCGGAGCCGCCCGGCATGTCGAGCTGGGCGAGGTGATCGGGGAGGCCGCTCTCGGTGGCGCGCCGCTGCATCCACCGAGCACCGCCACCACGGTGCGGGTCCGTGACGGCAAGACCATCTATACCGACGGACCCTATGCCGAGGGTGCCGAAGTGGCCAACGGCTTCTATCTGCTGCGTGCCGCCGACCGTGACGAGGCCGTCAAGTTGGCCACCATGATCCCGGCATCCGCGGTCGAAGTGCGTCGGCTGACCGGTATCTCGGGGCTGTAGTCGACGCTGGATGAGCAACCTGGACGGCGTCTTTCGACGTGAATGGGGCCCGGCCGTCGCCGCGATTGCCCGGTGGTCGGGTGATCTCGACATCGCCGAGGACGCCGTTCAGGAGGCCGTCGCCGATGCACTGCGCGCCTGGCCGCGTGACGGTATCCCCGACAAACCCGGCGCCTGGCTGACGCGTGCCGCACGCAACCGGGCACTGGATCGGTTACGCCGCGAAACGGGGCGAGGCCCGCGGGAGCGTGCCGCGGTCTACGAGGACGGTCTGGCCCAGATGGAGGTGGCCGAGGTGCATCCGGTGCGTGATGATGAACTGCGCATGATGTTCACCTGTGCGCACCCGGCGCTCGAGCCGGCCTCGCAACTGGCGCTGACGCTGCGGCTGATCTGCGGGCTGACGGTACCCGAGATCGCCAGGGCGCTCATGCAATCCGAGGTCGCCGTCGGTCAGCGGATCACCCGCGCCAAGGCCAAGGTGCGCGGTGCGAACATCCCGTTACGGGTGCCGCCGGCCGACCGGCTGCCCGATCGCCTTCCCCATGTCCTGGCGTGCATCTACTCGGTGTTCACCGAGGGCTACTGGTCGACGGCCGGACCGTCGGCGGTCCGCGACGATCTGTGCGACGAGGGGGTCCGACTCGGCGGTGAACTCTGCCTGCAGATGCCCGATTCTCTTGACGCACAGTCACTTGCGGCCCTGGTACTGCTGCACGACTCACGCCGCGCCACCCGGGTGGACGGCTCCGGCGCGCTGGTTCCGCTGGACGAGCAGGACCGCTCGCTGTGGAACCGGGCGACTATCGAACGCGGACTGGCCCGGTTGCGGCGCGCGCACGGTGCGCCCGGGAGCTATCTGCCGCAGGCGGTCATCGCCGCGACGCACGCCACCGCGGTGCGGTGGGAGGACACCGACTGGACCTTGATCTGTGCCGCCTACGATCGGCTGATCGTGTTGACCGATTCGCCGGCCGCGCGGGCCAACCGGGCGGTGGCGATCGGGTTCCGGGACGGCCATCGGGCGGGTCTACGGGCGCTCGACGAGGTCGCCGACGATCCACGGTTGGCGCGTTCGTCGACGGTGGCGGCGATCCGGGCCGACCTGCTGCGCCGTTCGGACCGGCCCGCCGAGGCCGCCGAATGGTATCGAAAAGCGCTGGCATTCAGTGGTTCCGCACCGGCTGAGGCCTTTCTGCGGCGAAGGCTGGCCGAGTGTCTGGACCAGCCGATATAGTCGGCTCCCGTGGAGGCGGTCGACCCTCGGGCAGTATGCGCGGCCCACGTGGCGGATGACTTTCTGCAGTCGCACATCCGGTCGGCGGCGACCGAAACGCACTGCAGCTACTGTGCTGCGACCTCGGACACCCCGTTCGCGGTGACCCACGTGGAGTTCGTCGCCGCGTTAATGGTGGGTGTCGGCGTCTACTACCAACAGCAGACGGCATCCGGCGAGGCGGTCGCCGCCCGCGAGGTGGCGGTCGACATCCTGGCCATCGCCGGGGTGTCGGACCCGGCCCTGGTCGAGGATGTCGTGACATCGCTGAGCGTCACACCGGGCTGGATGCACCGAGATCACCGCAGCGGCAATAGAATCGAACAGTTGACCTACAGTTGGGAAGCCTTCAAGCACATCGTCAAACACGAAATGCGGTACTTCTTCTCCACCCAACCCACCGGTGACGAGATGACGGCGGGCCAGGTACTCAAGGCGGTGTCCGATCTCGGCGAGCGCCATCCGGCAGTGTGGCCCGCGCCTTGTCCGTCGCCGCTGTTCCGGGCGCGGATGGCCACCTCGCACGGTGAGGCGTCGAGTTGGCAACACGCCTCCGAGATCGGGCCACCGCCGCCGGAGTGGGCCGCCGCCAACCGGATGAGCCCCGCGGGGATCAGCATCTTCTACGGGGCGACGGACCGCGTCACCGCGATCGCCGAGGCCGGTGCGCACGCCGCGTTCCGGTATGTCACCACAGCCGAATTCACGCCCACCCGCGAAATCCGGTTGATCGATCTGACGAACCTGCCCGAACCGCCCAGCATCTTCGATGCCTCCGCACATCAGGAGTTCTTCGTGCTGCGGTTCCTGAAGATGTTCATCCACGACATCACCCTGCCCGTCGAACTCGACGGCCACGAGCACATCGACTACGTACCGACCCAGGTGTTCACCGAATACTTCCGGTACGCCTTCCCCGGCCGGGTCGACGGACTGATGTTCCCCAGCGCCCAGGGGCCGGGGAACAACGTCGCCGTCTTCGTCGGACCGGATCTGTGCGCGGACGCCGGTGCCGAGGACGAGCGCACCACTCTGGTGATGGACCAGGGCACCCTGCAGGTCAGCCGCGTGATGACGGTGGCCCGCTGATCGGTCAGTGGCCGTACTGACCGTGGATGGGCAGGCGGACGACGAGGTAGAGGTGCGTCTGCTCGGCGCCGTCGTTCGCGAAGCGATGCGGTGCCTCGGCGTCCAGTCGAATCGAGTCGCCGTCGGCGAGATGGTAAGTGTCATCGTTGATCTGGACGGTCACAGCCCCCGATTGCACAATGACGATCTCCTGTCCCTCATGTCGCACGAACTCGGCCCCGGTGTGTGCCCCGGGCTCGAGGTGTAGCGCGGCGACCTCGATCCCGTGTTCACGGCTGCGTTGCAGGATGCGACGGGTGACGCCCGGGCCGATGGACAACTCGGTCTGCTGATCCGCGCGCACCAGCGACGAATCGGGTGTGGATGCGGGATGGAACAGATCGCCCACCGCGACGCCGAGCGCCGACGCGACGGCCACCAGTGAGCCGACCGAGACGCCGGTTTTCCCGCGCTCCAGCATCGAGAGCATCGACACACTCAGACCGGTCGCTGCTGCGATATCGACGAGCGTGAGTCCCTTCTCGACGCGGGTGCGCCGGATCTCCGAACCCAGTCGTCGTGTCGCGATATCCGACACCGCCTGCGGATCGGCTGGCGTGCTGTCCCCCACGGTCATGGCCGTTTCATCCTTCAATCTGACTGTCACTGAACTAGAGCGTGTGCAGTCACCCTGCCACAGTCGCGGCCAATCGTCGCATCCAACCAGGCACTTTCCCTGACGGTTACAGTCGTAATGAAGTATTTACAGTGCGGGTACGACTAAAACCGCTGGTCGTGATTACAGTCAGACTCAACTTCTTCGGCTGGTCCGAGAAGGTCACAGAGGAAATGAACCGCGGACGCACATTGCGTGCCGCGTCGGCCGTCCACGTCTTGCGGACGGCCTCACCACAAGGAGTCTTGGTGTCAGAAGACAAGATCGTCATCGTCGGCGCAGGTATCGGAGGCCTGGTCCTCACGCTCGCCCTGCAACGCGCGGGGATCGAGGTACAGGTTTACGAAGCGGCTGAAACTCTGGACGAGGTCGGCGCCGGCGTCGCGCTGTGGTCGAACGCGACCCGACTGCTGCGCGGCCTGGGTCTGGAGGACGAACTGGCCGAGTTCGGTTCCGAGCCCACCCAGCTGATCATCCGTGACGGCGTCGACGGTGCCGACGTCATCCGCCTCGAGCTCACCGAGAACAGTTGGTACCGCGAGGAGTTCGGTGCCCCCTATTACGGCATCCATCGCAAGAGCTTCCAGAAGATCCTCGCCGACCGCGTCGAGCCCGGCACCATCAACCTCGGTCATCGCCTGGTCGGTCTCGAGCGCCACGGCGCAGTCACCCGGCTGCGGTGGGCCAACGGAACCACCACCGACGCCACCCTGGTGGTGGGCGCAGACGGAATCCGGTCGGTTGTGCGCTCGTGGATGTTCGACGGCCTGGACTACACCATGTTCTCCAAGACCAGCGGCTTCCGCGGGGTTGTCCCGATGGCCGATCTCACGCAGCTGCCCGACCCGACCGCGACCCAGTTCTGGGTCGGCGACGGAAAGCACTTCCTGCACTTCCCGATCGGGCCGGACTACACCCACATCACCTTCCTGGCAGTCGTCGAAGATCCGAAGATCTGGCCGAACCCGTACGGTTCGCGCGTCGATTGCACGCCGCAGGATGCGGTGGAGCCCTTCCTGGATTGGCACCCCGCCATCGCGGAGATGATCAACGCCGCTGCTCCCGAGGAGCGGTGGGGCCTGTTCGGTGTGGGCCCCATGCCGACCTGGACCAAGGACAATGTGGTGCTCCTCGGCGATGCCGCCCATGGGTTGCTCCCGCATCACGGGCAGGGCGCCAACCAGTGCGTCGAGGATGCCGTGATCCTGGCGGACCTGTTGGCCGAGCCCAGCGATGCGTCGTTGGAGGAACGACTTCAGCGGTACTGCGATCTGCGGATGGATCGCGCCCAGCGGGTCCAGAAGATCTCCTGGGTCAGCAACCGGTTGTTCCACCTGCCTGCCGGTCCGGAGATCCCGCTGCGCGATGCCACATTCCGCAATCTCTACGAGAACGTGCGCTGGATCCACGAGTACGACGCCAGCACCGCTGTCGCGCAACCCTCAGTCGTCTGACCCCCACTCCCTCAGCCCAGGAGCACCACATGATCAGCTACATTCCCACCGTCGAGGGGCTCGGGTCCTTCGGCGACTATTCGCCGGTATCGACGGCCGACGGTCTGGTGGCCGTCGCCGGACAGTTCGGCACCGACGACGCGGACCCGGCGGGTCAGGTGCGCGGTGCGTTCGCCAACGTCGGTAAGGCACTGGCGGCGGCCGGCCTCGGATTCGACGATGTGGTGAAGTTCAACACCTATGTCGTGGGCAGGGAGACGATCCCGGTGTTCATGGCCACCCGTAAAGAGGTGTTCGCCGAGATCTATCCCGCCGGTGTGTACCCGCCCAACACGCTACTGGTGGTCGCGGGGCTGGTGGAGGAACGCTTCGTCGTCGAGATCGAAGCGCTCGCGCAACCCAAGGCCCGTCCGTGACCACGGCCTTGGCGTTCAGCTACGGCCGAGATGACGTCATCTCGTATCCGTTGACGGTCAACGGAATCCGAACCCGGGTCATCGAGTCGCAGGGTGGGACCACACCGCTGCTGTGCCTGCACGGCGTGGGTTCGCGTGCCGACAGGTTTGTGCCGGTGATCCCGGGTCTGGTGGCCGCCGGATTCCACGTCTATGCCGTCGACTTTCCCGGCCATGGGTTCGCGGACAAGTCCGACACCATCGATTACCGGCCGCGCGGATTCGCCGACTTCATCGGCGGTGTACTGGATACGCTCGGGCTGTCCGAGGTGATGATCGCCGGCACGTCGTTAGGCGGCCAGGTTGCCGCCCGAATTGCCTGTGACAGGCTGGATCTGGTGTCCGCGGTCGTGCTCATCGGCACCATGGGTATCTCCGAACTGGCCGAAGCGGACATGGTGGCGCCGGAGAATGTCAGCAACGGCAGTGTCGAGGCCGTGCGCAACAAATTGGGTTTCCTGGTCTCGGACCCGGCGATGGTGACCGACGCCTGGGTACGGGAGGAGTCCATGATCAACTCGTCCGCCGGCGCCGCGACGGCACTGGCATCCGCTGCAGCGCTGCTGAATTCGGAAGCCAATGCCGACCGCCAAGACGATCGCCTTCGGACGTTGCGGCCCGATCTCCCGGTGTTGATCGTCTGGGGTGAGAACGACCGGTGGACCCCGCTGCCCATGGGTCGTGCCGCCCATGATCTGCTGCCGGGATCACGGTTCGAGGTGATGACGGGCTGCGGTCATGCCCCGTACTTCGAGGACCCGGCCACCTTCGTCCAGATCGTTTCCGACTTCGCCGTGAAGGAGGGCGTGCTGTGAGCGACCGGTGGTTGTTGATCGAGAACGGCACGGTGGTCGACGGGGATGCGAATCCTGCGGTGCCGGATTGTGCTGTGCTGGTGTGTAATGCGCGGATCGTGAAGATGGGCCGTGTTGATGTCGAGACCGATGTGCCCCGCGGTGCGCAGCTGACGCGGATCGATGCCCGGGGCAAGACGGTGATGCCCGGTCTGATCGACGTGCATTGCCATATGACCTACGGGTTGGCGCGCACCGAGGAAGAGATCTCGATCTACACCCCGCCGGAGCTGCGGACGTTGATCGCCGCGGCGAACGTGGAGAAGGTGCTCTCGGCCGGGGTGACGTCGTTCTCGCAACCGGGTGGTTCCTACTTCATCGGCGTCGGGCTGCGTGAGGGCATCAAGCGGGGGTTGGTGCACGGCCCGCGAATGACTTCGGCGGGACGGTATCTGACCACGAGTAACGGTTTGACCGACTGGTTCCCGGATGCCACCGGTAACCCGGAATCGTCGATCGGCAAGCTCACCAACACCGCCGATGAGATGAAGGCCGAGATCCGTCGCCAGGCCAAGGCAGGCGTCGATCTCATCAAGCTCGCCGATTCGCCCTACGGCGACTTCCAGGCGTTCACCGATGACGAGTTGAAGATGTGTGCCGATCTGGCCCATCAACTCGGATTGAAGATCACCATCCATGCCCGTGGTGATGGGGAGATGAACGCGGCGGTCAATGCCGGGTTCGATCACATCATGCACGGCAACTACATGTCCGATGCCACCATCGAGAACCTGGCCGAGAGTCAGATTCCGTTGGCGCCGACGCAGTTGTTCATGCATCACATCGTGGAGTTCGCGCAGATCTCCCGCAATCGCCCGTCGATCGTGGAGGCGACCAAGCGAATGAACGACGCGACGATGGAGACGCTGCACCGTGCGCATGCGGCGGGGGTGAAGTTCGCGATGGGCACCGACAGCGGCTTCGCCACCGTGCCCTACGGGGTGTGGCATGCCCGTGAGCTCGAGATGCTGATGCTCTACACCGGGATGTCGAGCCTGGAGGCTATCCGGGCCGGCACCAAGCATGGTGCCAATGCGGTGAATCTGCCCGATGATGTCGGTGTCCTTGCGGTGGGGAAGTTGGCCGACATTCTGGTGGTGGACGGGGACCCGGTCGCCGACATTCGGGTGCTGTACACCCCGGGCAAGATCGAGACCGTCATCCTCAATGGTGAGGTGCAGACGTTCCCGGACAATATTCGGGAGCGGTTCATGCGCAATGACTACCTGCCGCACGAGTACGGCTGGGAAGTGCTGTCCTATGAGCGGGTCTACGAGGGCGCTCCACAACCCAGGACGCAGCTGGACTGGACCAGCGACCAACGCCTCGACGTCGTCAACGACGTCCGTAAGCACGAAAAGGTCGGCGCTGCAGCCAAAGCCGACAATCTCGCATATCTCAACGGCGAAGGGACGGGGCACTGATGCGGTACGTGAGTTTTGCACACAACGGCAGGCCGGCGGTCGGTGAACTCGCCGACGACGGCATCGTCACCGAGTTGTACTGCGGAGCACCGTCGCTCGGAGTGCTGGCACTCATCGAGGACGGAGTCGGAAACGGTGTCACCGCGGCACCCCGCCGCGGTCGCACCTACCACGTCGACGAGGTGACCCTGGGCGCACCGTTTCCGCGATTGCGGCGAAACATCTTCTGCGTCGGCAAGAACTACCGGGAGCACGCCGCCGAATTCGCCGGTAGTGGCTACGATTCCAGTGCGGCACAGGTGATTCCCGAACGACCGATCATCTTCACCAAGGCGCCGTCGACAGTCTGTGGTCCCGACGCGCGAGTGACGGTGCCCGCGGGGCTTTCCGCCGAGGTGGACTACGAGGCGGAACTCGCCGTGGTGATCGGTGTCGGCGGGCGCGGCATCATCGCCTCCGACGCGATGGACCACGTGTGGGGGTACACGTTGTTCAACGATCTGACCGCACGTGATCTGCAACGGGACCACAAGCAGTGGTTTCTGGGAAAGACGCCCGACGGCTTCGGCCCGATGGGGCCCTGGGCCGTCACCAAGGATGAGATCGACCTGGCCAACACCATGATCACCTGCACGGTCAACGGTGAATTGCGACAGAAGGCCACCACGGCCGACCTGATCTTCGATGTGCCGACGCTCATCGAGGTCATCTCATCGGTGATGACCCTGCAGCCCGGTGACGTGATTGCCACCGGTACACCCGCAGGCGTCGGAATCGGTTTCGATCCACCACGATTCCTCGCCGACGGTGATCTCGTCGAGGTTGCTGCCACCGGCCTCGGGGTCTTGCGTACCCGGATGATCCTCGAATAGCTCCGAGCGGTCAACAGTCAACACCGCCGTAACTTCAGTGCAACTTAGTCAGAACTAAATGCAGCTTAAATACGGACAAGCAGTCATTCCCGCCCAGCCAACTCGACGCGGGCCTGACTCAATCGAAGGGATATCCACAGTGAAGAGAAGTCTGATCGCCTTCGGGGCGGCGCTGTCGTTGGGGGTGGCGCTGACAGCCTGCGCAGACGGCAGTACCGGTGCGGACGGCAGTGGGTCGATCGTGTTCGGGCAACTGGTCGGTGTCACAGGCGATTACGCGCCGTTCACGCCGCCGGCCATCGCCGCGGCCGAGATCGCCATCGACGAGATCAACGCCGACGGAGGCGTTCTGGGCCGGCAGGTGCGCCTGGTCACCGAAGACAATCGGTCCACCGTCGACGGCGCCGTCGCCGGTTTCTCGAAGCTGACCACCGCCAGTGGTATCGCGGCCCTCGGGAGTCTGGAATCCGACGGACAGATCGCGCTGTTCGACAGCATCGCCCAGCGGCAGGTGCCCAACATCTGCCCCTCGTGCGGCACCACCTTCCTCGACGAACGTGGCGGGGACTATTCCTTCCGCATCACCGCCTCCGACAGCGATGCGGGGCTGATCGTGGCACAGGTCGCCCGCGATACCGGGGTGCAGCGCCTGGCCATGATCGTGCAGAACACCGAGGGCGCTTCCGGGCCCGCCGAGGTCGCCGCCGAGGCTTTCCGTCGCGCGGGTGGCGAGGTCAACATGGTGACCATCGAACCGGGCGCGTCGTCGTACAACAGCGAGGTGGCCCGGGCGCTCACCGGTAATCCGGACGCGTTGTATCTGGCGGCGGGTATCGAGGCGGGTATTCCGATCCTCCGCGAGATCGATCGCCGCGGCTATGACGTGCCGATCTTCGTGTCACCCGACCTCATCACCAACGAGATCGCCGCGTTGCCCAACGCCGACAACCTGCAGGCTGCGCTGACGGCATTCGACACCGACAGTCCCGCGTATCTGTCCTTCGCCGAGCGATTCGAGCAGAAGGTCGGGCATGCACCCGAACCCGGCATGTACGACGCCAACAGTTATGACCAGTACATCCTCTTCGCGCTGGCGATGGAGGCCGCCGGTACCACCGACGGACCGGCGGTGGCCGCCGAGATCATCGATGTGGCAAGCGCTCCGGGCACGGTGGTCTACTCGTACAAGGAGGGCAAGGAGGCACTCGAGCGCGGCGAGGACATCAACTACGAAGGCGCCTCCAGCTCGCTGGACCTCAACGAGAACGGCAACCTGCTGTCCCCGCTGTTGTCGATCATGACGGTGCAGGACGGCGCCTGGGTCCCCGGCGAGGCGATCGCGGTCGATGCCTCACTGCGTCCCGCCGAAGCGGGCGGGAGCTGAGCGGCGTGCAGAATCTGCTGTTCGGGATCCTCACGGGTGCGGTCCTGGCGGTCGCGACCTCGGGATTCGCCCTGTTGCGCAACACCGAGAGATTCCTGCATATCGCACATGGACAGTTCATGGCATTCGGTGGGCTGCTCGCGGTTCTGCTGACCGAGTATGTCGGTCCACTGGTCGCCCTGCCCGCGGCGGTGCTGATCACGGCCGGCCTCGGGGTGGCGTGCGGCCGGTTCCTGTTCGATCCGGTGAAACCCCAAGGGGCGAACGTCATGCTGTTCACCTCGGTGGGGCTGGCGTTCGTGGTCTTCTCGATCATGCTGGTCGCCTTCGGGGCCAAGATCAAGGTGTTCCCGATCGAGCTCGGAATCGCCCGCAGTGTGGGACCGTTCGCGATCGCACCGGGCGAGGTCGTCCTGCTGCTGGTGGTCTTCGCGGTCATCGGCGGACTGTGGGTGCTGCTCAGCCGGACAGCCACCGGCCGCAGCATCCGCGCGGTGTCGTCCAACCGGGAGCTCGCCCAGATCCGCGGTGTGCCGACCGCCAGGATCAGCTCGATCGTATGGGCGCTCAGCTCGGGCCTCGCCGCGGTGGCGGGCATCATGATGGGAATCCTGGGTTCGACATCGGCCGAGGCCGGTTGGACCTACATCCTGCTCGTGCTGGCTGCTGCCGTGCTCGGAGGTGTCAGCAATATCCTCGGTGTCGTCGCCGCCGCGATGCTGCTCGGCATCGTGATGGATCTCAGTGCGCTGGTGGTGGATACCGCCTTCCGGCCGGTGATCGCCTTCTCCTTGCTCATCGCCGTGCTGCTCGTCAGGCCGCAGGGCATCTTCTCCTTCGCCGCACGAAAGGAGGCCGTCGCGTGATCTCGATGTCCTTTCTGGCCACGGTCGCCACTCTCGCGCTGGTGTACGCCATGGCCGCCCAGCTGCTCAACCTCGAATCGGGTTGGGGCGGAATGTGGGATCTCGGCGTCGCCGGTCTGATCGCCATCGGTGCCTACAGCTACGTCCTGCTGACATCGGCCACCGACGCCATGATCCCGGGCCTGGGCCTACCGGTGCTCGCCGGCATGATCGGAGCCGGAGTGGTCACCGCCGCGGTGGCGCTGCTGATCGGCTGGCCCGGCCTGCGATTACGTGGCGAGTACTTCCTGATCTCCACCTTCGCCTTCGCCGAGATCATCAGACAACTGCTGATCATCGGAAAGGAGTTCACCGGAGGCACTTCCGGTATCGCGTTCGTGGCGCGTCCCCTGGAGTCGGCCTTCCGGTTCGATGCCTATCCGTATGTGCTGCTGGCGATCACCGCGGTGCTGACCGTCGTGGTCTACCTGATCTGTTCCAGGATTGCAGGCTCGGTCTACGGCATGGTGTTGCGGGCGGCCCGGGACAACGAACCGCTGGCGATGGCCACCGGAACGTCGATCAAGCAGATCCGGCTGACGACGTATGGTTTCGTGGGTCTGCTCATCGGTGTGTTCGTGGCACCGTCGCTGGTCTGGTTCCTCGGTGCCGTGGTGCCGTCCGCCTTCGGTGCCACGCTGACGTTCACGATCTGGGCGGCACTGGTCATCGGCGGCCTCGGCAGCCGGATAGGCCCGATCGTCGGGGCGTTGGCACTGACGGCGGCCAGTGAAGCGGTACGGATGATCGAGGTGGCTCCCGCGCAGGCACATCTGCTGTCCGCGGTGCAGCCCGCACTCGTCGGCATCCTGCTGATCGCGGTCCTGCGATTCCGGCCATCCGGATTGTGTTCGGAACAAGCCTCATTCGTGCAGATGCGCCGGGGACTGGGCGGGGCGGCCCGACCACAGATCACCCGCCGCCTCGTGAAGGAAGGGGTCGCCTGATGGTCGACCAACTCGTGCTCACCGGTGTCGACAAGTCCTTCGGTGGCGTCCACGCCGTCCGCGACGTCAACCTGGCAATCGACGCCACCAAGGTGACCGCCCTGATCGGGCCGAACGGTGCGGGCAAGACCACGCTGTTCAACGTGATCTCCGGATTCGGCACACCGTATGCCGGGACCATTCGATTCGGGGACACGGACCTGACCGGCTGGGCACCGCACCGGGTGGCCCGCGCGGGTGTGGTGCGGACCTTCCAGACCCCGATCGGATTCCCGACCATGACCGTCGCCGAGAACATTGCGGTGGCCATCGCGGTGGGCTCCGTCGGTCAGGGTCTGACCCAGCCCTGGAGCCCGTTCCTGCGCTGGCGTCGGGACCGAGCGGAACGCAGGAACGCGATGACGCAGGCACGGGAGCGGTTGGCGGCGGCCGGAATCGAGCAGCTGGCCGATGTGCCGGCGGCCGAGCTGTCACCCGGTAACGCCAAACTGGTCGAGATCACCCGTCAGCTCGCACTGAAACCGCGGATGCTGCTGCTCGACGAACCGGCCGCTGCTATGGCCGTCGATCAGATCAAGACGTTGTCACGGTTGATCAGGGGCATCGCCGACGACGGGATCGGGGTGCTGGTGATCGACCACAACCTGGGATTTGTCCTGGAACTGGCCGACACCGTGCACGTACTCGAGTTCGGTGCCGTGGTCGCCTCGGGAACGCCGGAGGAGATCGGCAAGAACGCACGCGTACGCGAGATCTATCTCGGAGGAACGGAGAATGCCGATGCTGCTTGACGTACGGGAACTGGTCACCGGATACGGCAGCCTGGAGGTGGTGCGCGGTGCGTCGGTGCGGGTGCGCGCCGGAGAGATCGTGGCCGTCGTCGGGCCCAACGGGGCGGGTAAGTCGACCCTGCTGAAGGCCATCGCCCGGTCGCTGCCGGTGCTCGGCGGGGCCCTGGAGTTCGGCGGCGTAGACATCTCCACCATGCCGCAGACCAAGATCGCCGAACGCGGTATCGGTTACGTACCGCAGAGCGGCAACGTCTTTCCGGAGCTCTCGGTGGCGGAGAATCTGCAGGTGTCGTTCCGTGGGTCCGCGACAGCACTGAAGACCGAGTCCGAGAAGATCTTCGAACGGTTCCCGCGGCTGCGCGAACGCAAGACACAGGCTGCCAGCACCCTGTCCGGCGGTGAACGGCAAATGCTCGCGATCGCGTGCGCACTGCTGGGGCAACCGTCACTGCTGCTGCTCGACGAGCCGACCACGGGACTGGCGCCGATCGTGGTGTCCGAACGTATCGATGACATCCTGCGGCTGCGTGACGATGGCGCCGGGGTGTTGTGGGTGATCGAGGAACACCCGCGGATCTGCCTGCCCGCGGTCGACCGGGTGCACTTCATGGCCGACGGCAACCTGGCGCCGGCCATCCCCGCTGCCGACCTGCTGGTCGAGGGCGCCTTGGAAGAGCTGTTCTTCGGAGCGGCGACGATGGGCGAAGGAGCTCAGCTGTGAACGGTCTCAACGGTTTCTGGCACCCGCTGACCACCTCGGATCGGGTGGCCGACCAGCCCCGCCGGTTCACCCTGCTCGACGACTACGTGGTCGCCTACCGGGACGACGAGGGTAATGTCGCGGCGTTCCGGGACATCTGTATCCACCGTGGCGCGGCGCTGTCGCTGGGCTGGGTGCGCGAGGGCAAGCTGGTCTGCCCCTACCACGGTTGGCAGTACGACCAATCCGGTGCGTGCGTGCGGATTCCCTCGCGGCCTGCCGAGGCGCCGATCCCGAGCTCCGCCCGTGCGTATCGGTACGAGGTTCGGGAACGGTACGGCCTGGTATGGGTTGCGGTCAGCGATCCCACGCTCGGGGTGCCCGATTTTCCCGACGATGTCGAGCAGCCCGGCTGGAAATCGTTCATCAGCTACAACGAGGTATGGAAGACCTCGGCGGCGCGGGCGGTCGAGAACTTCATGGACTTCTCGCATTTCCCCTATGTGCACGAGGGGTTGCTCGGCACCGAGGACAACGCCGAGATCGCCCCGTACACCGTCGAGAAGCGTCCCGATGGGTTGCACTACTGGCTGGAACAGGAGGAACCCAGCGACCTCTACGGCGCCGGCGGTAGCCAACTGGTCCGCTACGAGTACACGCTGATGGTGCCCTTCACCATCCACCTCAAGAAGATCGAGGTCGGCACCGGTCGGGAAACCTACATCACCCAGTTCACCTCACCGCAGACCGCGACCAGCACCGAGCTGTTCGTGTTCATCGTGCGCAACCACAGCCACGACGAGCCCGACAGCAAGTTCGGCGATTTCACAAACAAGATCATGGAACAGGACCGGGTCATCGTGGAAAGCCAACGACCCGAACATCTTCCCGAGTCGCTACGCGAGGAGTTGCACATCAAGGTCCCGGATGCCGCGAGCCTGCTCTACCGGCAACGACTGGCCTCGCTGGCCGCGGTCGAGGTCGCCGGACCGTACGGTGCCTGACACCCACCGGGTGCGCATCATCGAGCGGATCCTGGTCGGTGCCGATGTGGCGATCCTGCGGCTCACCGGTGATGCGTTGCCCGGGTGGACTCCGGGCGCGCACATCGACGTGGTGCTGCCCTCCGGTCTGGTCCGGCAGTACTCCCTGTGCGGTCGACCCGACGCGACCGGCGAGTACACCATCGCGGTGCTGAACCAGCCCGACGGCCGCGGCGGCTCGCAGGAGGTGCATCAGAAGCTGGACGTCGGAACGGAACTGACGATATCGGCACCCCGCAACCGGTTCGAACTGATCGCCGCGCCGCGATATGTGTTCGTCGCAGGCGGCATCGGGATCACCCCGATCCTGCCGATGATCGAGCAGGTGGCCGCGGGCGGACTGCCGTGGCGGCTGATCTACGGTGGGCGGTCACGCTTGTCGATGGCGTTCCTGGACCGGCTCGAGCAATGGGCCGAGCACGTCGAGCTGGTCCCGGAGGACGAGCGGGGGCGCATCGACATTGCCACCGCGTTGGCCGGCGAGCGAGGCGCCGCGGTCTACGTCTGCGGACCCACCGGCCTGATCGACGCGGCGGTACACGGATGTGATTCCGGCCGAGTGTATTTCGAACGGTTCACCGGTGTGGAGGCAACCGCTGCCGGTGACCGGCCCTTCGAGGTCCAGCTCGGGCCAGGCGGGCCGGTCGTGGCGGTGCCCGCCGACCAGACGATCCTTGCGGCCGTGCTGTCGGCGGGAGCCGATGTGCTGTACTCCTGTGAAGAGGGCAGCTGCGGCAGCTGCGAGACGACCGTGCTCGACGGTGAAGTGCTCCATCGTGATTCGGCGCTCACCGATGCCGAGCGGGCCGCGGGTTCGATGCTGATCTGCGTGTCACGGGCGAACTGTCCCCGGCTGGTCCTCGATATCGAGGCGCCTCACGTGATGCTGTAACGGCTCACCTTGTCCGGTGCGATGATCACCCGGAGCAGCTCGCCGGCTGCCATCGCCTCCAGGCTGTCGGCCAGCTTCGGGTCGGTCAGGTCGTAATACCGGGCACCGAGTCGGCGCGCCAGATCCGCCGCACCGTCCGGGGTGATGGTGACGGCCCCGGCCACCGAAACCCAGTGCTCGGGTTCGCCGACCGGCGCGGTGACCACCAGCGAGGCCCGCGGATCGCGCCGCAGCCGACGGACCTTGACCGCGTCCGCCTCGGTGAAGATCTCGACGGTACCGTCATCGCTCGCCTCGAACCACACCGGCCGTGGCTGGGCCGGGTCGGGTCCGACTGCGGCGGTGAAGAATCCGTAGAGCGGCCGATGTAACAGCTCCAGATCCGTTGCAGTCAGTGCACTCATCGGTCCCACGCACCCGCCGCGGCGGCCCGCGCCACGTAATCCTCGAACCGCCGGGGTTCGCGCCCGAGCACGGTGGCGACCGTGTCGGTGGTCTCGGCGATCCCGCCATCGGCCATCAAGGTGAACATCGCCGCGACATGCTCGGCATCGGCTTCGGCCGCGCCGGCGTCCACCAGCGCTTCGCGGTACTCGTCCGCGGTGGTCTGCTTGTAGGTGATCGTCCGGTCGGTGGCACGCGAAATCAGTTCGGCCGCTTCGCCGAACGTAATCGATCGCGGCCCGCTCAGTTCGTACACCCGGCCGCCGTGTCCCGGCTCGGTCAGCACCCGTGCCGCAACATCGGCGACATCGTCGAGGTCGATGAAGGGTTCGGGCACCTCACCGGCCGGTAGCGCCAACTCGCCTGCCACCAGCGGAGCGTGGAAGATGTCCTCGTCGAAGTTCTGGGCGAAGTTGTTGGGCCGCAGTATGGTCCACTCCAGATCGGATCCGCGTACGGCATCCTCGGCCGAGCGCATATCCAGCCCGAACGTCGAATCGCCGTAACCGTCGGCGCCGCGCCCGGACAGTGCCACCACTCGTTTCACACCGGACTGCTGCGCGCGGGTGATGAAATCGTGGGCCGGACCCGGCCATGGTGGCGCGACGAGATACACCGTCCCGACGCCGTCGAGCGCGGCACCCCACGTCTGCGGTTGCGCCCAGTCGAAGGTGGTGCCGGCCGACCGGGATGCCCCCCGCACGGGCACACCGCGTAAGCGCAGTCGGGGCAGGATGCGCCGACCGGTCTTACCGGTGGCGCCCAGGACCAAAGTGATGTCATTGCTCATGACACCTATTCGACCCGTAGGTGCCGGACGATTCCATGGCTGAATGGCCCCGATACATGTCCATTCCTCTACGCTGACGATATGGATGCCTTCGGTGACCTCTTCCGCGGGGTACGGGCACACGGCTCGCTGTTCGGCGGTTCGACGCTGGCGCCGCCATGGTCGCTGCATTTTGTCGACGGCGCGCCGCTGACCCTGTGCACCGTGCCGACCGGCGGCGGCTGGGTGATCACCGAGGGCGGCATGTCCGAACCGTTGCGTGCCGGGGACACCGTGATCGTGCGCGGGCCGGAGACGTTCACCTTCGTCGACGACCCGGATACCGTGGCCGACCCCGTCGAATGCGGTGCGGAATGCGCGGCGCCGGAACTAGGCGGGACCCGATACCGCCTGGGCTGGAACGATTTCGGTGACCGGGGCCATGATGCGACCACACTGATCGTCGGCGCGTATCCAGTACGCGGTGAGATCAGCCGACGGCTGCTCGACGAGCTGCCGCCGGTGCTGCGGGTGCCCGGCGGTGGCGAGGGCGACGCCGTACTGGAACACCTGGCCGCCGAGGTCGCCATCGACGCGCCCGGCCAGCAGGTGGTGCTGGACCGGCTGCTGGACTGGATGCTGGTGTGCACACTGCGCGCCTGGTTCGACCGGCCGGGCGGTCAGCCGCCGGCCTGGTGGGCCGCCCAGCGCGACCCTGTGGTGGGCGCCGCGTTGCGGCTGTTGCATGCCGACCCGGCTGCGTCCTGGACCGTGACGACGTTGGCCGACCGGGCCGGGGTGGCGCGCTCCACCCTGGCCAAGCGGTTTGCCGAGCTGGTCGGTGAGCCGCCGTCGGCCTACCTCACCCGATGGCGGATGACGCTGGCCGCGGACCTGCTGATCGAGGCCGATGCCACGGTGGCCGAGATCGCGCGGACGGTCGGTTACTCCGATCCGTTCGGGTTCAGTTCGGCGTTCAAACGGGTCCGCGGTGTCAGCCCCACCGAGTTCCGGCGTGAACAGGGTCGCCAGTTCGCAGGGTCAAGCCTGCGGGCGTAACACCTGCATGCCCCGCCGCCGATATAGAGCGCGTGATCATTGCATTGCGAGCGGCCGTGGCAGCGTCCGTGTTGGCCGCATCTGCCCTGCTCGTGGCACCCACCGCGAGCGCCGAGCCGACGTGTGCGGATGTGCACTGGATCGGTGCGGCGGGCTCGGGGCAGCGCGACGGTGCCCAACTGGCCGCCGACGCCGGCATGGGCGACGTGGTGTACGACTCCTACCAGCAACTTTCCGCGGAACTCGCGGCCAGCGGTAAGACCATGACCGCCGAGGCCGTGCAGTACCCGGCCGCGCCGGTGCCGTTGGCCGGCGGGCTGGGCGGCTGGATGAACTTCATGGACAGCGTCGAGGACGGTACCGACGCCACCGCGGAACAGCTCGAGGCGTTCACCGAGCGCTGCCCGATGACCAAGGTGGTGCTGGCCGGGTACTCCCAGGGCGCCATGGTGGTCCACCGAAATCTGCACGATCTCGCCGACAACCCGCAGGTGGCCGCCGCGCTGTTGGTGGCCGACGGTGACCGGTTGCCGGCCGACACGACCATCAACATGGGCTCCACCGCCGCCCTGCCGGGTGCCGGCAAGGGCGTCGCGCAGGAGCACTCGTTCCTGGCGTCCACCGATACCTCACCGCTGGATCCCGTGATGGGTGCCCGCACGGTCAGTGTGTGTGACGTGGGTGACCCGGTGTGTGACTACAACCCGGAGGCCGACGAGATCCCCGCGGCCTCGATCGCCATTCACACTGCGTATGCGCCTGCGACCAGCGGTCTGCACGCCTGGGGTGCCCCGCTCTATCAGCTCGTGATGAATTCCGTTGCGGCGCCGTTGACCTAGTGTGGGTGTGGTGTCAATCCGGTTGGGCACCCGATTCGGGCCGTACGAGCTGCGGTCACTCATCGGGGTCGGCGGAATGGGCGAGGTGTACCGCGCCTACGACACCGTCCGTGAGCGCATGGTGGCCATCAAGCTGCTGCGCCCCGACCTCGCGACCGACCGCAGCTTCCAGGAGCGGTTCCGCCGGGAATCCCGGCTGGCGGCTCGCCTGCAGGAACCGCATATCGTCCCGGTGCACGATTTCGGTGAGATGGACGGCGTCCTCTACATCGACATGCGGCTGGTCGAGGGACCCAGCCTGAAGGATCTGCTGCAGACCGCGGGCGCACTGGCGCCGCGGCGGGCGGTGTCGGTCATCGGGCAGGTGGCGATGGCGCTGGACGCCGCCCACACAAACGGTCTGGTCCACCGCGACGTCAAACCCGAGAACGTCCTGCTGACGCCCGATGACTTCGCCTATCTGGTCGATTTCGGCATCGCCCACCACGGCGCCGAACCGGCGGTGACGTCGACGGGTCTGGTCGTCGGCTCCAGCGGTTATCTGGCACCCGAACGATTCAGCGGGGAGCGGGGCGGTCCGGCCGCCGATGTCTATTCGCTGGCCTGCGTGCTCTACGAATCACTGACGGGCATGGAACCGTTTGCCGCGGGCGATGTGCGACAGGTGTGGGCCGCGCACATGTTCTCCGCGCCGCCGCGGCCGAGCATCATGCGCCGCGGTGTCAGCCGGGCATTCGACGATGTCATCACCCGAGGGATGGCCAAGGACCCCCGGGACCGGTTCGCTACCGCGGGTGAGCTGGCCCGCGCCGCCGCCCAGGCGGTGGACGGATCTGCACCGGTCGCGATGCCGGTCGTCCCCGTCGCGCCGCCGACCACGCAGCAGTACTCCGCGGTTTATGCCAATCCGAATCCGTCGGTGGTCGCGCCGGTTCCCGAGCGTCCGCGCCGGCGTCTGTCCGGACGCTGGGTCCTGGCCGGCACGACAGTCGGATTATTCGCCGCCGCAGCCGCTTTGGCTTCGGTGCTGGTATTCGGTGCCGATTCGCCGACCCCGCGGTCGCCGCTGGCCGTGCCGTCCTCGGCCCCGCCGGCCCCGCCGACCTCGACGACCGCCGCGGTGTCCGCCGTCTCGGGGACAGACGAACAGGGATTCGTGGGGCACACCGCCCGGTGTGATCCGAAGAGCACGCCGGTGTCGCTGATCCGCACATCGCAGTCCCTGGCCATCATCTGCGAAACCACGAACGGCGATTTCTACTACCGCGGTGAGCGCCTACGGGACGGTGCAAACCTGCGAATCCAACACGCACAGCGATCCGGTGACGGATTCGTCGCCACCAATCCCTCCGATGGCGCGCGTTATGAGGTCATGCCGGGCATGCTGACCATTTCCAGTAACGGCAACGTGGATTCGGCCGAGCCTGCCCTGGAGTACGGCGCCACCGACTAGGGTCGGGGCGTGAAACGGATCGGGGTGCTCGCCGTCGCGGTCGGTGTACTGACGGCGTGCGGATCTCCCGATGGGCCCGCGACGGACAGTTCCCAAGCCCTGGCCACAGCGCAGACCTCGCTGCCACCGACCGTGAGTGCCGCCCAACTGGACGTCGGCACTTACCCGATCGCGCCCCGGCCGCCGCTGGGCCGGGCCGGTGATCCAAAGACCGGCGCGGTGGTCGACGCCCAGCGCCTGGCCGATCACGTCATCGGGCCCTGGGATGCCGACAAAGAGCTCGTCGAGCCGTACCTGAGCACCTTCTACCTGCTGGACACCCCGATGACGCTGGCCCAGTTCTCACCGGATGCCATGGCGCTGCAGGCCGAGAGTCATGGATTCATCAATGGTTTCGCCTCCGCGCGGCAGGCCACGGACAAGCACGTGATGATCAACGCCGTGCTGCGCTTCCCGGACGATGCCGCGGCTGCCGCGGCCGCCGCCGCGATGAACACGGCCACCGCCGAACAATCGATCCGCGGTGTCACGCCGTCACCCGCGACCATTCCAGGCCATCCCACGACGGTGGCCTCTACCTATCCGTTCACCCCCACCGGATCCGACCGCGAGTGGGCGGTCATCCGGGCGTTCACCCCGCACGGCCCGTTCGTGTTCATGCAGCTGGTGCAGTCCGCCGAGGGGATCGATCGGGCGGCGACCCTGGTGCAGAAGGCAATTGAGGTGCAGGGACCGCGGGTGGACGAGTTCGTCGCGGCCCCACCCGATGCCCTCGCCGATGTCGAACTGGACCCGACGGGGTTGCTGGTCAAGACGCTGCCCGTCGCGTCGAATCCGAATTCCACCAAGAATGCCGTCTACAGCGCTCGCGGCGCCATGCACTTCCAGACCAATCCCGTCGAATCCAAGACGCTGTTCACCGACACCGGGGTCAAGGCCGTCGCGATGGGCGCCGCCAACGTCTACCAGGCACGTAACCCGGGCTCGGCGTTGATGATCGTCAACGCGTTCAGCAAAGAGATCCTGGGTGCGGGTGAAGCCGCGGATGCGGTGCCGAACCTGCCGGAGAGCCATTGCGCCACCCGTGGCAAGGCCTTCTACTGTGTGGCGCTGGCCGGCGAATATGCGGTGGAGGTCAACGGCGAGGCGCTGCCGGATGTGCAGCAGCGCACCGCGGCACAGTACGTCCTGCTCACTGCCTGACCCGTGGTTCAAACACGGTTGTTAGGCTACCCTAATAACTGTGAACCCTCGGCACAGCGGACCGTCCTTCGGCGTCTTCCTCAATATGGGTGCGGCGCTGGGGTCGACACCGGCCGAAGTCTTCGATCTGACGGTCCGGCAGGCCGTCCTCGCCGAACAGCTTGATTACGAACATCTTTGGATCACCGAGCATCACTTCATCCGATTCGGCATCAATCCGAGCGCTCTGACCGCGGCGGCGTTTCTGCTGGGCAGGACGACCCGTGTCACAGTCGGCACCTCGGTGGTGCTGTCCCCGTTGTGTCACCCGGTGGACCTCGCCGAGCGCACGGCGCTGCTCGACCAGTTCAGTGGTGGCAGGTTCGCCCTCGGTCTGGGCCGCGGTGGTTACCGGCGCGATTACGAGCTGCTCGACGTCGATTTCACCCGCTGGGACTCCGAACCGCACGGTAGTGCACAGCAGCTCATCGACCTGTGGGCAGCCGGCGGTGAGCTCCAGCCGGCGCCCCGGACCGACCCCCATCCGCAACTGCTGCTGGCCACCTCCAGCGCACCGGGTCTCGCGGTCGCCGCCAAACACGGTCTTGCCCTGCAGCATTACTTCGCCACGCCGGCGGAGGCCAGGCGGCAGCTGGAGGAGCACTACCGGGAACTGCGCGCCGAGGCGGCACCGGAACCGGATCACCTGCATACGATCATCGCGATCGTGGACGGCCGTCCGGACGCCCGCGACCGGCTGGCGGCAGCACTGCGCGTCTCGTTCCGGGAGGGTGACCACCCGCATGTCCCGCAGGCCACCAACCGTCACGTCGACAAGGACGGTAACGAACTGCAACCCAGCGATATGGCGGGTGTCGTCGCCGCCGGTGCGATCATCGGGTCTGCCGCGCAGGTCACCGACGAACTCGGCGCGTTCATCGAACAGACCGGCGCGCGCAGGCTCGCGGTGTTCCACGAGGCGATCGGTGACCCGCGGGTGGCGCTGGCCTCGCTGGAGGAGTTCGCGACCGAGGTCAGACCCCAGCTCGGATGACGAACAGTGTGCGGCGCACCGCCGGACCGGTCCGGATGGTCAGGTCGACATCGGCCATGATGCAGCGCCGCTGCAGGGTGGTGAGCATCTCGCCGCCCACGCAGCCGAAGAATCCGAGCTCGGTCAGGTCCAACACCATCCGGTTGCACAGTAGCGCCTTGCTCAACGCGTAGTGCAGCAAGTTGTCGGCATTGGAAGCGTCGATCTCGCCGGTCACCGAGATGAGCGCGAGATCGAATTCCGGCCACTGGGTCGATATCCGGAGATGGCGGGACTGCCTGGCCGGAGCCGGCGCCGTGCTGGGAAGGCTCTCGGTCATGGGCAGGCCCTCGCTCGACGTGAGATCGCTGAGTGGCTGCTGCTGAACCGATTTCAACGGTACTCGCGGTATGCATCCAGATTGCGACGGCGAATATCCAGTCAGCGACGCAGTGTCTCGTGTGGGCTCTCGCCGTAGGTACGCCGGTAGAGCACGGCGAACCGCCCGGTATGGGCGAAACCCCACCTGGCGGCAGTCGCGGCGACGGTGGTCATCGACCGGTCCCCGGCGATCAGCTCCTGACGGGCCTGGGCCAACCTGATCGACCGCAGATAGGCCGTCGGAGTGGTGTTGAGGTGCCGACGGAACAGGTACTGCACGGTGCGCGGTGACAGATACAGCGCAGCCGCGATGTCCCGGACGCTGATATCGCGGGATGCGTTGTCGTGTATGAACTCAACGGCCTGGCGCAGCAGGGCCGGTTGGTCGGCGCCGGCATCCTCGGATGATGTGCCGTCCGGCAGATCGTTGGGGAAGGTGCTCAGCAGTGCGCTGGCCAGCATGCGGCCCGCCGACCGCAACACGATCGGGTCGGTGGCGGCATCCTCGGCGGACAGCAGACGATCCAGGAACCGTTCGGTGGCGTCGAGGGCATGTCCGGTCGTGGTGGCCGAGGGCAGCAGACCGGTGAAGCGAGGGACGGCCTGGGCTGCTGTGTCGATCGCGGCGACCTCGGTGAGCAGCGTCCTGGCGACCACCACCGAGCGCAATTGGGCGTCGCTGGACCGCAGTTTGACACCGCCGATACCGGTGGAGGCGAGCACCCACTCGCCCGGTCCGGCGGTGCCGGTCAGTCCGGCATGCTCGACCTCGACCCGGCCACGCAGCACACACAGGGCCACGACGGCGGGTACCTGGTCGGCCTGCAACAACACCTGCCCGGTGTGACCGACCTCTTCGATGGCGTACGTGTCGACATCCACGCGGGAATGTGTGCACGAGCAGGCGGACGAATCTGCGCTGGTGATGGTGAAACGGGTCGAGTACGTCTGATCGAGATACTTCTGGATCAGCTCGGACTCGCTGGAGTCGATTCCCGCACGTTCCAGCGAGGGCTCAACGGGGTCGGACGTCATCTGGGCTCCACAAAACAGCTCCGGATGGGCGTCGTACCTGAACCCGCGGTCGATTCAGTGTAGCCAAGCAGGTCACTCGTCCGTTGGTGCACTTCTACGCACTGGTCGCCATCGCCTCCCGTCAACCCGGCCAGCAGTACCGCGGTTCTGGCGATGATGGCATCACCTGGCGGTCAGGCGCAGTGCCGCAAACGCATGATCAAATCAATCCTGGCCACAAAGCGAACGTTGGCTCACCCGGCGGCTGAATCGTCCTGCCCACGGGACCGGATGACCTGTTCGGCGAGGTCTACCAGCGGCGTGTTGCTCTCCTGGGAGAGCTTGCGCAGCAGCCCGAAGGCGCCCGCCGCGTCGATGTCGAACCGCTCCATCAACATGCCCTTGGCCTGGCCGATGACGTCACGGGAGGCAAGTGCACTGCGAAACTGTTCGTCGCGCACCAGCAGATTCCACGCGACCGCGGTATGGGTGGCCAGGATCAGGCCGAGCTCGACGGAGTCGTCGTCGAAGGCGTCGACCCGCTCGCCGTAAAAGTTCAACGCGCCCATGGCTTCCCGGTTCCGGAACAGCTGGAAGGCCAACGACGAGCGGACACTGGTGTTCTGGATGGTCTCGCGGCAGAACTCGGGCCATCGTGCTTCGGTCTCGACGTCACGGATACGCATCATGTGTTGTTCCCAGGCTGCTTCCAGGCACGGCCCCTGCTTGGTGCGGCGCTGGATATCGTCGATCTTGTCGGCGACCGAATCGGTGGCGGCGACCGACTTCACCTCGCCGGCGCGGGTCGCCACGGTGATGCTGGCCGAGGTGGCACCGGGTAGTGCGCTCGCCGCGCTCGACGTCAGATCGCGCAGCGCGGTTTCGGTATCGCTGGGCTGGCTGCGTTCCAGGTCACGCAGCAATTCGGCGAATCGCAGCGCGACCGCATCACGTCGGGGTGTGAGCACAGAGCGAGTGTGCTCGGGTCGGCCCGGTTGCACAAGTGCGCTCAGCCCTCGAGAAAGTCCAGAACGGCCGGTGCCGTCTGGGCCAGGTGTCGAAGCCGTTGTAGTGCTGCACCTTTCCGGCCGCGCGTAGCTCACTGGCACGCTCCCAGGCGTCCTCGGGCCACGGTGGGTCGATCAGGTCAGCACCCTTGATGAGGCAGCTGATCTCCAGCGACGTCCGCTTCGGATGGTCCCAGTCACCGGCCCCACCCCGGATCGTCAGGGTGGGAATGGTGATGGCGTCGGACTGCTCGTCGGGCACCCCCGGAATGGTCTGGCCGGGCTTGGGGACGAAGTCGTCGATCCAGCGCCGCATGACCGTCGGGTCGGCGTCGAGATCGAGTATCCGTTGCCGGTTGGCCGGGTTCGTGGCGATGCGGTCACGCCATTCCGGCACGGTCAGCAGTCCCGCGACGCCCAATCCACGCACGGCCTGGATGCTTGGCACGATGTAGTAGTTGCCGAGGGCAAACGACCCGTAGACACCGCCGGCGATGACACACGTCCGCCCCCCAGGGCGGTGAGCAGGTGGTGCAGCGTCTCGGCCCGCATATGCGAGTCGCTGGCCCCGTAGAACTGCACATCGGACAGACCGCAATTGGGTCGGTCCCACAGCAGCACGCGGTATCCGCCCGCCATCAGCGCCTGCGCCAGCGGTCGCAGCCCGGGGATGTCCTTGCCGAACCGGCCGCCCGGCGTCAGGACGATCAGATCGACTGTGTCGCCGGGTATTTCGTAGACGACGGCGCCGCCGTTGATGTGGGCTGTGGGCGCCGGACCACGTTATCGCGAACCGGCGTCACGCGGCGCCGTTGGCGCTCATCACGATTCATCCGGCGGCAGAGTGTGCGCAGGTTGCCCGCCGACAGGGCGTGGTGGCGGTCGATCAGCAAATCGAGCTGCTGCCAGCTCAGCCCGTCGAGGTCGCCGTCGGCGTCGTGGGTGGCGATCACCACGCCGCCGCGCAGCAGGGGTGCATTGCGGGCTGTGAAAGAGGTTGTCGCCAAGAGGAGTTCGGTCGCGGTGCGATTGACGCGTCGTTGGCAGCCGCGGCCGGCCGTGCTGAACCAGAAGTCGAACTGTCGGTCGGCGCTGGTCAGCGCCTGCAGTCCCTGATCGTTGACCAGATCGGTGATATCGGAGGTGGTGTAGGCGCGGGTCTCATAGCTGGCGCCGCTGGCGCTGAGGTAAAGGACGGTATTCATGCAGGTGATCCATTCGTCTCTTTCGTTGTTACCAGGCGGACGCGTGTTTGCGTCTGTGACTGGAGTTACCCATGTGACAGATGGGCCAAACCTTGATAACGAATCGGTAGCCGAAATATTCCGATCAGGGCAGCGGGCCGGTCAGCTTCGACGGCCGGCACAGCACCGCGACCAGCAGGGTCAGCGCCGCTGCCACCCCGAATGCCGCCTGCACGCTGACCGTATCGGCCGTCCCGCCGAGCACCGCCGCGGCGATGGGGCGGGACCCGAGAAATCCGACCAGCCACAGCGCCATGATGCGGCCGCGCAGTTCCGCAGGCGCACGTTCCTGCATCACCGTGCTCAGCCCGGACAGCGCCCAACCGAAACCGAGACCGGCCAGGGCGAACCCGGCCACCGCGATCCCGGGCACCACGCTGCCGGCCAGCACCGCACAACCCAGACCGAGTCCGGTCAGGCCCACCGCGGATACCCGGGCCGAGGCCATCCGGCCGCCCAGGGTCGCCAGTGCTGCCATGCCGACGGCCGCGCCGATCCCGAAGACCGCCGACAGCGTGCCGACCATCCGGGTGTCCCCGCCCAGGGCATCGGCCAGTGACGGTGCCAAGGTGATCGACGGGTCGGCGGCGATGCCGACGGTGGTCACCGCCAGCAGTGCCAACAGCAGTGGGCGGTCCCGCCACACGTACCGCAGGGCGGTGCGCACCCGGTAGTCGGTACCGGCCGGGCGTTCCGGACGAGCGGGGAAGCGGATGATGACCAGCAGCACCGCGAACACCATGTGTAGTACCGCGCTGACCGCGAATCCGGTCGCCGCGCCGAAGTGGGCCGCCAGGTACGCGCCCGCCGCGGGTCCGGCGATGCGCCCGATGGTCATCGGAATGCTGTTGAGCGCCATGGCCGTCGAGAGTTCTCCGGCGCGGATCAGATCCGGGACGATGGACTGCATCGCCGGGCCGCCGACCACGAAGCCGAATCCGACCAGCGTCGAGCCGAGCAGTACCGGCATGGCCAGCGACATGCCCTGCAGACCCGGATCGGCGAACATCCAGGCCGCTATCGATCCCGATCCGGCCACGCACAGCACCCGCCCGAGCTGGATCTGCCGGGCCGGGTTTCCGGTGTCGGCCCATTTGCCGCTGATCGGGCTGAGGATCAGTTGCGGGGCGAACTGGACGACGCCGACGAGCCCGACCACCAGGGCAGAACCGGTAGCGTCATACATCACGACGGCCGCGATGATGCTGTGCGTCCAAACCGCGACGATCGAGAAGATCTTGCCCCAGAACAACCCCCCGAACACCGGGTCGACCATGAGGCGCAAGGCTCCGCGCGGCTGTACCTCGGTGGTGGCGGTCATCGGGCCGATTCCTCGACCCGCTCGGTGAGCTTCTCCAGCAGGGTGACGAGCGTGTCGACATCGGCGCCCGGCCAGTCCGCGACCGCGTCGGCGACCAGGTCCCGACGGCGTTCGGTCACCGCGGTCAGGGCCTTCTGCCCGGTATCGGTGAGCACCAGGACGCTGCGGCGCTGGTCCTCGGGAGCGGCGGACTTGGCGATCAGCCCCGCAGCGACGACGGCCGACACCGTCCGGCTGGCGGTGGAGTGTTCGACGGAGAGGTGTTCGGCGACATCACCGATGGATGCGCCGCTGCCTTGCAGCTGGTGGCGTTCGACCGCGCGCAGCACCCGCAAGGTCGAGACACTGGTCACCGGACCGGCACCATCCAGCAGGCGGCGCCGCCAGTTGGGCCGTTGGCGTGCCACGTGAATTCGGGTCAGCAGCTCATCCAGTTGGTCGTATCGGGATGGCGGCATAAAAATATGTTTAGCACATACATATTTATCCGTCGGTCAGTGGTCCACCCGCCGAGCGCCACTGGATCAGTCCACCGCGCATGTTGACGGCTTTGAACCCGTTCTCCACCAACAGGTTTGCCGCGCCCACCGAGCGCAGCCCGCCGGTGCAGAAGGTGATGAGCAGTCGATCTTCGGGCAGATCGAGGCAGCGATCGGTGATCTGCTCCAACGGCATGTGCACCGAACCGGGGATGTGCACCCGGTTCCACTCGAAGCTGCGGCGCACATCGACGACGAGCGCCCCATCGGCGACGAAGCGCAGCGCCTCGGCCGCTGTCACGGCCGGCGGTCGGTGCAGATAGTGCCGGAACCTCACGCGTACTCCGATCCGGGTCGGACGATCATCAGCACCACCACGACGGCCCACAGCAGGTTGAAGATGCCGGTGATCATGCCGAGTTGGCGCCGGCGCGGGTCGCCGTCGCCGAGGGCTGCCCGCTGTAGGGGTGCGATCCCGACGACCAGCAGGCCGCCGGCGATTCCGGTGAGCACCATGGCGATGAGCACCCATATCTCCGATGCCCGGCCCTGGGCGATGGCCAGCGCTATACCGACGATCGGCACGATGACGGCCAGCGCGCCGTAGATCCGGGTGATGCGGTGCAGGGCCGCGGCGACCGCCATGCCGTCGCCTGCCGCGGCGTATCGGGGAAACAGGCTGGTGGCGACCGCGACGGGACCGACGAACAGAATGCCCGCGACGACATGCGCGGACAGTAGCACCGACTCCATAACCTTCAGTCTAACTGAAGGTTATGGAACTCCGCAGTGCCTCGACCAGCACGGGGTACTGGGCGACGAAAGCGGCATCGAGGCGGTGCACCTCGGTGGCCGCACGGTCCAGCAACGCGGTGCCCGCCGCGGTCACCTGCAGCGTGGAGGCCGCTCCCGCGTGCGCCGTTCCGTCATCGACCAGGCCGTCGGCGGCGAACACCGTCACCGCCGCATGCGCGCTCTGCACCGTGATACGCGAGCGCCGGGCCAGCTCCGAGAAGGAGATGCCCGGGGTGCCGCGGATATGGCCCAGCAGACCGTACTTTCTGGTGGTCAGGCCGAGCGGCTTGAGCGCATCGGCCAGCGCCGCCTCCCAGACCCGGCTCACCGTCAACAGCCCGATCGTCGGGCTGAACGGGGGCGGCTCGGACATGGGGGAACACTACCCGCGCTTGGCGACAGCAAAATCTGGGTACCCGAGACGCGCTCATCCATACGGAAGGATCCATGACCGCATCGCGACTACAGGCCGACGAGGTATCGATTACCGACGCCAGGAACGTGGCCGCCGCCGTGGCTGCCGAGTTCTCGACCAAGGTGGTGGGTCAACATCACCTCCGTGAATCCATGCTGATCGCGCTGCTGGCGAGCGGGCATCTACTGGTCGAGAGTGTGCCCGGGTTGGCCAAGACCACCGCGGCGCGGGTGGTCGCCGAGTCGATCGACGGCACCTTCCGGCGCATCCAGTGCACCCCGGACCTGCTGCCCAGCGACATCATCGGCACCCAGATCTACGAGGCTGCCAGCAACTCGTTTGCCACCCAGCTCGGACCTGTGCACGCCAACATCGTGCTGCTCGACGAGATCAACCGATCCAGCGCCAAGACCCAGAGCGCGATGCTGGAGGCGATGGAGGAGCGGCAGACCACCATCGCCGGAGTCGAGTACCCGATACCGGCGCCATTCGTGGTCATCGCCACCCAGAATCCGGTTGATCAGGAGGGCACCTACCCACTGTCGGAGGCCCAGACCGACCGGTTCATGCTCAAGGAGCTGGTGGCCTACCCGTCGGTGGAGGACGAGGTCGAGATCATCGACCGGATGGACGCCGGCCTCTACGACCGTGAGCACCACGCCCGGGCCGTGGTGAGCGTCGAGGACATCCGGCGTGCACAGCTGACCGTGCGGACCGTGCACATGGACCGGGCACTGATCGAGTACGCGGGCCGACTGGTGGCGGTCACCCGCGAACCCGACCGACACCTGCCCGGCAACATGGCGCGACTTGTCGAGTACGGGGCCAGCCCGCGTGCCACCATCGCGTTCTGCCGTACCGCACGGGCTTTGGCGCTGCTGCGCGGCCGCAACCACGTGCTGCCCGACGATATTGCGCGACTCGCACACCGGGTGCTGCGGCACCGGCTGATCCTCGGATTCGAGGCCGCCAGCGCGCGCATCACTCCCGACACCGTGATCGATGCGGTGTTGCGTGCCGTCCCGGTGCCGTGAGGCCGACGTGGGTATACACCTCGACGCTGCCAAGGCGTACGTCGGCCGCGATGCCGCCGGCCTGCTCAGTGGCGGGCGATATGCCCTGGTGCACACCAGAAGCCTGGAATTCGACGAGCTACGGCCCTACGTACCGGGCGACGATATCCGTGATATCGACTGGAAGGCGACGGCTCGGTCCGGGCACACCCTGATCAAGCAGTTCGTCTCGGAGAAGCACCACAAGATCCTGGTGGTGGCCGACGGGGGCCGCAACATGCGCGCCGATACCCCGTCCGGTGAGCTGAAAAGCCAAGTGGCCGCGCATCTGATCGGTGCCGTCGGACTGTTGACGCTGCCCCGCTCTGATGAGATCGGGCTGGTCACCGGTGATCGCCGCGGTGCCGTCGACATCCGGTTGCGCCGCGGTGAGACCCATGTCGAGCGCCTGCTGCACCGCTACCACCAACACGTCGGAGCCGATCCGGATGTCAGCAGCATCGTGGTCCAACTCGAATGGGTGGCCCAGCATCACCGGCACCCGCTGTTGGTGTTCGTCATCTCCGATGAGCCCGGTATCAGCGACCGACTCCGCGATGTGCTGCGATCGTTGGGGGCGCGCCATGATGTGCTCTGGGCGATGATCGCCGACCGCCCGGCGGTGGAACCCGATGATCCCGCACCGGGCTACGACGTCGCCGACGGGCGTCGGGTTCTCTCGGCGGATCTGCTGGGCGACCGGGTGCTGCGTGCCTACCTGCAGGCAGAAGAGCAACGCCGACAGCAACTTTCGGAGTTCCTGACCGGCCTGCGTGTGCCGCATGCGCGAATCGTGTCGAGTTCGGGCATCATGGCAGCGCTGGTGGCGATGACCGGGGTGTACGCGCGTGCCGGATGATCTGCTACGCCATCTGATCGACGCGCCGGATGCGGCGACCGGATGGATATGGGCGGTGGTCGCCATCGTGGCGGCCATGATTGCCTGGTACGTCGCGCTGTTGTGGTGGACCGCGCCTGGCCGCGCCGACCGTCAGCCGGGGATCGTCACCACCGCGCGGACGGCACTGACCCGACGACGGGCTTTGCGGGCCATCGCCGATACCCGAAACCGATACCGCGCAGGTGATCTCAGTGCGGCAGCGGCGGCGGCGGAGGTGAGCCGGCAGGTGCGACTCTTTCTGCGGGACACCACCGGTGAGCAGGTCGAGTACCTGCAGTTGCCCGATATCGTCGGGACCCTGGCACCGGCGGCACCGGTGCTCACCGAACTCACCGACGCCCAGTTCAATCTCGGGACCGTCGTCGATGTCGACGCCGTTGCCGACGCCGCCGTGGAACTGGTCCGCCGATGGACCTGATGTGGTGGGCGGTGCCGATCGCGGCGTGTCTCGGGCTGGCCGGCGCCGTCGGGATGGCGCTGTTATGGCCGGGTCGCACACCGCTGCGACCACCTCGTGCGTTGGCCAATATCGACCGGTTGACCGGACTGCCGGAGTACAAGCGGGCCGCCCGTTTGCAGGCAATCTCGACGGCGGTGACCATCGGGCTCCTGGTCCTGGCTTTCGTTGCGATGGTGGTCGCCGCCGCGCGGCCGACCGGTTTGCCGGCGCCGCAGCGCGAAGCCGCCGCGGATCAGCCCGAGGACATCATGGTGTGCATCGGCGGCTCCGACGGCGACCCCGAAGTGCAGGCCGCCCTGCGGTACTTCGCCGACGAGGTCCGCGACTTCACCACCGAACGCATCGGACTCAGCTCGGCCGATCGCCGGGTGATCCCGTTGACCCGCGACTACCAGTATGCGGCAGCAACATTCGCCCAACCCGGTCCGCTGGCACCCCGGGTCGACTATGCCGACTACACCCCGAACGTCGCGGACACCCTGGCCTTGTGTCTGACCGGGTTTCCGCGGTTCGACGCCGAGACCGCGCAACGGCGGTCGATCATCTATGTGGGCCCCGGCGCGACGCCGAACACTGCCACGTTGTTCACCGATGACGCGGTGCGCACCTTGGCCCGGGAGGCGGGTGTCCAGGTCAATGCGGTCACCTCCGGTGCCGGGTTACCCGGTGCACTCGCCGAGGCCACGGGAGGCCGCGCCTTCACCCAAACCTCCGATACCGCTACCCGATTGGTCGATATCCGGCGTCACCCACCCGCGTCGGCGCCCGATGCCGATGGTGTCGCTGCAAGGTCACCGGAGACGCCGGAACTCGCGGTGCTCGCCGCACTGCTGGCCATTGCCGGCGTCCTGATCCTTCCGGTGGTGATCCGACGATGACCCTGCAACCGGCACTTCCAATGTGGTTGTTGGCCACGGCCGCCGTCGTGGTGCTCGTTGCCGCGCTGGCGCGGTCACGAGATCGCAACTGGCTGCTGATCGCCGCCGCGGTACTGCTGCTCGGCGCGCTGCTGCGGCCGGTCATCGGTGGCACTGACCCGACGATCACCCGGGTCGCCGGCGATCAGGAGCCGAACGTCTTCCTGCTGGTGGATCGGTCGGCCGATATGACGGGACCGCGGATGGCCCAGGCCCGCAACGATATCGGCACGCTGATCGACCGGTACCCGGACGCCCGGTTCGCGCTGATCGGATTCGCCGACCGGCCCTCCCTGGACTGGCCACTGTCGGCGGATACCTGGAGTCTGCGGCCGGTGATCGATGCGACGGAACCCTACCGGGACCGGCCCGACGATCTCGCCAATGCCGGTGCGGCCGGAAACATCCTGCGCTATCAACTGATCGGTGCGATGCAGCAGTTTCCGCGCGCCCGGAATCTGGTGTTCTACCTCGGGGCCGGGACGCCCGAGGCGGCTGCACCCATCCGGGAGTTCGAGCTCCCGCCGGACTCCGTGGACGGTGGCGCCGTACTTGGCTACGGCGACCTCGGCGAACCGACCCTGCGGGCGGTCGCCGATCAGATCGGTGTGTCCTATGTGTCACGGGCGGGCGCGTCACCGCTCGACGATGCATCGACCGCGGGCACCGGCGAATCGGCCGAGGTGGCGGCCACCCCGGCGGCCTCGGGTGTCGAGCTCTACTGGCTATTCGGTGCGGCGGCGGCAATTCTGGTGCTCGTCGGTGTGTACCGCGGGCTGCGCGATATCCGGCGTAACCGTCTGGACCGGGTGGCGGTGGGCCGATGACCCGCAGACGCCTGCTGCTCGGATCGGTACCGGTCGTGGTGGTCCTGTTGGTGCTCGCCGCGCGCTTGTTGTGGACGGGAGTGGCCGAAAACGCGGTCCTGCAGCACTTCTCCGATGGTGTGATCGCCGCGCGCGAGGACCGCCTCGACGATGCCGAAACCGATCTCCTGGCAGCGCTCGCCGGCACCGACCCGGCCGAGTCTTGTGCGGTGCGGGTGAACCTGGAACTCGTGCAGGAGACCCTCGGCGACCGGATGGCGTTCCGGTCACCCGAGGCCGTCGACCACTACCGCAATGCCCGCCAGATCGTCGAGCAAGCGCCGCCGAACTGCTTCGCGGGCAACACCGACCCTGATCCGGACCGGCGCACGGTCCGCGAGAACGCTGCGGCCCGACTCGACGACAAGATTGCCGCGATCACGGCGCTGCCTCCACCGCCACCACCTCCTCCGCCACCGGTGGCGATCCCACCGACACCGGCATCCGGGGGTGCGCCGCCGACGCCGGAAGACCAGCGACGGCTATACCCCGAACAGGGCGATCCATTGGAGAAGCTGGGGGAGATCCTGCGTGATGCCGCGAGTTAGGTATACGGTCTAACTATGAGTGCAGTGACAGTCATCACAGGCGGCGCCGGCGGAATGGGCGTGGCCACCGCGAAGATCATCGGCCGCGACCAGCACGTCGTGCTGGCCGATGTCCGTCAGGACCGGTTGGACTCGGCGTTCGCGACGCTGGATGGTCTGGGAATCTCCGCCACCGCCCTCAACTGCGATGTCACCGACCGCCAGGCCGTCGACGACCTGTTCAAGACTGCCGCCGCGACCGGTGCGGTGACCGCCGTCGTGCACGCCGCGGGTGTGAGCCCGGCGATGGGGGACGCCGAGTACATCCTGCGGACGAATGCATTGGGCACCCTGCACGTCAACGAGGCGTTCTACGACACCGTCGCCGAGGGCGGCGCGATCGTCAACGTGGCGTCGATGGCCGCGCACCTGCTTCCCGAGGAACTGTTCCCGGTGGCCGCGTTCCCGACCGCTTTGCAGGATCCCGAAGCGTTTGTCGCGGCGCTGCTGCCGGCCTGCGATATCGGCGGAGACGAAAGGCGGTCGGGGATCGCGTATGCGATCAGCAAGAATTTCGTCAAGTGGTACAGCGCGGCACAGGCCGAGCGCTTCAACGGCCGTGGGCTGCGCATCGTGTCGGTCTCACCGGGGTCGGTGGACACCGAGATGGGACGGCTCGAGGAGGCCGGCGGGGCCGGGGCGCTGGTGGCCGATGCTGCGGTGCCGCGCTGGGGCAAGCCCGAGGAGATGGCCGAGTTGTTCGCGTTCTGCGTCAGCGCCAAGGCCGGTTACCTGACCGGCACCGACATCCTCAACGACGGTGGCGTCGTGGCATCTGTTCGCGAACGGGCCAGGGCGGGCGCCGAAAACGGGTAACCCGCTGTATGCGGTTACGGCGCAGTGATGTCAGCGGCCCAGGTATCACCCGGCGGCGCAGCGGCACCGGGTTCGCTTACTGCGGACCCGATGGTCGGCGGTTGGATGACGCCGCCGACCGGGCCCGGATCACGGATCTCGTCATACCGCCGGCGTGGCGCAAGGTGTGGATCAGTCCGCATGCCAACGGACACATCCAGGCCATCGGCACCGATGTCGCCGGCGGTCGGCAGTACCTGTGCCACCAGGGCTGGCAGGACGAACGCACCGAGGAGAAGTTCGATCGAGCCCTGGAACTCTCGGTGCTGCTTCCGGATTGGCGAGAACTCGCCCGGGATCTCGCCGGGCGTGGGCTGAGCCGGGACCGGGCCGCGAAGAAGCGCAACCCGCAGGACGCCCGGGCGATCTTGGAGAAAGCCACCCGCACGTTGTTGCGCAAGGTCGTCAAGGGTTGATCGCACGGTTTCGCCTTCGAGCACCCCGGGAATTCAGCTCGGACAGTGAACCTTCGGGAGGTGATGGCGATGCCGAATCCGTCGCTCAAGAACGAAAAGATGTACGAAGACTTACGCGAGCAGGGCAATTCGAAGGAGAAGGCGGCACGGATCTCGAATGCCGCCGCCGCACGGGGCAAGTCCGCCGTCGGGCGCAAGGGTGGTGAATCGGGTTCCTATGACGATTGGACCGTCGACGACCTCAAGAAGCGGGCCAAGGAATTGGGGATGTCCGGTTACTCCGGACTGACCAAGGACAAGCTCATCGACAAGCTACGCAATCACTGAACTGAGATGCCCAGCCCGTCGGCCAGCGTGAGGAACGCGGCCGCGAACGGGCTGTCTGCGGTGTCGCGGCGCACCGCACCCCAGTCGATACGCTCGCGCACCGCGCGGGCCGCGGGCAGCAACGACGCGAAATCGCAGTAGTGCTCGTTGAGTGCCCGCAGCGTCTGGGTGAGCACCAATGTGACAGGCAGGACCGGCATCCGGATCGCGAGCACGTCGACTTCCTCGGCGCACGCCAACGTCTCGGCGGTGACCGCAGTCCCGTTCAGGCGATGCAGGACATCGACGAGCACATCGCCACTGTGCGCCTTGAACAACCAGTCCTCGGGCGGACGCTCGATGCGGAAGCCGGCCTTGCACAGGGTGGCCGCCGCCGCTTCGGTGTCCGCCTCTGCCACGACGAAATCGACGTCATGCGAAGGCTCCGGGCCACCGGCGACCCAGAACGCATAGCTGCCGGCAAGGGCGAAGCGCGGACCGTGTTCCTTGAGCGCCGATGCGGCGGTCCGCAACGCCGCTCGCAGCTCCTCAGGTGTGGACATGTCATCCTGGGTACCCAGCTGGCATGCGGATAGCGACGTTCAATATTCTGCACGGCCGCACGGTGGGTGACGGTGTGCATCCCGAACGGCTGGCCGATGCCGTGCGGCAACTCGATCCCGACGTGTTGGCGCTGCAGGAGGTCGATCTCGAACAGCAGCGGTCGGGACGCGCCGACCTCACCGCTGTGGCGGCCGAGGCGATGGATGCCAAGGCGCACCGATTCGTCGCCGCCATCTCGGGGACTCCCGGCGCCACCTGGATGGCCGCGACCGGCAAGGAGCAACCGGGTACCGCGGCCTACGGTATCGCTCTGCTGTCGCGATATCCGGCGACGAGCTGGCAGGTGGTCCGGTTGCCGCGGATTCCGACGCGGTTCCCGATGTATCTGCCGGGGCCGAACAAGGTGATGATCGTCGACGAGGAGCCGAGGGCGGCGGTGATCGCGCAACTGGACACGCCCCTGGGGCCGATGTCGGTTGCCAACACCCATCTGTCCTTCGTGCCCGGCTGGAACCGTCGGCAGTTGCGGCGGCTGTGCCGGGACCTGCGCGGCCTGCCCGGTCCGCATGTGCTGACCGGCGATCTCAATCTCGGTCCGGCCGCTGTCACCCGGGTATCCGGATTGCGCTCGCTTGCCGGCGCGCCGACATTTCCGGCCGAGAATCCGACCAAGCAACTGGACCACATACTCACCGACGACCCCGCACTGTGCGCGCGTAACTGCGACGCACCGGCGGCTGCGCTGTCGGACCATCGTCCGCTGGTGGTGGATGTCGAGTTGGGCTAGTCCTCGGAACGAGCCTCGGCGCCGGTCTCACCGGCATCGAAGTCGTCGTCGGAGAAGGTGCGCCCGACATACGAGCCGCCGTCCTCGCCGTCTGCTCGCGAACTCGCCACCTTGGGGTCGTCCTCGACATCGCTTTCACTACGTTCGGAATTCGGACCGTTCATGGCCGAGCGGATACCCGAGATTGGCGCGGCGGAAAACGGGAACGCTGATTGGCATGGCTACTTATCGAGTATTGAATCCCAAGGGCGATGTCGTCGACACCAAGGACATCGAAAGCGCCGAAGACGCCCATGCCTGGTTCGTCGATCAAAAGGCCGACAATTCCGAGTTGGGCTGGCGGATGGAGGTGCGTTCCGGTGACGGCGGATGGGCCTTCTTCGACGACAGTGAGGGCGCCTCGGACTGATCATGAAAGCAGTGACGTGGCACGGTAAACGCGATGTCCGGGTGGAACAGGTATCCGACCCGAGAATCGAGCAGTCCACCGACGCGATCATCGAGGTGACGTCGACCAACATCTGCGGTTCCGATCTGCATCTGTACGAAGTGCTCGGAGCCTTCATGAGCCCGGGTGACATTCTGGGCCACGAGCCGATGGGCATCGTGCGGGAGGTCGGTGCCGATGTCACCAACCTAAAGCCCGGGGACCGGGTGGTGATCCCCTTCCAGATCTCATGCGGCAGTTGCTTCATGTGCGACCTGCAGCTCTACACCCAGTGCGAGACCACGCAGGTACGGGAACAGGGGATGGGTGCAGCGCTGTTCGGATACTCCGAGCTCTACGGGCAGGTTCCCGGCGGGCAGGCCGAGTTGTTACGTGTGCCGCAGGCGCAGTTCACCCACATCAAGGTGCCCGACGGGCCCCCGGATTCGCGCTTCGTCTACCTGTCCGATGTGCTGCCGACCGCGTGGCAGGCGGTGATGTACGCCGACATCCCCGACGGCGGTTCGGTCACGGTGCTGGGCCTGGGCCCGATCGGTGATATGGCGGCCAGGATCGCCGCGCACCTCGGGTATGAGGTCATCGCCGTCGACCGTGTGCCCGAGCGGTTGGCGCGCGCGCAGGCGCGTGGGCTGCGGACACTGAACGTCGACGAGAATCCGCAGATCGGCGATGCTATCCGCGAGATCACCGGAGGCCGCGGCACCGACTCGGTCATCGACGCCGTCGGCATGGAAGCCCACGGATCGCCGATAACCAAAGCCGCACAACAGGTCACCGGCCTGTTGCCCGATGCGCTGGCCAAACCGTTGATGGAGAAGGCCGGGCTCGACCGGTTGGACGCGCTGTACTCGGCCATCGATATCGTGCGACGCGGTGGGACGATCTCGCTGATCGGTGTCTACGGCGGGATGGCCGATCCGTTGCCGATGCTCACGTTGTTCGACAAGCAGGTCCAGTTGCGAATGGGACAGGCCAATGTGAAGAAGTGGGTGGACGACATCCTCCCGTTGCTCACCGATGCCGATCCACTGGGTGTGGACAGTTTTGCCAGCCACACCCTGCCCCTCGATGAGGCTCCGCATGCCTACGACATCTTCCAGCGCAAGTTCGAGGGCGCAGTCAAAGTCATCCTGACCCCCTGACCACTGCTTGTGTACCGTACCCGGCATCCGGGTACGGTTGTGCTGTCCGGGGGATCGATGACGACTGCGAAATCGAAGGACGGCAACTTGGTACGTGATCTGAGACACACCAATGGAATTGATCGAAAACACACGGTGGGCCGCAGAACACTTCTCAAACTTCCGCTGTTGGTGCCGCCCGCGGCAGCCGCGGTCAGTGTGGCGCCACCCGCTTCGGCGGTGGCGGACCGTTGGTCCAACGACCGGGCGCATCGCTGGTTCCGGGCCCAAGGCTGGCTGGTGGGCGCGAACTACATCACCTCGAACGCGATCAATCAGCTAGAGATGTTCCAGGCCAACACCTTTGATCCGATGCGCATCGACAACGAATTGGGCATGGCGCGCTCGATCGGGTTGAACACCGTGCGGGTGTTTCTGCACGACCAGCTGTGGACGCACGACCGGGTAGGTTTCCACAAGAGGCTGGGACAGTTCGTCGACATCGCCGCCAAGCACGGAATTCGGCCGCTGCTGGTGCTGTTCGACTCGTGCTGGGATCCACTGCCCAAGGCCGGCCCGCAGCGGGCGCCGACACCGGGTGTACACAACTCCGGCTGGGTGCAGAGCCCGGGTGCCGAACGCCTCGACGACCGACGATACCGGCAAGTATTGCAGGAGTATGTAATTCGTGTCATAACCCAGTTCCGAAACGACGAGCGGGTGTTGGGCTGGGATCTGTGGAACGAGCCGGACAATCCCGCTGCCGTGTACAAGGCGGTCGAGCGTGAGGACAAGCCGCAGTTGGTCGCCGACCTGCTACCGCAGGTGTTCCGCTGGGCGCGCACGGTGGATCCGATCCAACCGTTGACCACCGGCGTCTGGGAGGGCGAGTGGGGTGATGCGTCCAAGCGCAGCGAAATGGCCGATATCCAACTGGGTCTCGCGGACGTCCTCAGTTTCCACAGTTATGACAACCCGGCTGGTTTCGAACGACGGATCGAAGAACTCCAGCCGTGGGGCAGGCCGATGATGTGCACCGAGTACCTGGCGCGCACCGAGGGCAGCACCATCGAGGGCGTGCTCCCGGTGGCGAAACGCCGCCACGTGTGGCCGTTCACCTGGGGTCTGGTCGCCGGGAAGTCCCAGACGTTCTTCCCATGGGACTCTTGGGACAAGCCGTATGACAAGGTCCCGCCGAAGGAGTGGTTCCACGACCTGGTGTTCGCCGACGGTCGGCCATACCGCCCGCACGAGATCGATACGCTCAGATCTCTTGGAAGAGTTGGATGAGATTGCCGCAGGTGTCATCAAGCACCGCGGTGGTCACCGGCCCCATCTCGGTGGGCGGTTGGGTGAAGCGTACGCCGAGTTCGGACAGGCGACCGTGTTCCGCGCGCACATCGCCGACGGCGAAGGCCGTCATCGGGATTCCGTCGTCGACCAAGGCGTCCTTGAACGGGCGTGCGGCAGGGTGTCCGTCTGGTTCGAGCACCAACTCGGTGCCGTCGGGGTGCTCCGGTGACACCAGGGTGATCCATCGCGGACCGCCGCCGCCCATCGGCACATCGTGCTTGAGTTGGAAGCCGAGCTTCTCGGTGTAGAACGTCAACGCCTTGTCCTGATCGTCGACGAACACGCTCGTGTAGCTGATCTTCATGGTGTATCCCTGTCTGGTCTGGCGAGCCAGCGCGCGACGATCGGTTCCAGGGGAGCGGTGTTGATGTGATGGAACTTGTACCGCCCCTCGCGTCGGACGTCGATCAGACCGGCTGCCTCCAACACCTCGAGGTGCTGCGAGATCGCCTGGCGTGACGATGCCAGGCCGTGCCGGGTGGTCAGGCGTCCGCAGATCTCGAACAGCGTCTGGCCGTCGCGTTCGGTCAGTTCATCGAGAATCGTGCGGCGGGTGCCGTCGGCCAGGGCCTTGAACACGTCACCCACGACGCCGCCATAGGCAAGTCATTACTTGCCTGTCAACGCTTCTACAGCCGGTACATCTCACGCGCCATGGCGGCGGTCTCGATCACCTGGTCCCGCTTCGGCGGATAGTGGCGCCGCTCGCGCGGCGGTCTCGGTGGGGCCGGCCGCGTCCAGGCGCGCCACCAGGTGGCCATGAGCCCGCGGAGCGCGGGATGGGCGTTCGAGTAAGTAGACATGTTTTGAAAGCTAACATAAAAAACAGAAGTGCAACATAAGAAATCAAAGTTGACATCAGAAACATGGAGCGAGGGGTACGGTGAAGGCATGACACGGCGGAATTACGCGCAGTTCTGCGGCCTGGCACACGCACTCGACGTGGTCGGAGAGCGCTGGACGCTGCTGATCGTGCGTGAGCTGGGTTCGGGTCCCAAGCGCTACAACCAGCTCGCCGACGCACTGCCCGGGATCGGTACCAGCCTGCTGGCGACCCGGGTGCGTCAGCTGGAGGCCGACGGTGTCGTCGCCCGCAAGCTGCTGCTCGATCAGCCCAGCGCGGCGGTCGCCTACGAGCTGACCGGTACCGGCCGCGAACTGGCGGCCGCGGTGATCCCGCTGGCGCTGTGGGGTGCCCGGCATCTGCTCGACGGCGCGGATGCCGACGAAGAGGTGTTCCGTGCCGAATGGGCGCTGGGCTTCCTGGCCGGCAGCGGGGACACCGAGCTGCCGCGAGATTTCGAAGCGACCTACGAGTTCCACATCGGTGACAGCGTGGCGTGCCTGACCATCCGGGACCGGCGGATGTCGGTGACGCCGGGGCCGGCTGCGCAGCCGGCCACCGTGGTGGTGCGGTCACAGGCCGAGGTGATCGGTGCGATCGCCGGCCGGCGGACGACGGTGAGCGATGCGGTCGCGCAGGGGGAGATGACGGTCGCCGGGGACCCGCAGGCACTGCGGGTGCTCACCGACCTGGTGCAGCGGCGGGTGGCCGCTTAGTCGGGGCCGGCCGTGGTCAACCGGATGACGGCCATGCCCTGTTCGTCGGACTCGGCCAGATCGACCTCGGCGACGAATGCCCAATCATGGTCGCGCGCCGGATCATCGAGGATCTGGCGTACCAGCCACCGGCCGGGTTGCCGCTCGATCATCAACAGCGCCGGCCCGCGCGCATCCGGGCCGATACCGACATCGGCATGTTCGTCGAAGTAGGCATCCCCGGCCTCGGCCCAACGCTGGGCGTTCCACCCCGATCCGGCGTCCAGTTCGCCGAGCTCGGCCCAGCGTCGTCGCGCGAACAGTTCCACCCGTCGGAACATGGCGTTGCGCACCATGGCGGTGAAGGCGCGCTCGTTACCGGTCAGCGGCCGTGGGCGGGCCGGCATCGCGACCGGAACATCATGCGGCTGATCCGGACTGGTCAGCTGCTCCCATTCATCGAGCAGGCTTGAATCCACCTGGCGCACAAGCTCACCGAGCCACTCGACGATATCGGTGACCTCCTCGGTGCGGGCCGAGGACGGCACCCCCGACCGCAGCGCCTTGAAACAGTCGGACAGGTAACGCAGCACCGCGCCCTCGGATCGGGTCAGCCCATACTCGCTGACGTACTCGCGGAAGGTCATGGCCCGCTCCCACATCTCGCGGACAACCGACTTCGGGGACAGCGCGGCGTCCGCGGCCCACGGATTGGTCTGCAGGTACACCGTGTACACGTGTTCCAACAGCTCGACCAGTGGTTTCGGATAGCTGACCTCGTCGAGCAGTTCGATGCGTTCGTCGTACTCGATGCCCTCGGCCTTCATCGCGGCGACCGCCTCACTTCGCGCCTTCTTCAGCTGCGCGGCGGTGATCTGCCGGGGATCCTCCAGGGTCGCCTCGATCACCGAAACCACATCCAGTGCATAGGTTTCCGATGCGGCATCGAGGACGTCGACAGCCGCGAGCGCGAAGGTGGACAGCGGCTGGTTCAGCGCAAAATCCTCGGGCAGGTCCACGGTCAGCTGGTAACGCGGCGGCGGGCCTGCGGCCCGCTCCAAGATGCCGGCCTGCAACAGCGACCGGGCGATGCCGACGGCCTCGCGGATGAGCTTGAGTTGGCGCTTGCGGGGTTCGTGATTGTCGGTGAGCAGCCGGCGCATGGCCTGCCAGGGGTCGCCGGGGCGGTCCACGACGTCCAGGATCATCGCGGTGCTCACCCGCATGTTGCTGGTCAGTGCCTCGGGACCGGCCTCGATCAGCCGGGTCATGGTCTTCTCGCTCCACGGCACCATGCCCTCGGGCACCTTGCGGCGCACCAGTTTTCGTCGCTTTTTCGGATCGTCGGCGACCTTGGCGAACTGCTTGAGGTTCTCCACCTCGTGATCGGGCGCCTGCACCACCACATTGCCGACGGTGTCGAAGCCGGCGCGGCCCGCCCGTCCGGCGATCTGGTGGAACTCGCGGGCGTTGAGCAACCGGGTGCGGGTGCCGTCGTACTTGGACAGCGCCGAAAACACCACGGTGCGGATCGGGACGTTGATGCCGACGCCGAGGGTGTCGGTACCGCAGATGACCTTGAGCAGGCCGGCCTGGGCGAGTTGTTCGACGAGGCGCCGGTACTTGGGCAGCATGCCGGCGTGGTGCACCCCGATGCCGTGGCGCACCAGCCGCGAGAGCGTGGAACCGAACGCCGTAGAGAAACGGAACGCGCCGATATGGTCGGCGATCGCCGCCTTTTCCTCCTTGGACGACATGTTGACGCTCATCAGTGCCTGGGCCCGCTCCAGTGCCGAGGCCTGGGTGAAGTGCACGACGTAGATCGGGGACTGCCGGGTGTTCAGCAGGTCGCCGATGGTCTCGTGCATCGGGGTGGTGGCGTAGTTGTAGAACAGCGGGACCGGTCGCTGCACGCCGGTCACCAGCGCCGTCGGCCGTCCGGTGCGCCGGGTCAGGTCGGCCCGCAGGAACGAGACATCGCCGAGCGTCGCCGACATCAGCAGGAACTGGGCCTGGGGCAGTTCCAGCAGCGGCACCTGCCAGGCCCACCCCCGGTCAGGGTCGCCGTAGTAGTGGAACTCGTCCATGATGACCAGGCCGATGTCTGCCTCGGCCCCCTCGCGCAGCGCGATGTTGGCCAGGATCTCAGCGGTGCACGCGATGATCGGGGCGTCGGCGTTGACGGAGGCATCCCCGGTGAGCATGCCGACATTGGCCGCGCCGAACACATCACACAGCGCGAAGAACTTCTCGCTGACCAGGGCCTTGATGGGGGCGGTGTAGAAACTGGTGCGGTCGGCCGCCAGTGCGGCGTAGATGGCGCCGGTGGCCACCAGCGACTTGCCCGAACCGGTCGGGGTGGCCAGCACGACATTGCTGCCGCTGACCAGTTCGATCAGCGCCTCCTCCTGCGCCGGGTACAGCGCGGTGCCATTGCCTGCCGCCCACTCGGCGAACGCGATGAGCAGCGTGTCGGGGTCGGCATCGGAGTCCGGGGACAGGGGAGGGGCGGTCATGTTGGCTACCAGCCTGCCCGACGGCGTCCGGATCGGAAGGGCGGGGGTTCGTAGGTCGGGCGAACGTTGATCGCCAACGCCCTGACGTTCGGAGCCGTTGTGCGCTAGTAGTGGACTCAACCCAAGCGGAGAGCAGACGCGCAGGAGGTACGTGTAGTGGTCAATTCCGAGGTCGAACGTACCGCCATCGACCACGTCATGGGCCTTGAACGGGAAGCCGGTCGTTCCCCTCAAGACGTGCATCTCCGGGGAGTTCCGTATGACATCGATAGCCCACCGCGAAAATCGAGGTGAAGGCTTTCAGCAGGTCGGCGCGAGGCCAGGGAGTCCCTCTCGAGCACCGCCAATTCGAAGCCGCGAATCAGGATCCGGACAACTACTACCTATACGTCGTCGACAACGTCGCGAACCCAGGCCATGCGATTGACGTGCGGGTCCTCCACGGTGCGTCCTTGCGCACATTGTTGGATCGTTGTCGGCCCACGACGACCTACTGGCCTACTTTTCGAACAGGCGAGTATGACGGGACCGCGCCGGGCGTCGACTGAACGAGACCGCGAACGACAGCAACTAAAAGGCGTCGGGCCCTCATCGCTTAGTCGGTCTAATCGACGGCGACATATCCTGATTCGGTGACTGACCTCTTCCAGATCGGTTCCACCCACTTCGAGTTCGCCCCCGATTCCACTGTCGTGTTCGACGACGGCGGCATGCGCTTCGAGTTCCGCGCCCAACCCATCGACGGGTTCGCACCGGGTTTCCGCAGCGGCACCTTCGGATTCACCGACAAGTACGACGAGCCCTACCGGGTGTCCACGCTGCCCGTCGTGTGGCCCATGGGTCGACGACTTCTACATCTGGGAGGAGGGCTTCGAGTTCGGCGCGAAGTTCTTCGGTCAGGTGACTGTGACACCGCAGCGGATCGAACTGCGCGGCGTCGTCCGCCACGATTACGAGGACACCGGACCTGCCGTCCACATCGTGCGGGGCGTCACGCCGCAGCCGGTCACCCTGGGCGCCCACACCTACGGCAATCTCGACGAGGCGTTGTCCGTCGAGCCGACCCGGGTACGACGAATCCTGTTCCGGGACTGGGACGGACGCTTCCCCGACGAACTGCGCCGGTTCACCGATCTGGAGTTCCTGTCGTTGGAGCAGTTCAATGCCAAGAACCCGGACACCGAGATCCCCGACTGGATCGGTGACCTGACCTCGCTGACCCACCTGTACCTGCGCAGCACTGCGCTCACCTGCATCCCGGACCGGCTCGGCGAGCTGGACCAGATCGACAAGGTCGACATCGAGAAAAAGTACGAGGCGCTGCTCCGCGATATCACCTACCGGCCCGACCTGGCGGTCGCCGTCGACCGCGAACAGTTCCTGGCCCGCAGCAGTCCTTTGCACGTCGACATACTGACGGCCGCGCTGCAGCGACATGGCCTCGGCCATGCCGAACAGACGCTGCTCACGCACGCCCGCCGGGCCGTCCGGCTGCGCACCACCGAAGCCGACGAACCCGCGACCATCGGCGGCACCCGCATCGGTGGTGCCCCGGACCTGCCCGCGGATTTCGACTACCCGCTGACCGACGGCCGGCACTGGCCGTTCCTGGCCCAGCTGAACCTCGACGAACTCGCCCCGCTGCAACCCTGGCTGCCACGAACCGGCCGGCTGTACTTCTTCGGTGAGGGGCAGGACCACGGCGACGGCATCCACGTCGTGCACTCCGATGCCGACACCGTGCAGCCCTATCGGTGGCCGTCGGACGCCGAGTTCACCGGTGACCAGGACGGGCCGTATGCCGGTTTCCGGATCCACGCCGATGCGACGGTGTCGGTGCCCGACCTGTACCGCGCCCACACGGTGTACCCGGACGATCCGGTCCTGCTCGGCATCGAGGCCGATGACGACCTGCTGAAGGCCTACTGGGCGTTGCAGGAGGAGCTCACCGGCAACACCGACCGCCGAATCGGCACCCACACCGTCAACGCCTACGTCTTCACCCAGAACGACACCCCGCAGGACCAGGCCTCATGCGCGCAGGGTGGGCTGCCCGAGGAGTGGATCACCCTGCTGACCTTGGAGTCCGATACCAACCCCGGCTTCTGTTTCTGGGATGCGGGCACGTTCACCGTCTGCATCCACGAGAAGGACCTCGCGGTCGGCGACTTCTCCCGCGTGCAGTGGAGCCTGGAGAGCAGCTGACTACGGACTTTCAAGGGCTGCCGCAGACCTCCGGCACGGAAAGCTGAACAGTGACAGTTCAGAACTTCTTGCGGAGGCATCACGAAATGAAGGTTGTGGTGATCGGCGGCACCGGTCTGATCGGATCGAAGGTCGTCGCCAAGCTCATCGAACTCGGCCACGACACGGTCGTCGCATCGCCGCGGTCCGGGGTGGACACCATCAGCGGCGAGGGCGTCGCCGAGGCGCTGGACGGCGCCCAGGTCGTCGTCGACGTCACCAACTCGCCGTCCTTCGCCGACGACGACGTGTTGGCGTTCTTCACCACCTCGACCGCCAATCTGCTGGCCGCCGAGCGTGTACAGGGTGTCGGCCACCATGTCGCGCTGTCGGTCGTCGGCGCCGCCGGTGTACCCGACAGCGGTTACATGCGCGCCAAGGTCGCGCAGGAGAAGCTGATCGTCGACTCGGGTGTGCCCTACACGATCGTGCGGGCCACCCAGTTCTACGAATTCGTCGAGGCCATCGCCGGATCGGCCACCGACGGCGCGACGGTGCGGCTGCCGCATGCGGCGATGCAGCCCATCGCCGCCGAGGATGTCGCCGAGGGGGTGACCCGGGCGGCGGCCGGTGCCCCCGTCGACGGTCCCATCGAGATCGCCGGGCCGGAGAAGATCGCCATGGACGACTTCGTCCGCACCGGGCTGGCGGCCAAGGACGACCCGCGTGAGGTCATCGCCGACCCGCAGGCACCGTATTTCGGCGCGGTGATCGACGATCGCAGCATCGTGCCCCTCGGCGCGGCGGAGTCGTTGACGGTCTTCGAAACCACGTTTGCACAATGGCTTTCGGCGCACTAGCGGCGGGTCGGTGCGGATAGTCGTCGTCGGCGGCACGGGGCGGATCGGCTCGAAGGTGGTGGCCGAACTGGCCGCCCGCGGCCATGACGCGGTCGCCGCGGCCCCGTCGACCGGGGTGGACGCGGTGACCGGTGCCGGGTTGGCGGATGTGCTCACCGGCGCATCGGCGGTGGTGGACACCTCGAGCTTCGGGTCATCGGACTGCACGGAGGCCCGTGGATTCTTCGCGACCACCACGCTCAATCTGCTGGCCGCCGAGGCGGCGGCGGGCGTCGATCACCACATCGTGTTGTCGATGGTGGGTGCCGACCGGTTGGCACCGGTCAGCGGGTACCACGCGGCCAAAATGCTGCAGGAGCACCTCGTCGCGGCCGGGCCGATTCACCACACCGTGGTGCGGGCGGCCCAGTCCTTCGAGTTGCTGCTCGCGGCAGCCGAATTCGGTGCGCACGGTGACACGGTGCGGGTACCGCCCGCGCTGGTCCAGCCGATCGACTGCGCCGATATCGCCGAGTCGCTTGCGATCGCCGCCGTCAGCGGTCCGCTCGACGATGCCATCGAGGTCAGCGGTCCGGTGACCTATCGGTTCGACGAGATCATCCGGATCGCATTCGTCGCCCGCGGCGACCGTCGCGCCGTCATCGCCGACCCGGCGGCCCCGTTCCGCGGCATCCGGATCGACGAGCGTGCGTTGCTGCCCGCCAGAGGTGCGGTCCGGTTCGAGACCCGGTTCGAGGACTGGCTGAGACTACGGGTTTCCAAGGGTCCGGGATCAATGCCCGGCTGACATCGTCGAACCATGGCGACAATCCTGCTGCAGACCACCATCACCGCGAATTCCGAGGACTGGGATATCAGCCGGTTCTCGCTGCTGGTCGCCGAGCTGCGGGCCGCCGGGCACCGGGTCGTGGCCCGCAACCGGATCTCCCGGGGTGACGATCCGGTGCTCAGCCATGTGGACAAGCTGGGTATCGATCAACTCTGGCTGATGGCAGTCGATCTGGGCGACGGGCTGAGTGAAGCCGATGCCGCCGCGATCATCCGGTTCCGGGCCAACGGCGGCGGTGTGCTGACCGCCCGCGACCACCAGGACCTGGGGTGCTGTCTGCTGCAACTGGGCTCACTGGGACAGCTCAACCAGTTCCACGGTGATGACCCCGAGGCCCCCTGCGACGATCAGGACAACCCCGATATCGCCTGGCCGAACTACCATTCCGGGGCCAACGGGGACTATCAGCCGGTGCTGGTCGACGGTGCGGTGCACGAGTTGTTGCGCACCGACCGCACCCACAGCGGGCGGGTCGAATGGTTCCCGGCGCATCCGCACGAGGGCGCGGTGTCGGCGAACGTCCCACATGCCACGGTGCTCGCCCAGGGGCGTAGTCAGCACACCGGCCGGCGGTTCAACCTGGCGGTGCTGCTCGACGGTGAGCGCGCCGCCGACGGCAGGCCGATGGGCCGCGCCGTCGCGGCGTCGACCTTCCACCACTTCGCCGACTACAACTGGGATATCGAAACCGGCGCACCGTCATTCGTCACCGAGCTGCCCGGGACCGGGATGAAAGAGGATCCGTACCCGTTGCACGCCTTGAAGGATTACGTGCGCAACCTCGCGGACTGGCTGTCGGTGTCAACCGTCGGTGATCAACAACAGTTCGTCACCCGCGGTGAGAACATGGTCGGGTCGCGGTACCAGGACGGTGTCGTCGCGTAACAACGTCACCAACGCCGTGTTCGGCGGCAGATCCACCTGGTCGATCCGGCGGCCTACCAGCGGATTATTCTGTGGCAGAGTGATTTTCGTCAGAGCCGCTTGGCCCTCGCGCAGACCCATCAGCCGGACCAGATGGCCCACGTCGATGGCGCCCTCGATCCCGGCGACCAGTGCACCCGGGGTCGACACGGCCACGTCCACACCCCAGGAGGTGTTGAACAGCCACTGGTTGTCCACATCGTTGATGCGGGCCACCACTCTGGGCACCCCGAACTCCGTTTTGGCGAGCAGCCCGATGACCAGGTTCGCCTTGTCGTCTCCGGTCGCGGCGATCATCACGTCGCAGGTCTGTGCCCCGGCCTCCTGCAGTGTGGACAGCTCGCAGGCGTCACCGAGCAGCCAGTCCGCCGCGGGCACCGTGTGCGGTTCGAAGCGACGGCGCTCCTTCTCGATCAGCAATACCTTGTGCCCGTACTCGAGGAGCTCACGGGCCACCGAGCGGGCGACGTTCCCGGCACCCGCTATCCCGATCCGCAACTTGGCAACCGCCACCCCGATATCTTGACTTATCGCAGTAGGGGGACGGAACCGAAATGACGCTGCACGAGCTGTACCTGGCGCTGCTGATCGGCGGCCTCGTGCTGCTGGCCAGCATCGTCGGTACCCGGGTGGCCACCCGGGTCGGCTTCCCGGCGCTGCTGTTCTTCCTGCTCGTCGGGGTGGTGCTGGGACGTGACGGGCTGGGCCTGGACTTCGACAGCGTGGAGGCGGCCCGCAACATGTGCACCGCGGCGCTGGCGGTGATCCTGGTCGAGGGCGGGTTGACCACCCGGTTCGCCGATATTCGAAAGGTGTTGGCACCGGCCGGTGCGCTGGCCACGGTGGGCGTGTTGGTGAGCACCGTGATCACCGCCGCGGGAGCGCATTTCCTGTTGGCCTTCGAGTGGCAGCTGGCCCTGCTGGTCGGTGCCATCGTGTCGTCCACCGATGCCGCCGCGGTGTTCTCGGTGCTGCGGGTGCTGCCGCTGCCCCGGCGGCTGGCCGGGCTGCTGGAGGCCGAATCGGGTTTCAACGATGCGCCCGCGGTGATCCTGGTGCTGATGTTCAGCGTGGTGCCGTTCGTGTTCGAACCCGCGGGTACCCTGTGGGAGATCGTCTTCGAATTGGTCGCCGGCGCGGTGATCGGGCTGGCGGTCGGCTTCCTGGGGGCATTGACCTTGCGGCGCATGGCGTTGCCGGCGTCGGGCCTGTACCCGATCGCGACCTTCGGGCTGGGTGTGGTGGCCTTCGCCGCGGCCGGAAGCGTGCACGGCAGCGGTTTCCTGGCCGCCTATCTGGCGGCGGTGGTATTGGCCAATTCCGGTCTGCCGCACCGGTCCACCACCCGGTCGTTCGCCGAGGGGCTGGGCTGGCTGGCGCAGATCGGGTTGTTCGTCCTGCTGGGTCTGCTGGTCGATCCCAGCGAGCTGCCCGGCGACCTGGTGCCCGCCATGGTGATCGGCATGGTGCTGCTGCTGGTGGCCCGCCCGGTGTCGGTGGCCGCCTCCCTTGTCGGATTCGGCATCCCGCTACGCCAGCAACTGTTCCTGTCCTGGGCCGGGTTGCGCGGTGCGGTCCCGATCGTGTTGGCGACGTTCCCGATCGTGGCCGGGGTGGCGGGCAGCGAACGGCTGCTCAACATCGTGTTCATCCTGGTCGTGATCTTCACGCTGATCCAGGCGCCGAGCCTGCACCTGGTGGCCCGGCTGCTGGGCCTGACCGAGGTGGGCGCGACCCGCGAGATCCAGGTCGAGGCGGCGCCGCTGGATGTGCTCGACGCCGAACTGCTGACGATGAAGGTGCAGTCGCCATCGCGGCTGCACAATGTGACTATCCTGGAACTGCGGCTGCCCGATCCGGCGGTGATCACGCTGATCATCCGGGACGGCCACACCTTCGTCCCGCTGCCCGACACCCGGATCGCCACCGGCGACGAACTGCTGATCGTCACCACGAGCCGGACCCGGGCGGCCGCCGAGGCGCGGCTGCGCGCCGTCAGCCGCCGCGGCAAGCTCGCCTACTGGTTCGACGAGTACGGCGACCCCGAATAACCTTCGAGCTCAGTCCATTCCGTTGGCCAGGGTCAACGCATCCCCGGACCGGCAGCGGCCCTCGTCGGAAACCAGGTATAGCACCGCATTGGCGACATCCTCGGGTGTCAGCAGGCCGGGCCGTGGGCGGCCCTTGGCGAACACCTGCTCCACATCGGCGCGGCCCGGATCGGGCAGATCCGGCCGGATGACCCGGTACGTCTGCGGGTTGTGGATCATCGGGGTGTCCACCCCGGACGGCATCACCGCGTTGACCGTGATGCCGTGCTCGGCGACCTCGAACGCAAGGGACCGCACCAGCGCGAGGACCCCGGCCTTGGCCGCCGCGTAATGCGCTGCATCGCGGGCGCCGGTGGTGGCGACACTGGACGAGGTGGCGACCAGCCGCCCGGACCGCTGGTCGATCAGATGCGGTAGCACCGCACGGAAGGTGTTGAAGACCCCGGTCAGGTTGATGTCGATCATGGTGCGCCAACGCTGTTCGGACATCGTGGCCAGCGGCGCACCGCTCGCGATTCCGGCGTTGGCGATGACGATGTCGATATGCCCGAACCGGTCTCGGGCGTTTTCGGCCAGCACCTGCAGCGCCGCGAGGTCGCGCACGTCCGCGGTGACCGCCAGGCACTGCCTGCCGTGCGCCTCCACGGCGCGGACGGTCTCGGCGATGTCGGCGGGGGTGGGCAGGTCGTAGTCGACCTCCTCGATCTGCGTTGCGGCATCGCAGAACACGATGTCGGCGCCGTTGCGGGCCAGTGTGACAGCGTGTGCGCGGCCCTGCCCGCGGGCACCGCCGGTGATCAGGGCAATCCGGCCGTCCAGTGTGGTCATGTAGGACAGACTGCCCGCGGTCGGTGAAGTCATCGGCGTGGCGGGTGGCCGGAACCGTCGCGACGTGGTCAGCTGATACAGATGTATTCCACGCGCGCACTGCAGCTGACCCTCGCTTTCGCCGCGGCCGGTGCCGCGCTGCTCGCGGTGTCCGCTCCGGCCGGCGCTGCCCCGGAATCCGACAGCCAGGGCTACGTCAAGTCGTTCGCGCGGTGCGCGGCCCCGGAGGTGCCGGTGATCTTCGGTGCCACCTCGACTTCGCGGGTGGCCGTCTGCGAGGACTCGGACGGCAACTACACCTACCGCGGCGTGCGGGTGCGCGACGGCGCGCAGTTGGAGCTGTCGGCCACCAGTTCCGGCAGTGACTATGTGGCGTTCAACGAGGGCCAGTCCTACACGGTGACGTCCGAGGCGCTGGTGTTCAGCGTCGGCGACGATGTGGTCCGCGAGGAGAGGTGGACCGATGTGCACCAGCCGGGTGCCGCGGCAACCTCCGACGATTCGACCACGTCGACGACATCGACGACGTCTGCGCCGACCACTACCTCTGCTACCTCGGCGCCAACCACCGTGACGACGACCGTCACCCCGACGTCGACGACACCGCTGCCGCCCCCGGGGCCTGCCGAGGTCGGCGGCCAGCTAGGCGAGGTGTTCAGCGGGTCGTGAGGCCGCCAGCATCCGCTGGGCACAGTCGAGCAGGATGCGGTGCAGATCATGGTCGCCGATGTCCTGCAGATGCGGTTCGGCAGTACTGCCGAACACCCCCGAGGTGATCATGCCGATGGTCACGCGGGTCTCGGCATCGTGGTTGGCGCCGATCAGCAGTTCGCGCAGGCTGTCGGCCACCGCCTCGAACTCCTGATGTGACTGCACCAGCGCCAACACCGCCGGGTCGCCGTAGAACAGCGAGCCGATGCGCCGATGCCGCACCGCGAGTTCCACGAACCCGCTGATCGCGGCATCACGGCGGGATTCCGGGGACGGGATCGATTCGGCGATGCGGACCAGGCGCTCCATATCGTCGAAGACCGGTCGCACGACCGCCAGCACGATGTCGTCCTTGGTGTGGAACTGGTAGTAGATGGCGGCCTTCCGCACCCCGAGGTGGTCGGCGATCATCTGCAGCGAAGTACCGTTGACCCCACGCTCGGCGAAGAGATGCAGCGCAGCCTCGATGACCCGTTCGCGCGCAAACCCGCGCTGCGATACCGGCTTGGCCACCTTGCCCCCTTGTAAGTAGCACTCGTCACATTCTCTAGCCGTGTGACTTGTACAAGCTTAGCCGCCTGGCTAACCTGACCGCAGTCGGTAAGGGTACGCTCACTGGCGTGTGAGCGCAGCATATCGGCGCTTTCGGACGACACCGGCCCACGCGGCATGAAAGGCCAACGAGCGAATGGCATCTCAGCAGTGAACGTGCTGAAGAAGATTTGGATCCCGCTGGTGATCGTGGCGGTGGTGTTGGTGAGTACGTTCACGGTGCTGCGGGTGCGGACGTTCTTCGGGACGGGCCCGGGTTACATCTCCACCGAGAACAGTGCCGCCGACGACACCGAGCCGTTCGACCCCAAGGTGGTCAAGTACGAGGTCTGGGGTGAGCCGGGCGCCACGGCGAACGTCAACTACATGGATCTGGATGCCAAGCCGGTGCGTGCGGACAATGTGACGCTGCCCTGGGAGATCACGCTGAGCACGACCGCGCCATCGGTGTTCCCGACGATTTCGGGGCAGACCGATGGGACCACGTTGTCGTGCCGGATCACCGTCGATGACGAGGTCAAGGACGAGCGCACCGTCGACGGGGTGGGCGCGCACACGTACTGCCTGGTGAAGAGCGCATGAGCGAGCGCAGCGAGCGAATCATCGGCACCGAATGCGGACTCCGAGCTTGCGAGGAGAGCGCATGAGCGAGCCGACCACCGACCAGATCCCGGTCGCCACACAGCAGCATCGTGGCGGTATCGCCAAATGGATCCGGACGCTGGCGGTGCCGATCATCATCGGCTGGGTCGTCGTCATCGGTTTCCTGAACGTCTCGGTGCCGCAGCTGGAGACCGTCGGGCAGCTGCGTTCGGTGTCGATGAGCCCGGAGAACGCGCCGTCGGTCATCGCGACCAAACGCGTGGGCAACGTGTTCGGCGAGTACACCTCGGACAGCTCGATCATGATCGTGCTGGAGAGCCAGAACCAGCTCACCGAGGCCGACCGCGACTTCTACAACGACATGATCGACCGGCTGGAAGCCGATCCTGAACATGTCCAGCACGTGCAGGACTTCTGGGGCGACCCGCTGACCGCGTCGGGCGCGCAGAGCTCCGACGGCAAAGCCACCTATGTGCAGGTCTACACGGCCGGTAACCAGGGTGAGGCACTGGCCAACGAGTCCATCGAAGCCGTCCAGAACATCGTCTACAACATGCCGACACCGCCCGGGCTGAAGGTTTTTGTGACCGGGCCGGCGGCCATGCAGGCCGATCAGCAGATTGCCGCCGATCGCAGCCTGAAGATGATCGAGGGTCTGACCTTCATCGTCATCATCGTGATGCTGCTGCTGATCTACCGATCGATCGTGACGATGATCGTCACGATCGTCATGGTGGTGCTGTGCCTGCTGTCGGCACGCGGGGCGATCGCCTTCCTGGGTTATCACGACATCATCGGTCTGTCGGTGTTCGCCACCGGTCTGTTGGTGACGCTGGCCATCGCGGCCTCCACCGACTACGCGATCTTCCTACTGGGTCGATATCAGGAGGCCCGCTCCGCCGGTGAAGACCGGGAGTCGGCCTACTACACGATGTTCCACGGCACCGCGCATGTCGTGCTGGGCTCCGGCCTGACCATCGCCGGTGCGACCTTCTGCCTGCACTTCACCAACATGCCGTACTTCGTCACCCTCGGTATCCCGCTGGCGATCGGCATGGTGGTCGTGGTGTTCGCCGCGCTGACGCTGGGACCGGCCATCATCTCGGTGGTCACCCGGTTCGGCAAGACGTTGGAACCCAAGCGCGCCATGCGGACCCGCGGCTGGCGCAAGATCGGTGCGGCCATCGTCCGCTGGCCCGGCCCCATCCTGATCGCCACGATGGCCATCAGCATGATCGGGCTGCTGACCCTGCCCGGCTATCAGACCAACTACAACGATCGCAATTACCTGCCCGAGGATCTGCCCGCGCAGCAGGGTTACGCCGCGGCGGACCGGCACTTCTCGCAGGCCCGGATGAACCCGGAACTGCTGATGGTGGAAAGCGATCACGATCTGCGCAACTCGGCGGACTTCCTGGTGATCGACAAGATCGCCAAGGCCATCTTCCGCACCGAGGGTGTGGGGCGGGTGCAGGCCATCACCCGGCCGCAGGGCACCCCGATCGAGCACACCTCGATCCCGTTCCAGATCAGCATGCAGGGTACGACTCAGAAAATGAACGAGAAGTACCAGCAGGACATGATGGCCAACATGCTCAAGCAGGCCGACGATATGCAGACGACCATCGCGAGCATGGAGAAGATGAACTCCATCACCGTGCAGATGGCTGCCACCACGCATTCGATGGTCGCCAAGATGAAGGACATGTCGCTCGACATCGCCGAATTGCGGGACAACATCGCCAATTTCGACGACTTCTTCCGGCCGCTGCGCAACTACTTCTACTGGGAACCGCACTGCTTCAACATCCCGGGCTGCTGGGCGATCCGCTCGATCTTCGACACCCTCGACGGCATCGACGTGATGACCGACAACTTCGAGGACATCATCCCGGACATGGAGCGCCTCGACGCGTTGATGCCGCAGATGGTGGCGTTGATGCCCTCGATGATCGCGACGATGAAGAACATGCAGAAGTACATGCTGACCATGTATCAGACGCAAAAGGGCATCCAGGATCAGATGTCGGCGATGCAGGACAACTCGTCGGCGATGGGCGAAGCGTTCGATGCCGCCCAGAACGACGATTCGTTCTATCTGCCGCCGGAGACCTTCGAGAACGAAGACTTCAAGCGCGGTATGAAGAACTTCCTGTCGCCGGACGGGCATGCGGTGCGGTTCATCATCAGTCACGACGGTGATCCGTTGAGCGCCGAGGGTATTGCCAAGATCGACGCGATCAAGAACGCCGCCAAGGAGGCCATCAAGGGCACCCCGCTGGAGGGATCCAAGATCTATCTGGGCGGCACCGCGGCGACCTTCAAGGACATGCAGGACGGCGCCAACTGGGATCTGATCATCGCCGGAATCGCCTCCATCGCACTGATCTTCATCATCATGCTGATCATCACCCGTGCCGTGGTGGCCGCAGCGGTGATCGTCGGCACCGTGCTGATCTCGCTGGGGTCGGCGTTCGGCATCTCGGTGCTGATCTGGCAGCACCTGATCGGTATTCCGTTGCACTGGATGGTGTTACCGATGTCGGTGATCATCCTGCTGGCCGTGGGTGCGGACTACAACCTGTTGTTGGTCGCGCGGCTGAAAGAGGAGATCCACGCCGGCTTGAACACCGGCATCATCCGGGCGATGGGCGGTAGCGGTTCGGTGGTGACGGCCGCCGGCCTGGTGTTCGCGTTCACCATGATCTCGATGGCGGTCAGCGAGCTCACCGTCATGGGCCAGGTCGGTACGACGATCGGGTTGGGTCTGCTGTTCGACACGTTGGTGATCCGGGCGTTCATGACGCCGTCGATCGCGGCACTGTTGGGTAAGTGGTTCTGGTGGCCGCAGATGGTGCGTCGCCGTCCCGTGCAGGTGCCCTGGCCCAAGCCGCCGACGGAGCCGGTCCCGGTCGGCGCGCCGGATACGAAGTAAGGGAGTTGGGTATGGCGACAACCAAATTGGCGGCTGCGCTGGCCGGTGTGTGTGCGGCGGCAGCGGTGGTGTTCGCTGCTCCGGCACACGCCGACCCGGACTCCGCATTCGCCAAGGAACTGCACACCTACGGCATCTACGGGCAGAAGGACTTCAACGCCTGGATCGGCAAGATCGCCTGCAAACGCCTCGACCGCGGCATCGACGCCAATGCCCAGGACT